>JBEIFV010000151.1:0-14745 GCA_040382235.1 Burkholderiales bacterium
GACTTCTGCCGCAACCGGCGAAGAGCCCCGTCATCGTGCCGCGGCCCGGTATCTGTGGGCCATGCTGCTGGCGAGAATCTATGAGGCGTTCCCCCTGCTGTGCCCGATCTGTCACGGCCAGATGCGGATCATCGCCTGCATCAACGATGCCGGCACCGTGGGGAAGATTCTCAATCACATCGGCGAATCCACCCAGCCACCACGCGTCGCCCCAGCGCGTGGGCCATCGCTGTGGGAAGCGGCAGAGGCGGCGGAAGTGCGCAACGATCCTCAGTGGGATTCGTCAGCCCAGAGCGCACCGGAGATCGAGTTCGATCAGCGCATCGCCTGGTAGGTGCGGAGGGACAGCTCGTGCCTGATGACTGGACAGTACTTGCAATGCTGTTCGGCGGGGCCTTTCTGCAAATCGCGACCCACGCCCCATGCCGGCCCGAACTCTGCGATTGACGGCTGCACCCGGCGTCAGCCATAGCCCCCGAAAGGCCATTGCATTTCCTATCCATCGCGGTTGCGCAGTGCGAACGCCATGGCCTCGTTCAGTATTTCCTCAAACGGGAATCCATAGCTTCGGCAAATCCGGCAATGCGCGAAAAATCCGCGACAAAGCCCCACCACGCACCAGCGCACTCGCATGCTCGATATCGGGCGCGAGATAGCGGTCCTCCCCCATCGCCGGCACCCGGGCGCGCAGCAACGCATGCACCTCTTCGAGCGCGGCCGAGCTGCGCAGTGGCCGCAGAAACTCGATGCCCTGGGCCGCGGCCAGGAACTCGACGCCAGGAGCGTCAAATGGGCCAGGGTCGAATTGAAATTTCAAATACGCAAGACAAATCGAGCCTGAACATCCCTCTGGAATTTGCAAGTGTTTCTTGGTGGTGGATGCAAGCGTTTCACATCGTGCATGCGGCTGATTGTTGCTCCGAATCTGCCGGCAGCTCGTAGTCAACGCCTTGTTTGAACATTGCGTACAACACCTTTGCAAATTCGCGTGCTATAGTGCTGCACGACTACACGTTTTTCGGAACCATTCAAATGATCGTTAAATCGGTTGGCAGCAATGGCCAAATCACCTTGGGAAAGGAGTTCGCCGGGCGCTTGGTGATGCTTGATCAAACAGAGCCTGGCGTCTGGATGCTCAAGCTCGGTCAATTCATTCCTGACAATGAGAAATGGCTGCACACGCCTGCGGCCACGAAACTGCTGGACCGCGGGCTTGAACTGGCTGCGCGCACCCCGGCGCGCGATACCGACCTTGCTTTGCTTGAAAAGCGTCTTCTGGGAAAACGCAAGACGCAAGCGTCCACGAGGAAAAAAGCGGCCGTATGAGCCGATTGGTGCAGATCGACCTCAACCTCGAAACGTTTCAGGAAGGTCTGTTCGATCTGGAAGCGGCGGAGCAGGTAGCCCTGCTCGCCACATTCGGGAGAATTGTCCGGATGACGTGGGATCAGGTCTATCGCGACAAGGGCCTGCACTGGGAAGCGATCCAGACGCGCACTGGTGCGGGCAAGCTGCGCCTCTACAGCATCCGCGTCACGCGCAAATTCCGAGCGGTGGCATATCGGGATGGCAATTTCATGCGATGTGTCTCCTTGCATCCAGATCACGATTCGGCCTACCAATAGCCGGGGTCGAACGGCAATGATGCGCGGCCAGGCGCCTCACTCCTTCTTGCGATACGCAAACGCGCGATCCAGCCGCCCCAGAATGTAGTCGCCGCAAGCCACCGGCCCATACTTCGCCGCCTCGCCCGACTGCACCACCGGCTCGATCACCGTATCGAAATCGGGGTCGGCAAACACCGCGATCGACAGGCGCTCGCGGCCGGAGTTGTTGACCACGCGATGCGCGTTGGATTTGAAACGGTCATTGGTCCAGCGCCCCAGCAGATCACCGGAGTTGACCACCAGCGTGCCGGCAATCGGGTGCGCGGTGACCCACTCGCCTTTGCGCGTGGCTACCTGGAGGCCGCCGACCTGATCCTGGTGCAACAGGGTCAGCACACCGTAGTCGGTATGCGGCGCCACGCCGTACTGCTGCTCGCTGGCCTGCGGGTCCTGCGGCGGGTAATAGATCAGCGAGGCGCGTGAAATCGGCTTGTCGTAACGGCGCACGAAGGTATCTTCGGCAGCACCAAGGCTTAGCGCGAGCGCGCGCAACATGGTGCGCGCACAATCGTGCGCCGCGGCCAGATAGGTATTGAGCAGCGGGCGCATCTCGGGCATGTAAGCCGGCCAGCGATTCGGGCCGATCATGCGGTTGCCCGCCAGATAGTCCGGGTCGTCGGTGGCGAAATCCACGCCCCAGATGTAGCTTTCCTTGAGATCGACTTTGGCTTTGTCGTACATCTTGGCCTGCCCTACCTGCAGAAAGCCACGATGGCGATCGATCGGCTTGACCTGCAGTTTCTCTTCCAGCGGGCGGGCGAAGAAACGCCGTGCCAGAGCGTCGACCTGGCCTATCAGGCCCGAGTCGATACTGTGGTTGCGCACATAGAAAAAGCCGATGCGCTCGGCCGCCGCGCGCATCGCCGCCCCCACCTGCGCGACATCCTCGCGTCGACCGCTGGCCAAGGGCGCCAGATCGATCACCGGAATCTCGTCGATGCCGATCTGCCGCGCTGTCGCGCCGCTCACGAGGCGCCTCCCGACTTGTCGTCTTCGGAGTAGTAGCCAATCACGTCGCCCTCTGTTGTGACACCCAGGCCGTTGAGCAGGCGATTCGAATAATTGAAATAGGCGCACACCTGGTTGACCTCCAGTATCTCGCCATCGTCGCAGCCGGCCGCATGCAGGGCATCGATATCGGCCTTCTCCATGCGCCCTACCTCCGCGGTGAGCTTGCGTGCATAGATCAGCAAGGCAAGCTCTTTGCCGGCAAAGGCCTGCTCGGGCCGTGCCGCTTCGAGTGCGGCGCGGATCCGCTCGGAACGCTCGCGATTGGCGATCAGGCGCCGTGCATTGGTGAAATGATGGGCCAGGCTGTAGGCGCAGTTGTTGGTCATGCTGACGTAGGACGCCACCACCTCGAGAAACCAGAACGGCAGGGTGTTTTCCGGGTTGTGCAGCACGCTGCGGTACAGCGCCAGGTGGCCTTCCATGGTGTGCGGGCGCAGGCTGTGGGCGCGCATCACGTTGTCCACCGTGCCATGCGGCGTGGTCACTTTGCGGTACATCTCCTTGAGAACGCCGACGGCGTCCTCGATCGCGATCATGCGAATCCAGCTGCTCATGTTTTGCTTGTCCTTGCGGGGTGGGAGTGTATTGTTCAGTCATCGGGATAGCGTGGCTGCGGGTTGCGCGCGAACAGGCGCTGCACCATCAGTTCGAAACTGGCAAGCGGTGCGCATTCATAGTGCGGATCGGCGGCGGCCTGATCGTACTTGTCGACAAAGGTTGCCGCCCATTCGAAATGCGGGTGACCGCGCCAGCGCTCACGCTCGTTGTGATCGACCCGCAACAGGCCCGGCGAATGCACGTTCTGGAACACTCCATGGCGATGCAGCATCCAGTAGTTGCGATCCGAGATGTAGGCGCCCATCAGCGCCGCCGCAAAGGCACCATGCATGCTCGGGCAGGCGATGAAGCCGATGTCATGCAACAGGCACACCACCACATCCTCTTCGGACAGACCATCACGCAGCGCCATGGTGGCCGACTGCAGGCTGTGGCGATAGTTGTTGACCATGTAGCCGATGCTCGGGTCGTCCTTCGAGCCTTCGAGCATGCGCAGCACCTGGCGCGCCTGCTGCTCGGGGTGGTACTGCGCGCGCTGGCGATCCAGCAAGTCCCATTCCGCCGGCGTCATCTGTTCAAGCGAAACCTTTTCGACATACTCCCAGTCGGGATGTAGTAGCGGGCTGTAGCTGCTGCGGTCTTTCATCTGCGTTCCTTTCAAGTGGTGGCGGCCAGGCGCGCGGCGATCCATTGCACAGTGGCGGGTCGCCAGGCGGAGAGCGCGCTCTCGACGGCCACATGGCGTGCCAACAGGGCCTGCCATTGCGCGATTGCCCGTGGCAACGCCAGCGTTTCACCCAGCGCCGCGGCCAGCATCTCGGCCAGGGGCAGGGTCACCGCGAAACCACAATCGGCCAGGCTCAGGCTTTCGCCTGCGAGGTACGGCGCCGGCTTGGCCAGCGTCGCAAGTTGATTGATGCGTTGCTGCAACTCGGCCATGCGCGCGGCGACCACCGCAGGGTCGCGCCGCAACGGGCTCACGTGCGGAAACAAGGCCCGTACCGGCGGCTCCAGATATAGATCGTGAAAGCGAGCAAGAACGCGCACATGCGCCCGTGCCGCCGGCGTTGCCGGCAGCAGTGGCGGCGCGGGAAAGCGCTCCTCAAGGTATTCGTTGATCGCCTCGGACTCCGACAGCACGAAGCCATCATCATCTAACGCCGGCAAGGTGCCCATCGGCACCAGCGCGCGATAGGCCGCGGAACGGTAGCCGTCCGGCGGTTCGCGCTCTCCGTAGCTCACGCCTTTGGCGATGAGCACGATGCGCACCTTGGCGCTATAGCCGGACAATGCGGTGGCGTAGAAAATCATGCTTCAACCAGGAATGCCTGGTAGTCCGCGCAGGCGCCGGCGATCGCCGCCTCCAGCAGCGCGGCGCCATGCTCGGGATGTGCCAGCGCCGAATCCGAGCCGACCCGGCCATCCGGAAACGCGGCGCGATGGGACTGCGCGTCCCAGTGATTATCGCCGCCATGATCGCGCAGAAACGCAGGGTCCAGCGGCGCCGGCGCGGCTGCCGCCGCCGCGCGCCGCGAGGCCGGCAACGTGTGCTGGGTCAGTGCGATCTCGCTAGGCGTGGCATGCATGCCTTCGCCGGCGCCATACAGCTCACGCCGCAATCGGTCGGCTTGCGGATATTCCCACCAGCTGCGCAGCCGGCAGCGTGGCGCCTGGCCGGCGCGCTCGCCCAGGATCCAGCGCGCGTAGATGTCCTGGAAGGCGGCGCGCGCCGGCGCGATGTTGCCACCGTGGCCATTGACAAAGTAGAAGCGCTCGAAGCCCTGGCGCGTAAGCGACAGCACCAGATCCTCGATCACCGCCATCAGGGTGGCAGCGCGCAGCGAGATGGTGCCCGGGAACGCAAGGTTGAACTGCGCGACACCGAGTGCCAGGGTTGGCGTCACGAGCGCGTCGGCACGCTCGCCCAGACCGTGCGCCACCGCCTCGGCGGTGTAGGCGTCGGTGCCGATCAGGCCCTGCGGCCCGTGTTGTTCGGTCGAGCCGATCGGCACCACCACGCCGCGTGAGCGGGTCAGGTAGGCCTCGACTTCGTTCCAGGTGGCGAGTGACAGTCGCATGATGTGGTGAATTTCCGGCCCCTATAATACGATGCGGGAGAGGGCTGCGAATTCGCGCTTGAGCCTCGCGGGAAGGATCGAATGGCGGTTGCAAGCGAAGGCGGCATGACGGCTGTGGCCGCGGCTCCGGCGATGATCGAAATGAGCGGCGTCTGCAAATCGTTCGGCAGCTTCCGTGCGCTCGATGGCGTGGATCTGCGGGTTGCCGCCGCCGAGAAGGTGGTGATCTGCGGCCCCTCGGGTTCCGGCAAATCCACACTGATCCGCTGCATCAGCCAGCTTGAGCGTCATGAGCAGGGCCGCATCGTGGTCGACGGCTTTGAATTGACTGACGACAGCGCCAGCCGCGCGTGCGCGCAAAGCGAAGTCGGCATGGTGTTCCAGCAATTCAACCTGTTCCCGCACCTGACGGTGATGCAAAACCTGACGCTGGCGCCGATTCAGGTGCGCGGCATGGCGCCGGACGCCGCGCGCGAACTGGCGCTGCAGTACCTGGCGCGGGTGCATATTCCCGAACAGGCCGACAAGTACCCGGGCCAGCTCTCGGGTGGCCAGCAGCAGCGGGTGGCGATCGCCCGCTCGCTGTGCATGAAGCCGCGCATCATGTTGTTCGACGAGCCGACCTCGGCGCTCGATCCGGAAATGATCGGCGAGGTGCTGGACGTGATGGCCGATCTGGCGCGCGACGGCATGACCATGATTTGCGTGACCCACGAAATGGGCTTCGCGCGCAAGGTGGCCGACAGCGTGATCTTCATGGATCGCGGCAGGATCATCGAACGCGCAGCGCCGACCGAGTTTTTCAGCGCCCCTAAAACCGAGCGCTGCCGCGAATTTCTCGGGCGCATCCTCAATCACTAAGGGTGGCGCCGGGTCGCGCGCCGGCAGCCGGATTTCAGCTCACCGCCCGGCGCTCAAGCGTCGCTCCAGGCGCCGCACGCCCCAGGAAACCACCAGGATCAGGGCCAGGTACTCCAGCACCAGGAAGCTGTAGATCTCCAGCGGCCGGTATTCGGTGACATTGAGTTCGTTGGCGCGCCGCGTGAGTTCCTGCAGGCCCACCACCGACACCAGCGAAGACATCTTGAGCACATAGACGAACTGGTTGCCCAGCGCCGGCAGGATGGTGCGGATCGCCTGCGGAAACACGATGAAGCGAAAGGCTTTCCAGCGCGACAGTCCGAGGGTCTGCGCCGCCTCTCTCTGGCCGCGCGGCACCGACTGGATGCCGGCGCGAAAAATCTCGGCTTCGAATGCGCTGTCGGACAAGGCCAGGGTGATGAGGCCGGCGACGAAGGTGCCGAACTGCAGGCCGGTGACCACCGGCAGGCCGTAATAGACCCACAGCAGCAGCACCAGCAGCGGCACGGCGCGAAAGCATTCGACATAGACCCGGTTGAAGCCGCGCAACAGGCGGCTTTGCGACAGCCCGGCCAAGGCCACCAACATACCGATCAATACCGCGACAGCGATGGCGCTGACCGAAAGGCTGATGGTCAGCCACAAGCCGGTCAGCATGAAACGGATGTTGGCCGCACCCTTGGGCAGGCTGGGGTCGAGCACATACCAGCCCCACTGATAGGTCTGCGGAGCGCCGCAACCGGCGAGTAGCACTACCGACAGCAGCAATGCCGCGAGTGCGGCCGTGCGCAAGGCGTTCGTCATCCCGATCAGCGGCCTTGAAATCGCCGGACAAGTCCCTGTGCTACGGACTCCCGAATACAAGCCTGCATTCAAATCAGCACGCTGCAAAGGCGGCTCGTGTTCCCCGCGGACCGCCCCGGCGATTGCCTTATTTCGCGGACAGCCACTTGGCTTCAAGGGTATCGAAGAAGCCTTCGGACTTTTTCAGCGCCACCCAGTTGTTGACGAAATTCACCCACACCACCTCGTTTTGCGGCAGCGGGAAGGCGAATGGCCGCTTGTTGCGCATTTCGCCGGTGCTGCCCACGATGGTCAGTTGCGGATAGGTCTTCATCAAAGTGCCGGCCTCGATGTTGCTGGTGATGGTGACCTGTGCACGACCGGCCAGCACTTCCTGGTAGCCGGTGGCCGGCTTTTCGATCGCCTTGATGGTGGCCAAGGGAAAATGCTGGCGTGCCTGTTCCTCGAACACCGTGCCCAGCAGCACCGCCACGGTCACACCCTTCTTGTTGATGTCGTTCCAGGTCTTGAACTTGGCGGCACCGGCTTTTTGCACCAGCGGCATGGTGCCGGCCTCGAGGTAAGGGGCGCTGAAGCCGACCACCTTGGCGCGCGCCATGTTGAGCGAAGCGCCGGAAAAAATGTCGTAGCGGTCAGCGGTGATGCCGGCCACCAGCGTGGCCCATTCGGCTGGCACCCATTCGATCTTCACGCCCAGGTCCTTGGCCAGTTGCTCCATCGCATCGATGTCGAAGCCCTTGTAGGAATTGGTGGCCGGGTCCTTGATCGACATCGGGTTGAAGTCGCCGGTGGTGCCCACGCGCAGGGTGCCGCGTTCCAGGATGGTTTGCAGGCGGGTCTTGCTTTGTGCCTGGGCAGCTTGCAGGGTCATCAGGCCCAGCACGATCAATGCCGCGAGGCGCCCGATATTCAGGCCAATATTCAGTTTCATTGCAGATTTCTCCGAGGTTTTACTGCGAGTGTCATTGAAGATATCACCAATCGACGGCCAGGCGATCACGGGCGCCACCATCACACCCAGGCGGCCATGCCAGGTGCGCGATGTCGTCCGCCGCTTGACCGAAGCGACTCAAAGCCCGGTGAAACGCACCGGGCGCTTTTCAACAAATGCGGCGCGGCCTTCGAGCGCATCGGCGCTCATGCGGATCTTGGCCCGCATCTCGATCTCGCGCCGAAATTGCTCTTCATAGGTGGCCTGTTCGCTGGCTTCCAGCAATTGCCGCGTTGCGACCAACGCAAGAGTCGGACCAGTAGCCAGTTTGCCTGCCAGCGCCAGCGCGCCGGCGCGCAACTGCGCGTCGTCGAATACCTCGCGCACCAAGCCCCATTGCATCGCCTTTTCGGCCGTGATCGGTTCATTGAGCAACATCAGTTCCAGCGCGCGTTGACGCCCGATCAGGCGCGGCAACAGCCAGGTGGAGCCGAGATCGGGCACCAGGCCGATGCGCGAAAACACCTGGATGAAGCTGGCGCTCCTGGCAGCCACCATCATGTCGCCGGCCATGGCAAGCGAAAAGCCGCCACCGGCGGCCACGCCATTGACCGCCACCACCACCGGCACCCGGCAGGTGCGCAGCGCATTGAAGGCCGGCCAGTAAAGCTTCATCACGCCGGCGGCAATGTCGTCACCCAGGGCCTGGAAGGCCTTGAGATTCTGACCGGAACAAAAGCCGCGCCCGGCGCCGGTCAATACCAGCGCACGCACGCCGGTGTCCGCGCTCATCTCGGCGATCGCCGCCGCGAGGTCGACCAACAGATCGGGCGTCATGGCATTCAAGCTCGCCGGTTCGTCCAGGGTCAGAATTCCTACCGCGCCGTCGCGCTCGCGTTTCACGCCTGCCATGATGTTTACCCCCTTGTGTGAATGTGACCCGGTTGCTTTAGCCGCGCGCCAGTGTGATGCCGCCATCGACCACCAGGGTTGCGCCCACCACGTAGTCGCCGGCGCGCGAGGCCAGATAGATCGCCGCACCGGCCATGTCCTCATCGACTCCGATGCGCCCGGCGGGTATGCGCTTGACCGCCTCGGCGGCGTTATCCCGCGCATCGCGGTTCATCTCCGAAGCGAAAGCGCCGGGCGCGATCGCACTGACCGCGATATTGTCCTTGATGAGCGCAAGCGACATGCGCTTGGTGAGGTGAATCAGCCCGGCCTTGCTGGCCGCGTAGGAATAGGTTTCCCATTGATTGACCGAAATGCCGTCGATCGAGACGATGTTGATCACCTTGGCCACCCGCGTGCGCGCCGCCGCGCGCAAGGAGCCGATCAAGGCCTGCGTCAGGAAGAACGGCGCCTTCATGTTGAGATCGACCACCTTGTCCCAGCCTTTTTCGGGGAAAGTGTCGAAGGACTCGCCCCAGGCGGCGCCGGCGTTGTTGACCAGGATGTCGAGCGCCGGTTCGCGCGCGGCGAACGCATGGGCCAGCGCTTGCGCACCGGCCAGCGTCGATACGTCGGCCGGCAAGGCGATGCATTCGCCGCCTGCCGACAGTTCGGCGGCAGTGGCCTGGCAGGCTTCGGCCTTGCGGGAAGACACGTAGACCCGCGCGCCCTGGGCGACAAAGCCGGCGGCGATCATCCGGCCGATGCCGCGCGAGCCGCCGGTGACGAGCGCCACCCGGCCCTTGAGGGAAAAAAGATCGTTCATGCGGAGATTCCTTGATTGAATCGGCAAAATCGGGACGAGAGCTTATCAGCCAAACGCCTGCGCTGCGGCGCAGAAGGTCCTGCCCGCCGCGCAGTCGCTCAAGGGCAGGCCGATATGATCGAGGATTACGAGATTGAGTCCTCTTTGGCTTTGCCGGCCGCGCGCTGCGCCGGATCGTAGAAGAACGCTTCCTCGGCAATCTGCTCGCCTTCCCAGCGCTGGTAGGCGAGCTCTTCCATACGCGTCGAGGTGCCATCGCGCCACTGGAAGTTGAAGATCCGGCGGATCACTACCCGTTCTCCGCTTACAAACACCGGCCGCACGCACTGCGAGGCGAGCGAACTGGCGCGTGCCATGACTTTTTGCTCGGTGGCCATCAGCGCGTCGCGAGCGCGGCGCGGCACGCCCTGGTTCTCCTGCATGCCGGCGTCTGGCGTGTAGAACTCGGCGATAGCCTCGACGTGGGCATTCTGTTCGACGCGGGCGACGAAGCGTTCCAGGGTCGCAAGAGTGGGCATGATCGAACGTCCAACGGCGGGGACATATAGTCAGGCAGGTTTGCGCCGAATCCCCGGCATCGCCGCTCCTGCGGCGCCCCGGTGGCCCGCAGCCCTTACTCCGGCTTGATGCCCTAGCAGCCTGTCGGACTTAGGGCGTCGAGAGCGAAAATTGGCCCCAGCGAGGACAGTTTTGGCGGGATTCGAAGGCCCATAGCCCAGCTATGGGCCAAGAAGACGGTGAAAAATGGACCGCTGCGGCCGATTTGCAGCCGACGTTTCCTAAGTCCGACAGGCTGCTAGTCACCGAACATCCTGCCCCAGAACGGCAATTGCCCCTGCACCATGGCCGCGCAACTGTCAGGTGTGGATTGCCCGAGCTCGGCGCCCAGGGCGGCGAAGCGTAGCTTGGCGCCGGCGTCACGCACTACCAGATTGACCAAGGCGTTGGGGCGCGAGCACCAGCGGCAAAGTGCCAGAAAAGCCGTTGGTGTAGCCATCTGCCGACGCGCGCGATAGCCTGATGGAGAATCACGCCGCTTGCGCCGGTGCGTTTCTCGACCACGATCGGCCGGCCCAGTGCTGCCTGCATACTTTCCGTGAAAGCGCACCCCGGCAGGTCCACAGATCCGCCCGCTGGATACGGCGCAATTATCTTCAATGCCCGCGACGGGTAGTCCTGCGCGATCGCCTGCCAAGGCAGAGGGCAAGCGAAGCAAAGAGCGGGCAAGGCCGACCATCGAACCCAATGTCGCAGACTCATGGTTGAGGTTCTCCGGTTGCAGATCTTGCCGCTATAGCGTCCACGGATCGAACACGTCCGGATAGCGCGCGAAATCTCGCACGTTGTGGGTGACGATGGTAAGCCCGCGACATTGCGCCGTGGCCATCAACAAGCCGTCCATCAGCGGCAGTTTCCGCCCAGCCATTTCCGCACCCGCACTCAAGGCCGCCCACGCACGCATGGCCGGGCCGTCTATCACGAGCGTGCGATCGGCAAAACGGCCTTGCAACCGGCCAAACCAGTTCGCAAGCTTCTGCGCGCGACGTGCGTCCGCCGCTCGCACCCTGATGATGCCTTTTTCGATCTCGCCCAGACTGATCACGCTGACAAACAGCCGGGACTCGTCCTGCGAATCGAGCCAGCCAATGACGCCCGGCGCCGGACGTCGGCTCACATACTCCGAAAGGACGCAGGTGTCGAGCAGCCAGTTCACAACTTCAAGTCCCGGCCGCTGTCCGTCTCACGCTCGATCCTGAAATCGTCGCCGGCCAGGCCGGGTTTGAGCAACAGTTTCGAGAGACTGCCGGCAGCCGGACGCGTGAGCTTCTCGTACTCGGCTGCGGAAACAATGACGGCGGCCGGCTTGCCGTGTACGGTAACGGTCTGCGCGGCACCATTTGACGCGAGCTTGATCAGGCGGCTGAAATTGTTCTTCGCTTCCTGCAGTTGCCAAGCGGGCGAACTCATGTCTGCGGTCTCCTGTACGGGAATTCAAAACCCGGGTATCGATGCGTAACGTCGGTCGAAATCGCAATTGCAGCGCGTGTTTCAGCAAACCGCCCCCTCGCGCCTCCCGGTGCGGTCTTGACTTGCTCGCCACGATGGTCTCCATTTTTCCCGGCCCGGCTTGGATTCGTGCACTGCGATCTCCCAAAATCTGGCCAGACTGGCCGAATTATAAATAATCAAGAGACCGGCGCCGCGCCGCCCTTGCCGGCGATGGGCCAGTCGATTCAAACGCACCATCAAACTCGCGATCCGTCCGTCTCGCGCGGCAACGACATGCGTTGCCGACCCACACTGCTCAAGTGCCGGCGCATCGCGCGGCGCGCTGCCACCGGATT
Organism: Burkholderiales bacterium; assembly: GCA_040382235.1. GTDB lineage: Bacteria > Pseudomonadota > Gammaproteobacteria > Burkholderiales > JAEUOS01 > JAEUOS01. Next base: position 11,973 of record JBEIFV010000151.1, read on the forward strand.
GCCTTCGCGAATCGCCACCAGCACCGCGCGATGCTCCTCGATGCTGTCATGCTTGTGGCCGCGCGTTACGAAAAGCTCGGACATGCGTGCGCTGAGCGGATGAATCCATTGCGCCCACAGGCTTGCGACCACCATCTCAATGGCGCTGTTGCCACCCGCGCGGGCGATCGCCAGATGAAACTCGCGGTCGGCTTCGGGCAAGGCCTTGTTGGCGCGCATCGCCACCGCCAGGCGCGCGAATATGCGTTCCAGCGCCTTGATCTGGGCGGCACCGGCATGGCGCGCGGCCAGCGCCGCCGCCTCGGGCTCGATCAAGAGCCGCGCGCGCAGCACGTCGAACGGCGAGGTCTGGGCGGCGACCACCGGCCGCGCTTTCCTGCGCCGCGCTTTCAGCACATAGACGCCCGAGCCCAGTCGAATCTCGACGCGACCGGCCATCTCAAGTGAGCTCAGCGCCTCGCGCAGGGAACTGCGCGATACGGAAAGTGAGCGGGCCAGGTCGCGTTCAGCCGGCAATCGCCCGCCCGGCCTGAACGTGCCGCCATCGATCAGGCGCAGAATCTCTTCGGCGATGCGCTGATACAGCCGGGGCGCGACGATAGGCTTGATCGACATGACGTGGGAGTTTGCCGCGACGCGCCTGCCTGGTCAAGGCATGCTGCATCGCGAAATTGACACTGGCGCGGTCGCAGCGTAAATTGGCTTGCAAATCAGACCACTTCAGGAGACATCATGGCTTGGACCCGCGCGCTGGTTGCAGCGCTTGCATGCATCGCATGTGCCCCTGGCGTAGCCCAGGCGCAATCATTCCCCAACAAGCCGGTGCGCTTCATCGTCCCTTTCGCCCCCGGCGGCCAATCCGACGTGGTCGCGCGCACGGTCGGCCAGAAGCTCTCCGAACGCTGGGGCCAACCGGTGGTGATCGAGAACAAGCCGGGGGCGGCCACTACCATCGGCGCCGATTTCGTCGCCAAGTCGCCGCCCGATGGCTACACCATCCTGCTGTCGCCGGCGCCCTTCGTGATCACGCAGTACGCCTACCCCAAGCTGCCCTACGACAGCCGGCGTGACTTCACCCCGGTGACACTTCTGGTCACCAATCCGCTGGTGGTCACGGTCAATCCGGCGCGCATGCCGGTCAAGACCATGGCCGAGTTCGTCGCCATGGTGAAAAAAGACCCCGGCAAGCTTTCCTACGGCACGCCCGGCAACGGCAGCCTGCCGCACCTCGCGGTCGAGCTGTTTCGACTGCAATCCGGCATCGACGCGATTCACGTGCCCTACAAGGGTGGCGGCCCCGCGGTGCTGGATCTGGTGGGCGGGCAGATCGCCTTCATGTTCGCCAGCCCCCTGGAGGTGATGCCCAATGTCAAGGCCGGCAAGTTGAATGTGCTCGCGGTCTCGTCGGCGCGCCGGGTGTCCTACTGGGCGGAAGTGCCTACCCTCAAGGAAGCCGGCTTTCCGCAATACGAGGCCTATGCCTGGTTTGGCGTCACTGCGCCGGCGGCCACACCCAGGGACGTGGTCGCGAAGCTCAACGCCGACATCGTGGCCGCTCTCAAGTCACCCGATGTCGCCGAACGACTGATCGCCCAGGGCGCGGATGTGGCCGGCAGTTCGATCGAAGAATTCGCCCGCTTCCTGGACGCCGAGCATGCTCGCTGGTCGGCTGCGGTGAAAGCCGCCAACGTGATTGTTCAATGAACCGGAGCCTGCCTTGAAGACCCTCAAGACCTACCCCGAAGGCACGCCCTTCACCGGCAAGATCGGGCGCACCGCGGCCACCTCCGAACCCGCCTGGCCGCTGCCGATCCAGGCCAAGGCAGGCGCACCCAACGTGCTGGTGATGCTGCTGGACGACGTCGGCTTCGCGCAACTCGGCTGCTACGGTTCCGACATCGCCACGCCCAACTTCGACCGGCTGGCCGCAGGCGGCCTGCGCTATCGCGATTTCCACACCACGGCCATCTGCTCGCCCACCCGCGCCTGCCTGTTGACCGGCCGCAACCATCATTCAAATGGCGTGGGCATCATCCAGGAAATGGCCACCGGCTATCCCGGCTATAACGGCATGGTGCCGAAGGAAAACGGCTTTCTTTCAGAGATGCTGCTGGCGCAGGGCTATGCCACCTTCGCCATCGGCAAATGGCACCTGACCCTGGCTGGTGAATACGCCTCCGGCGCATCGAAGGCGCGCTGGCCGCTGTCGCGCGGGTTCGAGCGCTACTACGGCTTCATCGGCGGCAAGACCAGCCAGTGGTCGCCCACCCTGATCCACGACAGCCACTACATCGCGCCGCCGTTCACCGGCGACGAGAGCTATCACCTGAATGCCGACCTGGCCGACCGTGCCATCGAGTATCTGGTCGACCTGCGCACGGTGGCGCCCGAAAAGCCCTTCTTCATGTACTACTGCCTTGGCGCGGGGCATGCGCCGCATCAGGTCGAGCGCGAGTGGATCGAACGCTATCGCGGCAAATTTGATTGCGGCTGGGACGCCTGGCGCGAGCAGGTATTCGCGCGGCAACTGAAATCCGGCATCGTGCCGCCTGGCACCAAACCCGCGCCGCGCCCCGACCAGGTCAAGGCCTGGGACAGCCTGTCGGCCGACGAGCGGCGCCTGTACGCCCGGCAGATGGAGGTCTTCGCCGGCTTCATGGAGCAGACCGACCACCACATCGGCCGCGTCATCGCCGACCTGGAGCGCCGCGGCGAACTCGACAACACGCTGATCCTGCTGGCCTCGGATAACGGCGCCTCGGCCGAGGGCGGC
>JBEIFV010000152.1:0-14674 GCA_040382235.1 Burkholderiales bacterium
AAGGGTGCGCTTGGCACTCGATACCGCCAGCGGCCGTAGCGAGCCCTTGCGGATATGCGGGGTCATGATCGCGACATTCTCGAACATCATCTGCACCCGGCCCGACAGCAGGTCGGGCATCAGCGCACCGCTGCCCTTGTAGGGCACATGCACCATGTCGACGCCGGCGGCGCGCTTGACCAGTTCACCGCCAAGGTGTTGCGCGGTGCCGGGGCTGGAGGATGCGAAGTTGTACTTGCCGGGGTTTTGTTTCAACAGCGCCAGCAACTGCGGAAAGGTCTCGACCTTGATCTCGGGATGCACTACGAACACGTAAGGCGTGCTGGCCACCAGCGCCACCGGAATCAGGTCCTTCTCCTGATACGGCAGGCTTGCATAGAGCGTCGGCGCGGTGCCGTGCGTGCTCGACACCACCAGCAGGGTGTGGCCGTCCGGCTCGGACTTGGCCACCATCCCGGCACCAATCGTGCCGGAAGCGCCACCGCGATTGTCGACCACAAAAGATTTGCCGAGCGCCTCCGACAAGCCTTGCGCCACCAGGCGGCCGATGACATCAGTGGTGCCGCCGGGCGGAAAACCGACGATGATCTTCACCGCTTGCGTCGGGTAGGCCTGCGCCGCGACGGGCGAAGCCGCCAGGGCCGCGCAGATCAGCGCACAAGCGGACATCAGATGTTTGAACATGGTGAACACTTTCATATCAGGGGAATGCAGCGGGGGCTGGGATCATGGGCGAACCCGGTCTGCGAATGGCGTCGTTCAGGACACCGAGGCGATCGCCTGCAACATCGATTCGCGTTCGAGGTCACCCTCTTCCTTGTAGTAATAGCCGGCCAATTCGCCCAGCACCGAGGTCCGCGTCATGTGCCGTATTCTGGTCTGGTCGAAGTCGGGCAGTGCGAGGTGCATCATGCAACGGTTGTCCCACATCACCAGATCGTTCACCGACCAGCGATGGCGATAGACGAATTCGGGCCCGGTCGCGTGCTCGTTGAGAAACTTCAGGATCGGCGCGCTCTCTTCCTCGGTGAAGCCGACAAAGCCGCGAATCCGCTGCCCCAGGTAGAGCGCCTTGCGGCCGGTTTCCGGATGGGTCTTGACCACCGTGTGCGCCACCGGCGGATTGCGCCGCTTCATCTCTGCCACCTTTTCCGGGTCGCGCTTTTCGATGCCCTTGATCAGCGCCACATCGTGGATCGCCTCCAGGGTCTCGACAAACGCGCGCATCGGCGGGCTCAGAGTTTCGTACGCCAGGTACATGTTGGCGAACATGGTGTCGCCGCCGATCGGTGGCTTCTCCTTGCACAACAGCAGCGAGGCCATGGCCGGGCGCGTGGTGTAGCTCAGGTCGGAGTGCCAGTTGCGCCCGGTGTTGCGCGTCTCCGACGGCTTGCCGTTGATCTGCCGGTTGGTCACCAGCAGTATCTCGTGATGCTGCGGGTCGCGATAATGCGGCTGAAAGTCGTTTTGCTCAAGCGGGCCGAAGCTGCGCGAGAAGTCGATTTGCTGCCCGGTATCGAGGTCCTGGCCGGGAAAGACCAGCACCAGGTGCTTGTGCCAGGCATTCTGGACCTCACGGCGCACCAGATCGTCCAATGGTGCGCGCAGATCGATGCCGGTGACCTCGGCGCCGAGGGCGAAACCGAGCGGCTTGACGGTGATTCGATTCATCTGGATATCTCCCCGAAAAAACTCGCTAGCGATCGCGAGAACTTCACTCCAACCGCCTACTCCGGCTGCATCCCCGCATCCTTCACCAGCTTGCCGTATTTCGCATACTCGGCCTTGGCGAATGCAAGGAACTCCTCCGGCGTGTTGGCCACCGGCACCGCGCCCAACTGCACCAGGCGCTCGTTGACATCCGGCAACTTCACGACGCGTGCGATCTCGCGCTGGATCTTGTTCACCACATCGGCCGGCGTGCCGGGCGGCGCGAACATGCCATACCAGGCGGAGGTCTCGTAGCCGGGCAAGCCGCCTTCGACCACCGTGGGAATGTCCGGCATCGAGGGTGAGCGCGCCCGGCTGCCCACACCCAGCACGCGCAGCTTGCCGCTCTTGTAGTGCTGCAGCACGGTCAGCACGCTGGTGAAGCCGACCTGGATGTGGCCGCCCAGCAGGTCCACCATGATCTGCGAGCCACCCTTGTAGGGCACATGCAGCAGGTTGATGCCGGCCTGCACCTTGAATTGCTCGCCGGCCAGACGCGATGACGGTTCGGAACTGCCGAAGCTCAACTTGCCAGGTTGCGCACGGGCCAGTGCGATCAGCTCACGTATGTTGTTGGCTGGCACGGTCGGGTTGACCACCACCACCCAGGGCGAGGCCGCCACCAGGGTCACCGGCGTGAAGTCCTTGATCACGTCGAACGGCATCTTGCTCTTGACAAAAGGGTTGATCACGTGCGCGGCCACCACCAGCACCAGGCTGTAGCCATCCGGCGGCGCGTTGACGATCACCTCGGAACCGATCACGCCGTCCGCACCCGGACGGTTTTCCACCACCACCGACTGGCCCCAGGCCTCGGTCAACTTTTGCGCAAACAGGCGCGCCAGGATGTCGGTGCCGCCGCCGGGGGCATAGGGCACCATGATGCGGACCGACTTGCTCGGGTATTGCTGGGCACTGGCGGGAACCATGGCAAGCGCGCACGCCAGCATGGCCAGACGGCTAAAGTGTTTCAAGCGGAGCATCGCTCTTCCTTTGTCTTGTTGTGGTCGCAACCCGCGCTCGCTGCAAGCGCTCTGCCTCAATTGTCACGCAAAAGCCTCTTGCGTCGGATTCCCGCGCGGCGGCTACGCGCGATCAGGTCGATCACCTGCGCAGCGCCTCAGTCACCCAGCATGAAACCTTCATAGTTCCTGGCTACCACCTCGTCGCAAATCGCCTTGTAGCGCGCCATGCCGCCGGCGTAGGGCATGAACACCTGCGGCTTGCCCGGAATGTTGGCGCCGTAGTACCAGGAATGCTTTGCTTTGCTCAACAGAATCGCATCGGCGGTGGCGTTGACTTTTTCCACCCAGTCGTCCATCGCGGCCTCGCTGGTCTCTATGCGGGTCAGCCCTTTTTGGCGCATGTGGGCGATGCAATCCGCGATCCACTCGGCATGCTGCTCGATCGGTACCGGCATGTTGCACAGCACCGACGGGCTGCCGGGCCCGGTCATCATGAAAAGGTTCGGGAAGCCCGCGACCTGCAGGCCGAGGTAGTTGCGCGGCCCGGCGGCCCAGGCATCGGCCAGGGTGCAACCTTCCGCGCCACGGATGTCCATGCGCAACAGGGCGCCGGTCATGGCGTCGAAGCCGGTGGCGAAGACGATGATGTCCAGCGGCACCTCCGCCACCGCGGTGCGGATGCCGCGCGGCGTGATGCGCTCGATCGGTTCGGCTTTCAGGTTGACCAGATCGACGTTGTCGCGATTGAAGGCCTCGAAATAATCGGTATCGATCGGCGGGCGCTTGGCGGCATAGGGGTGGTCGATATCGGCCAGCATCGCGGCTTTCACCGGATCGCGCACCACCGCGCGGATCTTGCCGCGCAGGAAATCGGCGGCGGTGTCGTTGGCTGCAACGCTTGTCATCAAGTCCTTGAAGGTGGCGCGGAACTGCAGCCCGCCCTTCTCCCATGCCGCCTCATACAGGGCCTGCCGCTCCTCGGGCGTTGTCTCCAAAGCGAGGCGCTCGGCGATGGTGAAGGGGTGGCCGTTGGGGGTTGACTGCATCGTCTGGCGAATCGCGGCCGCGTTGTCCTTGACGTAGCGCCTGAATTCGTCGGTCAGCGGCGCGTTGCGTGCCGGCACGCTGTAGGTCGGGGTGCGCTGAAACACCGTGAGATGGGCGGCACTCGCGGCGATCACCGGCACCGCCTGGATGCCGGTCGAGCCGGTACCGATGAGCCCGACCCGCTTGCCGGCGAAATCGACACCTTCATGCGGCCACTGCCCGGTGTGGACCCAGCGCCCGGCGAAGTCCGCCAGGCCGGGAATGTCCGGAACATTGGCCGATGAGAGGCAACCGACGGCGGTGATCAGGAAGCGCGCCCTCAACTGCTCGCCCCCTGCGGTGCTGACGCTCCAGAGATTGCCAGCCGCGTCCCAGTGGGCGGAAACGACCCGGGTGTTCAAGCGAATGTCGCGCTTCAGGTCGAAACGGTCGGCCACATGGTTGAGATAGCGCAACACCTCGGCCTGGGCGGGATAGCGCTCCGACCACTCCCATTCGCGCACCAGTTCCTCGGAGAATGTAAAGCAGTAGGAATGACTCTCCGAATCGCAACGAGCACCCGGATAGCGGTTCCAGTACCAGGTGCCGCCGACCCCGGCGGCAGCCTCCAGCACCTGCACCGAAAGGCCGAGTCGGTCACGCAGGCACAGCAGTTGATAAAGGCCTGCGAAGCCCGCGCCGATGATCAACGCATCGAGGACATCGGTTTCGCCAGCCTTGGTCCGTGCAGGATTCGCGTTCGGGGGAGTGTTTGTCATGTCTGCATCCTTTTCGCCGATGAATGTTTGTGATGCACTCTATTTCTAGAGCGATTGACCGCACCGCAACCCTTATGCGGCACTGGCGCGCCTGCCCAGCGCGCCGCCAATGCGCCGCACCAGCCATTTCGGCGCCGCGCGTGCGGCCAGCGTGCCGGCCAGATTGAGCACCCCTGGTACCTTGATGGCGTCACCCTTGATGCAGGCGGCGTAGCCTTCGGCCGCCACCTCTTCGACCCGGCCGATCATGAAGGCCGGCAACTTCGACAACTGCGCGTTCGCCTCGGTCGCCTTGCCCAGCATCGCAGTGGCGGTGACACCCGGGCACAGCGCGGTGACGCTGACGCCGCTGCCATTGAGTTCCTCGGACAGCGATTCCGACAAGGACAACACATAGGCCTTGGTCGCAGCATAGGTTGCCAACAGCGGAATCGGCTGGAACGCCGCGATCGAGGCCACGTTGAGCACGCGGCCATGGCCGCGTGCCACCATCGGCGGCACGAATTGCGCGAGCATCGCAGTCAGGCCGGAAATGTTGAGGTCGATCAGTTGCTGATGCCGCGCCGCCGCCATCTTGACGAACGGCGCCTGCTCCAGCACGCCCGCGTTATTGACCAGCACATCGATCCTGCGACGCTTGCGCTTGAGGCTGGCCGCCAGCTTTTGTGCGGCACCCGGCGCGGCGAGATCGGCGGGCATGGCCCAGGCGCAAATGCCGTAGTCGGCCGCCAGTTGCCTGGACAACGCATGCAGCTTGTCGGCGCTGCGCGCCACCAGCACCAGGTCGTAGCCGCCCCGGGCGAAGCAGGTAGCGAGCGCTTCACCGATGCCGGAGGAGGCGCCGGTGATCAGCGCGATCGAACGTGACGTGCTGGCAGAAGAAGGCATGGCAACTCCAAAATGCGCACTTGTCGATGCTTACCCCAAGCCTGCCTCTCTTGAGGCAGGCTTGTCCCACCCTTTTCGCAAGTCTCGATAAGCTGCGATGTGACGCACGATAAACCAGTTGCCGCGAAATGTCTCGCGCGGCCCAGGCCCCGTGGTCGCCACAACGCCTATTGCGCTTGGTACCAATGCCCCGCCGGCTGGCTCAGGGTCTGCCCGGCAGCTCCGCAGTCGCCCGCCCCTGGATCGACAATTCGCCATCCTGGTTGTTGCCGATCAGGCTGAACTCGACCAGCTTCTTGCCGTCCTGGATGTACTTCCTGCTTACGCTGCCGTCGATGTAGAGGGTGTCGCCTTCCGGATTGTGGCGACGGATCTGCGTGTGCAGGTTGCGCAGCTCGGCGTCGTCACCGATCCAGTTGGTCACCGCATGCGACAGCCAGGAGCAGCGCTCGGGGCCGTAGTCGTAGGCGCCCGGCGCGCCCACCTTGTGCGCGAATTCCTCTTCCCAGTGCACGCGCTCGGGGCAATCGGGAATGCCGAAGCGGTTGTTGATGCCGGTGTTCGGATGCTTGGAGATCATCTTGTAGGCCAGCTTGTGGGCACGGATGTAGAGGCCGCCCCAGCCCTGGGTGTAGCAGATGAAGCCGGTGATGGTCATCGGGCCCTTGACGGTGGTCGGCAGCTTCTCGCCTTCGACCACGTCTTCCCAGTAGCGCGGGGTCTTGCCGCGGATTTCCTCTTTCGCGTAGAGGTCGTAGATCGCCTCGATTTCTTCGGGCGTGTAGACCTTCTGTTTCTTTTCCTTCAGATGATCGTACTTGGTGCCGGTCTCGCGGGCGATGTCGCGGTCGGTGCGGAAGCACCATGAATCGGCGGCCGCCAGCTGGCTGCCGGTCTCGTCGAAGAAGTCGACGTGATAAATCTGCTGGATCGAACGGCCGGCAAAACGCGTCTTGTGCTCGACCAAGTCCTTCAGATAGGCAACGGTCGAAATCTGCGCGTTGCGACGGATCGGCTTCATCCAGTTGAAATCAGTGCCGGCGAACATCGCATGCACACCGGGCAGGCCGCCGACATAGCCGCTGATGATGCGGCTCAAGGCGAAGATGAAGGACGGCGGCGCGATCACGTCTCCGTAGCGCGTGGTCTTCGCATAGGCCGGATCACACCACAAGGGGTTGTCATCGCCGATGCCGTGCGCGTAATGGCGGATGTTGTCGCGCGTGGCCTCGTAGCACCAGGGCTCGAGGGTATTCTCGATCTTGACGCCGATCCGCTTGCGCAGATCGTCCAGCGCCGGTGCGGTGATGCCGACAAACTCGCGTTGCATTTCCTGTGACATGACTTCTCCTTTATGGAATGTGGTGCAAATTGCATGTTGCATGACAAGACATCGCCCCCATCGAGGCTGGCATGTCGGGGTTGGGATCAGGTTTTGGCTTGCGCCGCGCGGTCGCGCAGCACCTTGCGGTTGATTTTTCCTGCCGGCGTTTTCGGCAGTTCGGTGACAAACTCGATCTGCCGCGGATACTCGTGCTGCGACAACTGCTTCTTCATGAAGGCCTGGATGTCCTCGACCGGTGCGTCGCCGCCGCCGCGCGCCACGATGTAGGCACGCACCACCTGGCCGCGCATGGCGTCGGGCACGCCGATCACCGCCGCTTCGAGCACCGCCGGGTGCTTCAACAGGCTGTTCTCGATTTCCACCGCGCTCATGGTCCAGCCGGCCGAGATGATCACGTCATCCGAGCGTCCTTCGTGAAAGAAATAACCGTCGGCATCGCGCCGGCCGCGATCCTTGATGTAGAACCATTCGCCCTTGCGCTTGACCGCGATCTCGCCCGATTCGCCCGCCGGCAGTTCCTGTCCGGCGCGATCGACGATCGCCACCTGCCAGCCCGGCACCGGCTTGCCCAGCGATCCGGGCTTGACGTGGTAATCCTTGAAGCCGGGATAGTTGGCGATCACCACACCCACTTCGGTGGTGCCGTACATGCTGCAGGCCGGGCTGCCCAGCGTGCGTTCGACCCAGGCTGCGGTATCGTCATCGATCGGCTCTCCGGTGAAGGAGATTTTCGGGATGTTCAAGCGGCCTGGCGGAAGCAGATTGGCGTGCCGGATCATGCGATAGACCGTGGCGGCGGCGGCCAAGTTGTCGATCTTCAGTTCTTCCAGTGCCTCGACGATGCGCGCCGGATCGAAGCGCCCCGAATAGGCGCCGATATGGATGCCCAGCGCAAGGGGCGCGATGGTGCCATGCCACAAACCGTGGCCCCAGGCCGGCGACGACGGGCAAAAATAGCGGTCACCGGGCCGCAAACCCACGCCGTAGAGCGCGGCGATCATCAGCGTGACCACCGCACGATGCGAGTGCCGCACCGCCTCTGGCAACTCGCGCGTGGTGCCCGAGGTGTACTGGAAGATCGCCAGGTCGTTGGCCCGCGTGTCGCTTGCGAAATCCGGGCTTAGCGTAGCCAGTTCGGCCCAGAACGCGGCATCCACCCGCACGATCTGCATGTCGGGAAACTGTGCCGCCAGCGCGCCTGCGTCGCCATCGACCAGCAGCACCCGCGGTTTGCAGTCGTTGATGCGCAAGGCCAGTCCTTCGGGGCCGAACAGCGTGAACAGCGGCACGCCGATGGCGCCACGCTTGACCGCGCCGAACATGCCGACATAGAAGCCGAGCGATGGCTCGAGCATCACCGCGACCCGTTCGCCGCGGTCTATGCCGCGGCGTACCAGCCAGTTGGCGAAACGCCCGGTGAGGTCGGACAGCTTGGCGAAGTCGTGATGCTCAAGCCTGCCATCGGCGAACTTGATGCTCACCGCCGTGCCTTTGGCCGCATGGCGGTCGAGGCATTCGTGCGCCAGGTTCATGCTCTCGGCGTTGCCGTCAAACAGTTGCCACAGCTTGTCCCAGGAAAACCCGGCCAGCGCCGCAGGCTGGGAATCGATGTCGGTGAACATGGTCATGGGCGTCGATCTCTTCGGTGGCTGTTCAGTTCGGCTGGCAAGGATGTGGTTCGCAAAGCGCGTCAGGCAACCACGCCATCGGCTTGCAGGCACGCCAGGTCTGCGTCGCCAAGCTTGAGCAGGGTCTTGAAAACATAGTCGTTGTGCTGGCCCAGCAGCGGCGCGCTGGCGCGAATTTCGGGCCGGCTGTGCTCCATGTTCCACGGTGTGCGATACAGCAGCTCCGGCCCCGAGATCGGGTGCGTCACGCCTTGGCGCAGGCCGCGTGCCGCGAAGTGCGGATCGGCCCATTGCGCAGGAACATCCTGCACCGGAGAGCAGGCGATTCCCGCGCCACGCAGCAAAGCCACCAAGTCGGCCTGCTCGCGCGCCGCGGTCCATTGCGCCAGTCCGCGATCCAGCTCGGCTGCGCGCGCGACACGCGCTTGCGCTTCCGCCAGGGCCGGGTCCGCCGCCCACGCCGGCCGCTCCATCAAGCCGACCAGAACCTGCCACTGCGCGTTGTCGGCCACCGCGACCGACACCCAGCGGTCGGCCCCGGCAGCCGGATAGATGCCGTGCGGCGCCATCCGGCAGTGCCGATTGCCGGTCGGCACGGCGTCACGCCCATTCATGAAGTGATCGATCACAGGTTCCGCCACCACCGCAAGCAGGGCCTCGATCTGCGACATGTCGATGTGCTGCCCGCGCCCGCTGGCCTCGACCTCGAGGATCGCCGCAAGCAGCGGCAGCAGGCCGTGAATCGCCGCGTTCGGATCGCCGTAGCCGAAATTCATCATGCCGATCGGGTCGGCGTCGGTGTAGCCGACCAGCGCTTCGAATCCGCAATAGCTCGACATGATCGGCGCATAGGCGCGCATGCCGCTGGCCGGCCCGGTCTGGCCGGCGGCCGCCAGCGACAGGTAGATCAGGCGCGGGTTGTGCGCACTGAGTCGGGCATAGCCCAGTCCCACTCGATCCAGCGCACCCGGGCTCAGGTTCTCGACCACGATGTCGCTCAAGCCGACCAGTTGATCGAGCAGCCCCTGCGCCGCGGGCGACTTGAGATTGAGGGTGATGCCAAGCTTGTCATGGTTGGTCTGGTGAAAATAAGGCCCGATCTCGATGCTCGGACCCGAAGCCGGCTTGCCGTCGATCAGCGGCCGACCGCGCAGGCGCGAGCTGTCGAGCCGCTCGCCGTGCTCGACCTTGATCACCTCGGCGCCGAATTCGGCGAGCATCGAAGTCAACAGCGGCCCCGACCAGACCCAGCTGAAATCGAGCACGCGCAGACCTTCGAGCGGCCGCACCGGCGCCGATTCCGGCCTGGCTGCGGTCATTCCCGCCCCGCTCATGCCGCCACCGTTTGCGCAGCACTGCCGAGCTCGCGCATGAGCTCGGAGGTGTGCTGGCCCAGGCGCGGCGCGGCAGGCGGCACGCGCGTTTGCCGATCAGCGCGCAGCCACGGTACACCCGGCACCGTGATGGCGCCGTGCTTGGCATGCGGGATGTGGCGGAAAAATCCGCGATGCGCGAACTGCGGCGAGGCCACCACTTCGGCCATGGTGCGCAAGGGCCCGAGCGGAAAGCCGTGCTGTTGCGCCAGATGCATCAGCTCGGCGCGCGTATGCTGCTTAAGCCACGGCGTGATGAGCGCGTCGACTTCATCCGGATAATCGCGGCCCATCGCATGCAGATCCTGGTAGCGCGCATCGGCCGTCCAGTCCGGCTGCCCCATGGCCTGCACCAGGCGCGCCCACTCGTGGCGCGCACGGCCGATCAGGCATACCGCACCATCCTTGCAGGGCAGGATCACGTAGGGATAGGGGCCGCCGGAGGCGAAGGCACGGCGCCCGGCACGCGCCCACTTCTGCAGGCCGTAGTACAGGTAGATCATGCCGTTGGACCCGGCAGCGGCGGCAAACACGTCGGCACTGGCGATGTCGATGCTTTCGCCCGCGGTTGCGCCGCCCGGTTGCGGCCGGCGGCGGCGCGCAATCAGTGCCATCAGCACCGCCGCCGCGCCGTGCGCGCCGGCCTGGTAATCGGCCTGCAGCAGCGGCACGATCAGGGGTTCGCGCTGCGGTTCGCCGATCACCCAGGCGGTGCCGCTGGCGGCATAGGCATCGATGGCCTGGGCCGGCAGCCCGGCGTTCGGCCCGCTGTCGCCAAATACCGAAAGACTGACCACGAACAGGCCCGGATAGCGCGCACGCAGGGTGGCCGCATCCAGCCCGAGACGGCGCCGCAAGCCGAGTGACTGGTTGGTCACGAATACATCGGCGCGCGCGATCAGCGCATGGAGCACCTGCATGCCGCCCGCAGTCTCGACGTCGGCCACGACGCTGCGCTTGCCGCCATTCAAGAAAATGAAAATGCCGGAACTCTCGGGATCGGCAACATCTCCCGGAAACGGCCCGTAGCCGCGCGCCGGATCGCCCGCCGGCGCCTCGACCTTGTCCACTTGCGCCCCGAATTCACCGAGCAGCTTGGTGCAGTAGGCCGCGGCGATCAGCTCGCCCCATTCGACCACGCGCATGCCGCGGAGCGCGTCGATCATTGCGCTCGCGTTGCCGCGTTCATGCGGTCGATCACGCCGTCCTGCGCCAAGCGGTCGAGCGCGGCATCGTCCAGCCCCAGTTCGCGGCGCAGCACCTCGCGCGTGTGCTGCCCGAGAACGGGCGAAGGTTCGAGCGGCGGCTGGCTTGCACCGGGAAACTTGATCGGACGGCCAACCATGCGGATCGGCCCGGCGCGCGGGTGCACGGCGTCGACCACCATCTCGCGCGCCGCCGAGTGCGGATGGTTGAGAGCCGCCCCTACCCCGAGAACCGGTGCATTCGGCACATCGGCCGCCGTCAGCCGTTCGGCCCATTCGGCCACCGTGCGGGTTTGCGTGACCACGCCGATCATGCGATCGACCTCGATGCGATTGGCAAGCCGCTGCGCGGTCGAATCGAAGCGCGCATCATCGGTCCATTCGGGATGCGCGAGCGCCGCACACAGCCGCCCCCAGAAGACCTGCGTCAGGCAGGCGATGATGATCTGGCCATCGCTGGCCGGAAACGATCCGTAGGGAACCACGCTGGGATGGCTGGTGCCGACCGGCTGCGGGTCGCGGCCGGTCAGGAAATACAGTTGCGACAGGTAACCCAGCATGCCCAGCATGCCGTCATGCAGGCTGATGTCGACCATGCGCCCGCGCCCGGTGGCGTGGCGCTCGTGCAATGCCGACAGAATGCCGATCGAGCCGAAAATGCCTCCAGCGAGGTCGCCCAGCGGCACCCCCAGTTTCACCGGCGGTGTCCCGGCTGCGCCGTTCACGCTCAGCATGCCGCTCATGGCCTGGGTGACGATATCGAACGAAGGCTTGTCCCTGAGCGGCCCGGAGAGACCGAAACCGCTGACCGCGCAGTAGATCAGGCGCGGATTGATCTGCGCCAGCTTCTCGTAGTCGAGTCCCAGGCGCTGCATCACGCCGGGACGGAAATTCTCGACCAGCACGTCGGCTTTGGCGACCAGGTCGCGCAGCAATTGCGCGCCGCGCGGCTCCTGCAGATCGATCACCAGGCTTTTCTTCTGCCGGTTCAGCGCGATGAAGTAATGACTTTCGCCGCCGACAAAGGGCGGAAAGGTGCGGGTGTCGTCGCCATGGCCGGGGGTTTCGATTTTCAGGATCTCGGCGCCCAGATCGCCCAGCAACTGGGTGACGAAGGGCCCGGCCAGCACACGCGACAGGTCGAGCACCTTGAGCCCGGCCAGTGGTCCGGGCCAGGTTGCCGACGCGCTGCCGGCCGCGTCGCCGCTGGCCATGTCAATCATTGGACTACCCATCTGTGACTACGTGACATCCTCCCCGGGGGAGGCGCATTGTTCAATGCGGCGCTCCCTTCGGGCTGCCGGGCGGGAGCACTCATGCGACCGGCAACTCCACTTCCGCATAACCCTTGATCGACAAGGCACCGACCTGGTTGACGCCCTGCACTTCGCACTGCAGCAGATGGCGTCCGTCCACAATGCTCTTGCCGGTCACCGTGCCGCTGCACCAGACCGCATCGCCGACCGGGTTATGGCGGCGGATCTGGGTGTTCAGACGCCGCAGGAAACCATCGTCGCCGATCCAGTCGGTCAGCATGTGCGACATCCAGGCTATGCGTTCCGGCCCGAAATCATAGGCCGCGGGCACGCCGACGGTGCGCGCGAAGTCGTTGTCCCAATGCACCCGCACCGGCGGCTCCGGCACGTTCTGCTGGTTGCGCGGCGCCAGCTTCTTGTGGCGGTCGTAATACTGGTAGGCGATGCGGTGATTGTGCATCGCGTAGTTGCCCCAGGCCTGCATGAAGCACACCGCGGCGGTTACCGTGTAGGGGCCCTTGAGCATGGTGTCGATGGCGTCGCCCACCTGTACGTTCTGCCACAGGCGCTTGGCCGGGCCGCGCGGCTTTTCCTGTCGATACTGCGCGAAACAGCGCTCGATATCCTCATCGCTGTAGACATGCATTTCCTCCAGCGACTTTTCGTACTTGGTGCCGGATTCGCGCGCGGTGTCGCGCTCGGTGCGAAAGCACCAGGAATCCGCCTCGGCCAGCTTGGTGTCGTGCTGGTCGAAGAACTGCACGTGATAGATCTGCTGGAAAGAACGGCCGGCGAAGCGCGTCTTGTGCTCGACCATGTCCTTCAAGGTGGCAACGGTGCGCATGGTGGTGCCGACGCGGATCGGCTCGAACCAGCGCCAGTCGGTACCGGCGAACATGGCATGCACGCCGGCCAATCCCTCGACCGCGCCGCTGACGGTATTCTCGGTCGAATAGAGGATGGCCGGTGGCGCCAGTTGCCCGCCCCAGCGGGTGCCCGCGCCATAACCGGGGTCGACCCAGAGCGGATTGTCGTCGCCGATGGCGCGCGCGAAATTGCGCGCCGCGTCGCCGTTGATCTCGCGGTAAAAGGGCGCGGTGACGCGGCTGATCG
Organism: Burkholderiales bacterium; assembly: GCA_040382235.1. Classification (GTDB taxonomy): domain Bacteria; phylum Pseudomonadota; class Gammaproteobacteria; order Burkholderiales; family JAEUOS01; genus JAEUOS01. The sequence goes on from JBEIFV010000152.1 coordinate 13,289, forward strand.
GCTTGCCGATGCGCGCGCGCAGTTCGGCCACGGCTTCATCGGTGATGCTTGCGAAACCCATGCTGACACTCCCAAGAGTACGACCGCCCCGGCCACAATCGCCACAATTGCCAGCGGCGCACGAGTATTCTCGAGGCCGGGCGTGACAATCTTGATATTCCGAGTATAGAATAGTTGTTCTGCTAATACAACTGCCGGATCCTGCAGGGAGATCGTCAATGGCGCTGCCGATGCAAGGAATTCGCGTTCTCGAACTCGGCGACTTCCTGCCGACCGCGTTTTGCTGCATGCAACTGGCCGACTTCGGTGCCGAGGTCATCCGTGTGCAAGCGCCGGCCAAGGCCGCCACCGGACGTCGCGCCGAGCAGGCAGCCCAGGTGCCGGCCGAGCAGCGCTCACCGTTCCAGGCTGACCCGGCCTTCGACAGCACCGGTCGCAACCGCCGCTCGATCGTGCTCGACCTCAAAAGCGAGCAAGGCCAGGCCGTCGGCCGCCGGCTCGCGGCCACCTGCGACGTGCTGGTCGAAGGCTTTCGCCCGGGCGTGATGGACCGCCTCGGACTGGGATACGCCGCCTTGTCGCAACACCATCCGGGCCTGGTGTATTGCTCGGTATCGCTGTTCGGCCAGACCGGCCCCTACCGCGACTGGCCCGGTCACGATCCAATGGCCCTGGGTGTGGCCGGCTTGCTGCACTTAAACAGCGACCCCGGGGACAACGTGCCGCGCCTGGTGGGCACACCGGTCGGCGACGTCAGCGCCGGCCTGCACGCGAGCATCGGCATTCTGCTCGCGCTGCGCGCGCGCGATGCGAGCGGGTCCGGCCAGCACATCGACATCAGCATGACCGACGCCAGCCTGGATTTTTCGATCCTGGCGTCAGTGCAGGCGCTGCAGGGCACGACCGTGCCGCGCCTGAACCGGCCCAACCCGGTATCCGGCGTGTGGCAAACGGCCGACGGCAAGTACCTCTGCACCACCAATCTTGAGCCACACCACTGGGCCAATTTTTGCCGCGGCATCGGCCTGCCCGAGCTGATACCGTTGCGCTATGACCGCAGCCGACGCGACGAATTGTTCGAGACCGTGCGCGAGCGCATGCGCACGCGCACGCGCGACGCCTGGCTCGGCATCTTTCATGGCGCCGACGAAAGCCAGGCGGCGCCGGTCAACCAGATCCACGAAGTGTTCGCCGACCCGCATGTGCTGGCACGCGACATGGTGATCGATTGTGCGGACCGCAATGGCAGACCCGGCCGCCAACTCGGTTTTTCAATCAAGTTGGGCGCCACGCCGGCGCAATTTCGCGGCGTGGCGCCCCCGCCGGGAGACGACAGCCGTGCACTGCTGGCGGAGATAGGCTGTGTCGCTGCCGAGGTCGCACGCC
>JBEIFV010000153.1:0-14656 GCA_040382235.1 Burkholderiales bacterium
CTCCACCTCGGCGATCTGCTCCATGCGAGCTGGCGAGGCGGAATCGACCACGTGCAGCAGCAGGTCCGCCTGCACGGTTTCTTCCAGGGTGGCGCGAAACGCCGCCACCAGGGTATGCGGCAGGTCGCGGATGAATCCCACCGTATCGGACACCACGATGTCGACCCCTTCTGCGAGATGCAGGCGCCGAGAGGTGGTGTCGAGGGTCGCGAACAGCTTGTCGGCGGCGTAGGAATCTGCCTTGGTCAAGGCGTTGAAAAGAGTTGATTTCCCGGCATTTGTATATCCGACCAATGAGACCGAAAACACCCCGCCGCGGGTGCGCGCACGGCGCTGCACGTCGCGCTGACGTTGCAGCCGCTCCAGGCGAGCACTCAAGAGCTTGACCCGATCGCCGAGCAGGCGCCGATCGGTTTCCAGCTGGGTTTCGCCCGGGCCGCGCAGCCCGATGCCGCCTTTTTGCCGCTCCAGATGGGTCCAGCCGCGTACCAGACGGGTCGCCAAATGACGCAATTGCGCCAGTTCCACCTGGATCTTGCCTTCATGGCTCTTGGCGCGCTGGGCGAAGATGTCGAGGATCAGCGTGGTGCGGTCAATTACCGGAACTTTGAGCTCGCGCTCGAGATTACGCTGTTGCGCCGGCGACAGAATGTGATTGAAAACAGCGATGGCGGCACCGGCGGATTCGATCGCGGCGGCAATCTCGGCGACCTTGCCGGAACCTGCAAAAAAGGCCGGATCGGGCCTCGAGCGCCGTCCTTGCGTGAGATTGGCTTCGGTCAGCCCGGCACTTTGGCACAGGAGCCTGAATTCGGCCACGGCGTCGGCGTGTTCACCGGCCCCGAAATCAAGGCAGACCAATGCCGCATGATTGGCGCTGTTGTCAAGCGCCTTTCGTTTGGGCGCCTGGTAGGAATCCAGCATGCGCGAGCTATCAGGCCGGCGCGCCGGCGTGGAAACGCGAAATCAGGCTTCGCCTTCCGTTTCCAGGTTCATATTGACCGGTCGCGAAGGCACCACCGTGGAGATGGCGTGCTTGTAGACCATTTGCGTGACGGTGTTCTTGAGCAACACGACGTACTGGTCGAAGGATTCGATCTGGCCTTGCAGCTTGATGCCGTTCACCAGGTAAATCGCCACCGGCATGTGCTCGCGCCGCAAGGCATTGAGGAACGGGTCTTGTAGCATTTGCCCTTTGTTGCTCATGGAAACACTCCAGTCTTATTGTTGAAATTTCAATGTACACCATCGCCAAATCACTGCCAAGCGAGGGCTGTGCAGGCGCTGCCGGTTACCAATCGGCGACCGATACCGGCGGCGCCGCGGACATCAAGACTCCGCGTAGGGGTTTCGCCCGAGCTTGAACTGCACTTGTAATGGAGTGCCTTTGAGCCGAAAAGTTTCCCGAAAATAGCCTTCCAGGTAACGCCGGTAGCTGTCCGGCACTTGTTGCAGGGAGTTTCCGTGCACCACGATGATCGGCGGGTTCATGCCGCCCTGGTGCGCATAGCGCATTTTCGGACGCGACATGCCGGAACGCGGCGGTTGCTGGCGCTCCACCGCTTCCTGCAGGGCGCGCGTGATGCGCGGCGTCGAAAGCTTGGCGGTGGCCGCCGCATAGGCCTCGCCTACCGACTTCATCAGGGCGCCTATGCCTTGCGCCTGGCGCGCCGAGATGAAGTGGACATTGGCAAAATCGAGAAACTTGAGCTTGCGTGCGAATTCGTGCTTCACCCTTTCGCGTGCGTAGGCGTCCAGTCCGTCCCATTTGTTGATCGCAATCACCACCGCGCGACCGGCTTCCAGGATGAAACCCGCGATATGCGCATCCTGATCGGCGATATCCTGCTGTGCGTCCAACACCAGCACGACGATGTTGGCGTCCGAAATCGCCTGAATGGTCTTGATCACCGAAAACTTCTCGATGGTCTCGAATACCTTGCCGCGCCGCCTGAGGCCCGCCGTATCGATCAGGGTGTAGGGCTTGCCGTCGTAGTCGAAATCGATCGAGATCGCATCGCGGGTGGTGCCGGGCTGGTCGAAAGCGATCACCCTCTCCTCGCCCAGGAGGGTATTGACAAGGGTTGATTTACCGACGTTCGGGCGCCCGGCAATGGCAATGCGCGGCCGCTTTTCAATGCCTTCCGCGGGTGTCGCCTCTTCTTCCGGAAAGGGTTTCAGCGCCAGTTCGATCAGTTCGCGTACGCCGTCGCCGTGTGCCGAGGAAATCGAGCGCGGTTCGCCCAGACCCAACTCGAAGAACTCATTGGCGACGCCCGAAAGCGTCATGCCCTCGGTCTTGTTGACTGCCAGCAATGCCTTGCGCCCTGACTTGCGCAGCATAAGGGCGATGGTGTGGTCGTGCCCGGTGACACCGGCGCGGCCGTCGGTGAGGAAAATCACTACATCAGCTTCAGCGATCGCCTGTGAGGCCTGCTTGGCCATTTCGCCGACGATCCCCGATTTGGCGTCAGGCTCGAAGCCGCCGGTGTCGATCACCAGGAACGGGCGCGCGCCAACGCGACCGTGACCGTAGTGGCGATCGCGCGTCAAGCCCGGAATATCGGCGACGAGCGCGTCGCGCGACTTGGTCAGGCGGTTGAATAGGGTCGATTTGCCGACGTTGGGCCGGCCGACCAGTGCGATCACCGGCTTCATGGAGTGTGGAATGGCGCGCCGTTTGGACTACCGGTGCCGCAAAAAAGCGCACCGTCTGCGGGTGGGGACGGATTATAGCATCGGCCTACCTGCCAACCGCGCCTGTGCTGGACTATCGAAAACGCGCGAGCGCCTCCGCCGCGCGTTCCACGGCAATGATTTCAAGGCCGGGAATTGTGCTTTTGGGCAAGTTGGCTTTGGGTATCAGCGCTTGGGTGAAGCCCAGCTTGGCCGCTTCGCGCAAGCGCTCCTGGCCGCGCGGCGCCGGGCGGATTTCGCCGGCCAGGCCGACCTCGCCAAACACCACCAGGCCGCGTGGCAGCGGCTTGCCCTTGAGCGAAGACATGATCGCCAGCAGCACCGCCAGATCGGCGGCCGGCTCACCGATCTTGACGCCGCCCACCGCGTTGATGAAGACGTCCTGGTCGTAGCAACCGACGCCGGCATGCCGATGCAGGACGGCCAGCAGCATCGCCAGGCGATTCTGGTCGAGCCCGACCGAAAGGCGGCGCGGATTGGGCGCATGCGCCTGGTCCACCAGGGCCTGTATCTCCACCAGCAACGGGCGCGTGCCTTCCTGGGTCACCAGGACCGCCGAGCCTGGCACGTCATGATCGTGCTGCGACAGGAACAGTGCCGACGGATTGGACACGCCCTTCAGGCCACGATCGGTCATGGCGAAAACACCCAACTCGTTGACCGCGCCAAAGCGGTTCTTGAAGGCGCGTATCAGGCGGAATGACGAGTGCGTGTCGCCTTCGAAATACAGCACCGTGTCGACAATATGTTCAAGCACCCGCGGGCCGGCGATGGTGCCCTCTTTGGTGACATGCCCAACCAGGACAATCACGATGCCGGTCTGCTTGGCGATGCGCGTGAGTTGTGCGGCGCATTCGCGCACTTGCGACACCGAGCCGGGTGCCGCCGAGAGCGCATCCGAATACAGCGTCTGGATCGAATCGATCACCGCCACCGCGGGCATTTCTGCCAGCAGTGTCGCCTGAATTTTTTCGAGACTGATTTCGGGTAGCAGCTTCAACCCGGGAGCGTCCAGTCCCATGCGCTGGGCACGCAAAGCCACCTGCTCCGCCGACTCTTCGCCGGTCACGTAAAGTACCTTGGCAGTGGCCGACAGCCCGGCCAGAGCCTGCAATAGCAGCGTGGACTTGCCGATCCCCGGGTCGCCACCGATCAGCACCACGCCGCCCGGCACGAAACCGCCGCCCAGGACGCGGTCGAATTCGTCGATGCTGCTGTCTATGCGCGGCGTATCGCGGGTTTCGATCTCGGCCAAGGACTTGAGCGCACCGCTGGCGGCAAGCCCGTCCGGGCCTGTGCCGTAGCGGTTGGCGGTGGCGCCCTTGGCCGCTTCCAGACGCACCTCGGACAAGGTATTCCAGGCACCGCAATCGGGGCACTGACCCTGCCATTTGGGAGCATCCCCGCCGCACTCGGAGCACACATAAGCGGTCTTGACCTTGGCCATTCACATCCTTCGTTCGGGGCGTGACGGTGGCCGCGGCCAGCCCTCGCCACAGATGCACTCAGATTTCAAGCGCAGGAACGCGCGCCGCCAGTGCGCAAAACAGCTCGTACGACACCGTGTCGGCCGCGGTCGCCACCTCATCAGCCGGCAAGTCGGCACCCCACAGCACGACCTTGCTGCCAAGACGTGCCTGCGGCACAGCGGTCAAGTCGACATACAGCATGTCCATGGCCACCCGGCCGATGGTGCGGGTACGCACCCCGTCCACCAGGATCGGGGCGCCGACCGCGTTGCCGGCGGGCGCGTGGCGCGGGTAGCCGTCGGCATAACCGCAGGCAACCACGCCGATGCGGGACTCGGTCGTGGCGCGATACTTGAAGCCGTAGCCCACGCCTTCACCGCGCTTCAATGTCTGTAGCGCGATGATCTGGCTGCTCAAGGTCATGACTGGCTGCAACCCGAGTTGCGCGGCACTCTGGTCGGGAAACGGTGAAGCGCCGTAGAGCGCGATACCCGGTCGCACCCAATCGCCGTGGGTTTCGGCATAGCGCAGAATCGCCGCTGAATTGGCCATGCTGGCGGGCGCATCGATCTGGCTCCCCAATGGCGCGAAGCGCGCCATCTGGTCGGCCACACCAAGCGGACCGTCCGCATCGGCGAAATGCGTCATCAGCGTCACCGACTTGACCTGCGGCATGCCTTTCAAGCTTGCGTGTGCCCGCGGCACAGCGTCTGCGACAAAGCCCAGCCGGTTCATGCCGCTGTTGCACTTGAGATACACATCGAGCGGCCGCCTTAGTGTCGCGCGCTGCAGCATTTCGATTTGCGCCGCATGATGGATCACCGGTGTCAGGTGCAGCGCGTCGACTGTTTCAAGGTCGCGCGACTCGAACATGCCTTCGAGCAGCAGTATCGGATGCGCGAACCCGGCTTCGCGCAGGCGTGCCGCTTCGTTGAGATCGAGCAAGGCGAAACCGTCAGCGGCGCGCATCGCACCAGCGGCGCGCAACAGGCCATGCCCGTAGGCATTGGCCTTGACCACTGCCCACACGCGCGCACCCGGCGCAGCCTTGCGCACCACTTCGAGGTTATGCGCAAACGCGCCTAAGTCGAAGCTGACCTGGATCGGGCGCGGCATGCTCTCAGCTCGACCAATAGGCGGCTGGTGGCGCTATCTGCACGCCGCCGCAAGCTTCTAGCGAGGCTGCCAAAGGGGCGCCGGAGCACTTCGCCAAAGGAACGTCGTTCATGGCTAAATCGTTGATTTGCGAGAAGGTTTTCGTGCTATAAAGCCGGGCGCATGCGCCAGCAACCGCTGTGTTGCAGCGGTCCTCAAAGCGGGCCCGCATCAGGCCTCGATTCTAATTCACAAGGACGCGATGAAACCCGGCTTCTACACCATCATGGCAGCGCAGTTTTTTTCCTCGCTTGCCGACAATGCCCTGTTTGTAGCTGCCATCGAGTTGCTCAAGAGCGGCGGTGCTCCGGAATGGCAACGCGCCGCCCTGGTGCCTATGTTCGCCCTGTTTTATGTCGCACTGGCGCCGTTCGTGGGTGCGTTCGCCGACCTGCTGCCCAAGGGGCGGGTGATGTTTCTTTCGAATACGCTCAAGGTGGGCGGCTGCCTGATGATGCTGTTTGGTGTACACCCCTTGATCGCCTATACCGTGGTCGGCATGGGCGCTGCAGCCTATTCGCCGGCCAAGTACGGCATTCTCACCGAGTTGCTGCCGCCGTCACAGTTGGTCAAGGCCAATGGATGGATAGAGGGATTGACCATCGCCTCGATCATCCTTGGAGTCTTGCTGGGTGGCCAACTGGTCGGCCATCGGGTGTCGGATGCATTGTTGGCGATCGATATTCCCAATCTCGATTTCGGCATCGACACGCCGCCCGAGGCAGCCATCGCGCTCATCATTTTTCTGTATCTAATCGCTGCGGCCTACAATCTTTTCATTCCCTTGACCGGGGCGCCGATGTTGCCGCTGCCGGAGCGACCGGTGGCCCTGTTGACCGACTTCTGGCGTTGCAATTTGGTGTTGTGGCGCGACAAGCTGGGCCAGATCTCTCTGGCGACCACGACCTTGTTCTGGGGCGTCTCCGGCAATTTGCGTTACATCGTGCTTGCATGGGCCGCTGCCGCGCTGGGCTACGGTACCACCCAGGCGTCAGGTCTGGTCGGCGTGGTGGCCATCGGTACTGCCATCGGTGCGGTGGTTGCCAGCATGCGCATGCGGCTGGACAATGCCACCAGCGTGATTCCGCTTGCCATCGTCATGGGCTTCCTGGTGATCCTCCTGATCTTCATCGACAACGTGTGGGTGGCAGCGCCCTTCCTGATCCTGTTGGGCGGAATTGGCGGATACCTGGTGGTACCGATGAACGCATTGCTGCAGCATCGCGGCCACAGCCTGATGGGCGCCGGCCGTTCGATCGCGGTGCAAAACTTCAACGAACAGGCCTGTATTCTGGCGCTGGGTTTCATGTACACCACAGCCACGGGCGCCGGCGTTTCCGCGTTTGCGGCGATCGCCGGGTTTGGTACCCTGGTGGCTTCGGTGATGTGGCTGATCGGTCGCTGGCATCGCAGCAACTTGATTCACCACAAAGCGGAAGTCAACCGCCTGCTGGACATCGCGCGCGACGAAAAAATGCACTGATCGCCTGGCTTGTAGCGGCGGCAGGCCCTACCCATTGGGGTGGCATGACAAAGCCACGACTGGTTTCATGTGCCTGCGCGGTGCAGTTGTCGAATTCGACGACCATCAGCGCGCCGCCTTCTGCGGCGAAATGCATGCGCATGCGCAGCTCCAGTTCACGCCAGTCAAGCGTCTGCCCCGCAGCGCTTGGCCACGCCAACCAATCCAGGCGATCGAGAATGCGGTAGCAGCGATCACGCACCGGCCAAACGCCGCCTTCGCCTTCCACATGGCGACGCCACCAGCCGCGTGCATGCGCAGGGTTCAAGCCCGGTGTTGCCACCGGCTCCACCGAGGCGGGATAAAAAAGCCAGCCCTTGACGAAGGCACGTGCCGCGATCTGATCGATACCGAGGTTGGCCAGAGCCACCCTGCCGGCCGCAGTTTGCCCCAGGCCAAGTTGGCGTGTGAGCACATGTTCAGCTTTGGCCGCCAGCGTGTCCTGCCCTGCCGGGCCGACATAGCCCGCCATGCCATCGGGCGCCGCCAGGCGCAGGTAAAACTTGACCGCCAGTTCCCAATGCGTCGGCTGCCCGCCATCAAGCCCGCGAAACAGCAGATCGAAATCGCCCAGTGTGCGCCCGTCGGCACGCACCGCCAGGTTCTCGGCCAGCAGTTCGAAGCGGCCGCAATGGGACAGCCAGAATGCGAGCAGCGCTTGCGCCAGAAACCCGACTCGCCGGATGTTGCGCAGCGCGATGAACGCTTCCAGCGCCTGGGGATCGGCATCGAGCGCCTCCAGCCAGGCGCGCGATTCGCCCAGCTGGCGCGCGCACCATGCGTCGTCCACCACGTCTGCATGACTGCCGCCAGTGCATGCCAAAAGCCCGGGTGAGCCGATCAACCAGGCCAGTAAGCGCACCAGTGGATGCGCGTAGAGGTGCGTGGGCGTCAAAGCACCACGGGGGCGTCAGGCAACTCATTGTCGTTGCGTGCCTGCGGCGGGAAGTGCGCCGCCAGCGCGTCGCTGATGCTTTCGATCGCCAGCAGCACGCCGGCGCCGGCTTCCCCGGCGTGAAACCGCGCCCCAAGCGCGTCGCAGATCGCGTTCCAGGATTCCTGCGGCAGCTTGCGGGCAATGCCGCGATCCGCCACGATCTCGATGCTCTTGTCGGCCAGAAGTACATACACCAGCACGCCGGTATTGCGCTCGGTATCCCAGACACGCAACTTGGAGAAAAGCATCAGCGCCCGCTCGCGTGCCGGTGCGATGCGTTTCAGGTACGACCAGGGCAGGCCGGCCTCGATGCAAAAGCGGATTTCGCCGTCATGGCGCTTTTCGCTGGCGGCGATCGCCCGCGCAATGGCATCGATCGCGGCCGGCGGGATGAGTCGCGCAACCATGCGCTGATCGGCCAGCAGATGCCGCATGGTGCGCCGCACGCGCTGCCACCTAGTCATTGCCACCCCAGCCGCCAGAGGCGCCGCCGCCGCTGAAATCGCCGCCGCCGCCCGACGAGAATCCGCCCCACGAGGAGCCATCCGATGCACCGCCGCCGCCGCCGAAGCCACCGCCCAGTGTCGGCCCGATGCCGCCGCCGCGGCCCCCGCGCCCGCCGCCCATCACCAAAAGGAACAGCAAGGCCACCACGCCAATCGCCAGCGCCACCCACAGGCTGCCGGCCACCACCCAGGCGATGATGCCGGCACCACCGGCGCCGATAAAGGAACCGCCGGCCCGTCCGAACATGGCCTTGAGAATCGAACCGCCGACGATGACGGCGATGAATCCCATCATCAGCCAGCCCTCGAGATCGTTGTTGTCGGCGCTGCCGCGGCTTGTCTGTCCACTCGCGGGTGGCGGCAACTTCTCGCCTTCGATCAGGCCAATCAGCTGGCTGACCCCGGCGTCGAGGCCGCCGGCAAAATCGTCTTGCGCGAAACGCGGCGACATGCTTTCGCGTATCACGCGCTTGGCTGCTAGATCGGGAATCGCGCCTTCCAGTGCGCGTGCGACATCGATGCGGACCCGTTTGTCGTTCTTCGCGATGATGATGATCAAGCCGTCGCCGACGCCCTTGCGCCCGATTTTCCATGCTTCGCCGACCCGGTGCGCGAAGTCCTCGATCGGCTCCGGTTGGGTGCTGGCCACGATCAGCACCGCGATCTGGCTGCCGTGCGCCTGTTCGAAAGCCGCCAGCTTGGCTTCAAGGGCGTTACGTTCGATCTGCCCGAGGCTGGATGTCAGGTCGGTGACACGGGTCTTGAGTGCGGGTACATCAAGCAGAGGCTGCGCCAGGGCCGGGCCCATGGCCAGCAACTGCCATGCGCCCAGCCCCCAGGCCAATCGTCGCAGCATAGCCAGCATGGCGTCGACCTGTCCGGCCGCCTTACTTCTTGTCCGCCGGTTTGTCGAAGTTCACCGCCGGCGCGCTCGAGATCGCCTTCTCGTTTTCAACCGTGAAAGAGGCCTTGGTCTGGTAGCCCATCACCATGGCGGTCAGGTTGGTGGGAAGCGAGCGCACCAGCACGTTGTAGGCCTGGACCGACTTGATATATTTGTCGCGCGCGATGTTGATGCGGTTCTCGGTGCCTTCGAGCGTCACGCGCAGGTCGCGGAAACCCTGATTGGCCTTGAGGTTCGGATAGTTCTCCGCCACCACCATCAGGCGCGACAGCGCGCCCGAGAGCTCGCCCTGAGCCGCCTGGAATTTCTGGAAGGCCTGAGGATCGTTGATCAATTGCGGCGAGGCCTGGATCGAGGTCGCGCGCGAGCGTGCCTCGATCACCCGTGTCAGGGTTTCCTGCTCGAAGTTGGCCTCGCCCTTGACGGTGGCAACGATGTTGGGTACCAGGTCGGCGCGCCGCTGATACTGCGCCAATACACCGGCCCAATCGGCTTTGACCTGTTCATCCAGGCGTTGAAAGTCGTTGTAGCCGCAGCCCGCCAGTGCGGTGGTCAGGAAAATCATCAAGCCGGTCAGCAATTTGCGCATGGATTCATCCTCGGTAAGTGGTAAGACAATCCCGTGGTGCTAGCTGGTGGCGTCAGATGCTTTTTGCAAGCCACGCAAGGTGGCGCGCGCGAGCAGCAGGTCTTCCCAGGCCCGCGCTTTCTCCGTCGGCGCGCGCAGCAGGTAGGCCGGATGGTAGGTGACAACGACGGGCGTGCCTGCAAAGCTGTGCAGGCGCCCGCGCAAGGACGCGATCGAGGCGTCGCTTGCCAGCACCGCCTGGGTGGCGAAGCGCCCCATCAAAAGGATCAACTGGGGCTTGACCAAGGCCACCTGGCGCAGCAGGTGTGGCGCGCAACGCGCGACTTCCTCGGGGGCGGGATTGCGGTTGCCGGGCGGCCGGCATTTCAGCACATTGGCAATGTAGACATTCCTGTCGCGCCGCATGTCCAGCGCAGAGAGCATGGCATCGAGCAATTGACCGGCCTGACCCACGAACGGTTCGCCGCGCGCGTCCTCCTCGGCACCGGGCGCCTCGCCGATGATCATCCATTGCGCGCGCTCGTCACCGACGCCGAAGACGGTGTTCTTGCGGCTGGTGCACAGCGGGCAGGCCGTACAGGCGCTGACCGCCGCCTTGAGCGCTGGCCAGTCCATGCGCGCGAGGGCCGCTGCCCGCTGTGACTGATCATCGTCTTCCGCTTGCGCGCCCACCGCCTGCGCGATCATGGCAATCGCCGGCGTCGGCGCAAGCGGCTCGGGCACACGATCCAGTCTGGCGCCTGGCTGCAACGCTGCCGGCCTGGCATCGGCGATGCCAGCTTGCGCATGCCGCAACTTCCAGAGCGGGCCGATGCCCATTTCCTGCAGCAGATGATCACGCGTGTTGCTCATAGCGCGCGCGACAACACCAGGGCATCCTCGCGCCCGCTACGCGCCGGATAGTAGCCTCGCCGCAGACCCTGCTGGCGGAAACCGGCGGCCGCGTAGAGTTGACGCCCCGCAAGATTGCTTGGGCGCACTTCGAGCAGCATGGATTTGGCGCCCTGCTCACCTGCCACATGACTGATCTCGCCCAGAAGGTTGGTTCCATGACCGCACCTTTGGACTGCCCGCGCGATCGACAAATTGAGCAGGTGCGCTTCGTCGAGCGCCAGCATCACCACCGCATAACCGATCAGGTCGTCGCCCTGGACATACAGCCAGCTACTGTAGCCGGCCGCCAGTGAATCGCGAAAATTGCCGAGCGTCCAAGGAAACTCATAAATGTCGTTTTCGATCCGCAATACCGCCCCCAAGGCCTCTGCGGTCATCGGCGCCAGACGCGCCATCGCGGGTTTGAAAACTGCGCTCATGCGGCCTTGCGCGCAGCGCGGGCTGCTGCCTGCTCGCGCACATCGAGCGCTACTTTGTTGCGCAGGTATAACGGGCTGCCGGCCGCCGCCGCGATGCCGCCACCGGCCTTCCAGGCATGCGCACCCAGCTCCGCCACGCTGCGCGCTTGCGGCACGACATCCGCGGACAGCGAGACAATTTCGTAGGAGGCGGCGAGCGCAGCCGGCGGCGCGGCAAAGCCACTGCCGCAGGCGTGCCATGGACCAGGAAGATGCGGCAAGGCATCGGGTCGGACCAAAACCGGCGCCTGCAGCACGCGCCAACCCGCATCCGAACGCTCATAGGCCGCGAGATAGAGCTCCCCCATGCGCGCGTCGATGCAGGCGATCACCCGCCCTGCAACGCAAGCGTGCGCCAATGCCTCCAGGGTCACCACCGGCAGCAGCGGCAAATCGCGTGCGAAAGCCAGTCCTTGTGCCACGCTGCAAGCGATACGCACGCCGGTGAAGGAGCCCGGTCCGGCGCCAAAGGCGATCGCGTCAAGCGTGGCGAACCCGGCACCGGCCCGGGCCAGGAGGGCTGTCGCCATCGGCAACAACAGCGAGGAATGGCGCTGTCCCGCGTGCACGCGCGAGTCGGTAACGCTGCCATCGTGCCACAAGGCGCACGAGCAGTATTCGGAAGAAGTTTCCAGGGCTAGGATGCGCACAGTGCGGCTCGGAGGATCGGCGCTCGAAACGCGGCGCCACGGCAAGCTCGCAGTATAGCGGCGGCGCCATTCGGGGCGCCTCCGCTTGCGGCACCGCAGGAGCATATGCCCTCGCTACAGCCTGAAAAGCTTTCAGGCTCGGGAAGACGCTGGACAAGTCCCTGACACGCGGAGTTTCGAACGACGGTCTTCAATCAAGTCAATGCGCCGCAAGAGCGGTTCGCTTTCCCTGCGGGCTGATTTAGTGCTTCCTTAGTCGAACGGATTCTCGCCACCAGCGGGGCCCTGCGCGCGCCCTGCAGGCCGGCCGGTGAATTCGTCCTCGATGTTGTCGCGGTAGTAGCTCCAAGGCGACTGGCTTTCGAGCAATCGGCGCGCGATCTCGCGGCCCACCGCCGCGTACTCGATCAACTGGCCATTGGTCAACTCGACCTCGAGCACTTGTCGGGCTTCGTCATAGGCCGCCGCCTTGAGCGAGCCGCCGTGCAGGCGTTTGCGCTGCATCGCCGCTACAGTATCCGGTTGAACCAGAGCAGGGAAAGCCCCGCCGCCAGCAGCGCAAACAACGCGGCGCCAGCGGCGAACAGGGCACTGATCTCGGTTTCCTTTTTCTCCAGGCTGAAGCGGGTATTCAGGGTTTCATAGACCTTCTTCAGGTCATTGGCCGTACCAGCGTAGAAATAGGCGCCATGGGTGATGTTGGCGACCTGCTTCAAGGTGTCCTCGTCGAGCTTGACCCGCATCGACCATCCCTCGAAGCCGATGGTCTCGCCTTTGGTGGTGCCGATGCCGACGGTGAAAACGCGAACGCCGCGTTCAGCCGCAAGCTTGGCCGCGAACAGCGCATCCGGGCCGGTGGTGCGCTGGCCGTCGGTCAAAAGGATGATCGCGCCATTGTTGTAGGAGCCCGCCGGCACGGGCTTGAACTCGGGTTTGTCATCCTTGCGCGGCGGACCGAAGCTGCGACGCGGCGCGGTTTCACCCATGATCAACCTGCTGACATCGATGCCGGCATCCGGAAACAGGGTGGCCAGCGAAACGATGATGCCACTGCCGATCGCGGTGCCGCGTTGCAGTTGAAAGCGGTCGATCGCGTTGAGCACATCTTCGCGACTCTGGGTCGGATACTGCACCACTGAAGCGGTAGCGGCAAACGAGACTACGCCGATCCGGACGTCGCGTGGTTGATCGGTGACAAACGCTTTGGCTGCCGCCTGCGCTGCCGCCAGCCGGTTTGGCTGGACGTCGACCGCGCGCATGCTGCCCGAAACATCCATCGCAAGCACGATGGTTTCATGCTGCGCCGGAAGGGAGAGGATGGCGGTCGGGCGCGACACCGCCGCGATCATCAGGCCGATGGCGACCAGAAACAGCGCAGGCGGCACATGGTGACGCCCTTGCTGGCCGCCCGCCAAGGCCTCACGAATCAGCGCCAGGCTGGAATGCTTGAGCAGCGCGCGCTTTTTCCGCCGCAATAGCCACAGGTAGAGCCCGACCAACGCCGGCAACAGCAACAACAGCCAGAGCATTTGCGGCCACATGAATTTCATGCCACCCCCGCCATGTGCGCCGGCAGGCCACCGCCGGCCAACTGGCTGCGCCGCTTGCGCAAGTCGGCGAAGCGCATCACCGCATCGATCAGCGCGTCGTCGGTGGCCAGTTCCAGCACGTCGACCCCTGCCTCGGCGAAACCGGTGCGCAATTCGTTCTCGCGACGCGTGGCGGCCACGGCAAAGCGCTTGCGGAAGCCTGGCTCATGGGTATCCACATGCAACTGCTCGCCGGTCTCGGAGTCGCGAATCAACACCAGCCCCAGATCGGGCAATTCCATTTCCAGCGGGTCATACAGGCGCACCGCGATCACTTCGTGACGTTGCGTCAGCCGCGCCAGTGCGGGAGCCCAACCGGGCCGGCTGATGAAATCGGACACCACGAACACCAGTGAGCGGCGCGGGATGAAGCGAAACGCGCCCTGCAGGAATTCGTCGAGGTCGGTTTCACCTGAGGCCTCGCGTTGCGGCCGCGTCAGCATGCGATGCAGGATATGCAGCACCTGGGCACGCCCGCTGCGAGCCGGAATCACAGTATCGACCGCATCGCCGTAAAACATCGCACCGACGCGGTTGCCGTTGCGCGTGAGCAGGCGCGCCAGCACCGAGACGAATTCGGCCGACAGGCCACGCTTGCGCACCTCGCTCGAACCGAAATCGAGCGAGGGCGAGAGATCCAGCAGGAACCAGGCGGTGACTTCGCGATCTTCATGGAATTGCCGCACATAGGGCTGGCCGGTACGCGCGGTGACGTTCCAGTCGATATGGCGCACGTCGTCGCCGTACTGGTATTCACGCAGCTCAGCCAGATCCAGCCCGAAACCGCGAAACAGGGTTCGATAGTTGCCGTGGATCGCCCCATCGAGGCGTCGCAGCACGGTCCATTCGAGCCGGCGCAGCAGCAGTTCCGCGCCACGCGTGCCGCCCGCGGCCGTAGGGCCGGCCACCAGTTTCAGATGGCTTTCAGGCGGCGACTTTGACATGCGCTTCCAGCGGCTTGGCCGGCGCCGCGATCTGACGCATCACCTTTTCGATCAGCATGTCGGCCGTCATCGCCTCGGCCAGTGCTTCGTAGGTCAGCACGAGGCGATGGCGGAACACGTCGGGCACCAGGTCGGTCACATCCTCGGGCAACACATAGCTGCGGCCGCGCAGGAAAGCCAGCGCGCGCGCGCCTTCGATCAGGTGGATCGGCGCCCTCGGGCTGACGCCGAAGGAGATGAAGTGCGCCAGGTCGGGCAGGCCGTGCCTGGCCGGGTCGCGAGTGGCGCCGGCCAGGCGCACCGCATACTGCATCAGCGAAGGTTCGACATAGCCCGCACGGC
>JBEIFV010000154.1:0-14644 GCA_040382235.1 Burkholderiales bacterium
CGCTGGGGCCAATTTTCGCTCTCGACGTCCTAAGTCCGACAGGCTGCTGGCGCAGCGGATTTTCTCCCACGCCCTCAGACCTCCGCCCAGACCACGGTCTTGCGCTCGCGAATCCAGCCTTCATACTGCCCGGCGTAAGCTTCCTCGATGCGCGCCCGCTTGACCTTGAGGGTGGGCGTCACGAAGCCGTTTTCCGGCGTCCACATGGTGGTGACCACCGCCACGCAATCCAGCTTTTCATGCGCGTCGAGCCGGCTGTTGACCGTCTTCAAGTGCGCTTCAAGCGATTGAGCCAGCACTGATCGGCCGTCCCCCCGGGCGGCTGCCATCGCTTCGAGCGAGAGCATCAGGAGCGCCAGGGGCTGCGCGAAATTTGCGCCTGTCACCACGCAGGCCTCGACTGCGGGATGGGTTACCAGCAGGTCTTCGATCGGCGCCGGCGCCACGTACTTGCCCTTGCTGGTCTTGAAAATGTCTTTCACACGGCCGGTGATGCGCAGGCAACCGTCGGCATCGACCACGCCCTTGTCACCGGTGCGCAGCCAGCCGTCGGCGGTGAACGCGGCCGCCGTGCCTTCCGGATCCTTGTAGTAACCCACCATCACCGCCGGCGAGCGCATCTGCACCTCGCCGGTTTCCGCATCGATGCGCGACTCCACGCCGTTGTAGGCCACGCCCACCGTTCCGGGGTGGCTGGTGCCGGGCAGGATGGCATGCGAAATCGCGAAGTTCTCGGTCATGCCGTAGCCTTCGAGCAGGTCCAGGCCCAGGTTGCGGTACCAGCGCAACACGTCGGCCGGCAGAGGCGCGGCGCCGCTGCCGGCGAAGCGGCAGTGTTCCAGGCCCAGGCCTTTCAATATTTTGCGGCGTACCAGATAGCCCACCAGCGGAATCTTCAAGAGGCGCTGCAATTTCTCCGGCGGCAGCTTGGAATGCACGCCCTGCTGGAACTTGACCCACAGGCGCGGGACCGAAAGAAACATGGTGGGGCGGGCCCGCTGCAAGTCGGCCAGGAAGGTGTCCAAGGTCTCGGCGAAGAAGATGCGGCAGCCGTGATGGATCGCTGTCATTTCGAGCACCACGCGCTCCATGATGTGCGCCAGCGGCAGATAGGAAATGAAGCGGTCTTCGGTGGAGAAACTGATGCGTCGCAGGGCCGGTCCGCCGGCCCATTTGAGGCCGGCGAAACTGAGCATCACGCCCTTGGGCCGCCCGGTGGTGCCGGAGGTGTAGACAATCGTCCACAGGTCTTCCGGTTTGGCCACCGGTTCACCCGCCAGCGGCGTGGATGCCGCGATCAACGCATCCCAGGACAGGGCCTCGACCGGCGGCGCCAGCGGGAGGGCGATCAGCGGCATGCCGGCCGGCACGCCGTCTTTCAGGCTGGCCGTATCGTCCAGCTTGCCGATGAAGCAGGCGCGCGCTTCGCTATGCTCAAGGATGTAGCGCAGCGCATCGGCATTGAAGGTCGAGTACATCGGTACCGAGACGTAACCCGACATCATGATGGCGAGATCCGTCAGGATCCAGTGCGCGCTGTTCTTGCCCAGGATCGCCACCTTGCTGCCCTTGGGCCAGCCTTGCGCACCGAGCCAGCTGGCCATGCGCCGGGCTTCGTCGCCGGCCTGGCGCCAGGTGATGTCGCGCACCGCGCCGCCACCGAAGGGCTGCGTCATGAACACGCGATCGGGGCTGGTACGTTCCCAGTGATAAAAGTATTCCAGCGGCATCTTGCCTTCATCGGATGGTTCCTGATCAGCCATGCTTGTCTCCTTTTTTCGTGTCGCGGTGTTTGAGTCCAATGCCGATATTTACGCTGCTTTCGATGCCTACTTCGTGTTCGCCGCCTCGATGATCCACAGGTGAAGGTTGCGCTCGCCATGTGCGCCCTGCACCCGCAGCGTCTGGCGCGGTTTCCAGTCACCCATGTCGTGCACGTAGGAAAGCACGCGCGTGCCGGGCTTCAGGTCGCGCCAGAGCTGCGGCCGAAGCTTCAGGTTGAGATCGGGCCAGAGAAACAGGATCACCACGCTGGCATCGCGGAAGTCGGTGGTGAACAGATCCTGTTCCAGAAAGCGGATGCGCGCTGCAACGCCGGCGGCAGCCGCATTGGCGCGGCTTTCGCGGATCCGCTGCGGGTCGATGTCCACGCAGACGCCGCGCGCCCCGGTCTTGACGGCGGCGATCACGGTGCGGCCGTCGCCGCAACCGAGGTCGTAGACCACGTCATTCGGCCCCACCCGGGCCAAACGCACCATTTGCGCGACGATGTTGTCCGGCGTGGGGTCGTAGTGGATGTCGGGGGCGCGCAGACCTTCGCTGCGCGTGGGGCCGGCGCAGCCGGCGATCGCGCAGCATGCGAGCAACGCCAGGCCAACCAGGGCACGGCGGCCGTGCGGCCGGTGCCTGCCAAGCTTGCCGTGCAGCCGCCACAAGAAATCGGATTCGCCCACTATGCCCGCCTCCGTCCAATCGCTAGTCCGGCAGGATGGTACGCGAAACCCGATCGGTCGCAATGCCGTGCCCGCGAACACCTGCCACAGGCGCCGCGCCGCGATTTGTTACAGTCGGGCCATGGTCTCCCGCGATTCCCATGCGCCCCGCAGTGGCGCAGCCGCCTCCGGCCGGCGCCAAATTCCGCGCACCAGGACGTGAGCCGCGCATGACAAGCGCGGAACGCCAGGGCGGCGGCGTGGCGCTGGTGATCGCTGCCTGCGCGTGCTTCGCCACGCTCGATACCGGCAGCAAGTACGTGAGCGCAACCGTACCGATGATGCTGGTGATCTGGATTCGCTATGTGATGCAGATGGTCTTCATTGGTGCCGTACTGGTGCCGCGTTCGGGCGGGGCGCCATTCGCCACCCGCCATCCCCTGCTGCAGGTGGTGCGCGGCTTGCTGCTGATTGTGTGCAGCATGCTGGCATTCTTGAGTCTCAGGTACATGCCGGTGGGCGAATTCACCGCGATCGTGATGATCAGTCCGCTGCTTGTCACGCTGCTTTCGGCGGTCACGCTCAAGGAACCGGTGTCGCCGTTGCGCTGGTCGCTGGTATCCGGCGGATTTGTCGGCGCGATGATCGTGATTCGCCCGGGTAGCGAGGCCTTCAACTGGGCCATGCTGTTGCCACTGTTGCTGGTGGTGGCCAATGCAGCTTTCCAGGTCATCACCAGCAAGTTGTCCGCCACCGACGCCGCCGGCACTACCCACCTGATCACCGGCCTGGTGGGGCTGGTCTTGTCTTCGCTGGCGCTGCCGTTTTTCTGGATCACGCCCGACAGCGCTTTCATCTGGGCCATATTGCTGGGTCTGGGAGTGCTGGGCACGGTGGGCCACTATTTCCTGATCCTCGGTTACAGCCGCGCGCCGGCATCTTCGCTAACGCCCTTTCTGTATACGCACATCGCTTTCGCCACGCTCGGGGGCTGGCTGGTTTTCGCACATGTACCCGATGGCTGGGCGTTGATCGGCATTGTGGTGATCACAGTGTGCGGCGGCATCGGGCTCCTGGCCTCGGCACGCGAGCAGCGCGGCGGCGCTTGACCCGGCGGCTGCGCTCACCGACCATTCGTTTTTGTTGCGTCGACGTACGCCGCTTCCAACCTTGAAGGAGACCCAACGCATGAGCAAACTCAGCATCACCGAAATCCGCCAGCGCCTGAACGCGTCGATCCTCTCGGATTGCCTCGATAGCGCCGGCTATCGCAACCAGGCGCTGGCCGCGCGCATTCGCCCGCTGGACGAGGCCTCGGTGATGGTCGGGCGGGCGCGCACCGCCGCCTACATGGAGGTATTTCAGGTCGAGCCGGACAAGAACCCGTACGAGCTGGAGCTGCACCTGATCGACAGCCTTGTTGCCGACGAGATTCCGGTGTTCGCCTGCGCCAACCCGCAGCGCATCGGCCCCTGGGGCGAGCTGCTTTCCACCGCCGCCAAAGCGCGCGGTGCCGCCGGCGCCTTGATGGATGGCTGCGTGCGCGACATCCGCGCGATCCGCGCCATGGGTTTTCCGGTGTTTCACGGCGGCATCGCGCCGCTGGATTCCAAGGGGCGCGGGCAGATCATGGCCATCGATGTGCCGATCGAATGCGCGGGTGTCAGGGTGTGTTCGGGCGACCTGGTGTTTGGCGACGCCGATGGCGTGGTGGTGGTGCCGGCCGAAGTGGAGGAGCGGGTGCTGGCGCTGGCCATTGAAAAAGTGAGCGGTGAGCGCAACACCCTGCGCGACCTGCAGGCCGGGCAGCGCATCACCGACGTATTCGCGCGCTACGGCATTCTTTGAAGCGCAACATTCGCCGCTGTGGTGTGCTGGCCGAGCAACGGCGTTGGAAGGCTCGGACGCGATCCCGCTGCCGCTGCGCCGGCCTCACGCAGCGCGCAAGCCCGGAACCTGCAACACCCGGTCATCGGCCACCACGAACACCCGGTCGCCCACCCCGGGCGTGATGCTGTGGCCACCGGTGAAGTCGCCAAAGGCCGGCAGCACGCCAACGTGCTCGCCAAACCAGAAGCACGGCAGGCGCAGCGCGTCGTTCTTTCCGCTCAAGCGATACGCCGGATGCAGGTGCCCGGCCAGCACATAGCTGCCCGGCACCTGCGCCGGGTGGTGGCACAGCGCGAACGGGCCATCGAGCAGCGGTTCCTGCACGAGTTCAATGCCAAGCGCGGCCGGCGGCGCGCCGGCATGGGCGTCGTGATTGCCCTCGATCAGCACGAGGTCAAGCCCGGCATGGCGCGCGCGCCAGGCATCGAGCGCGGCCAGTGTCTGCGGCGCGCGGGCCTCTTTTGAATGCAGGAAGTCGCCCAGGAAAACGATGCGGCGCACCGTGTGGCGCGCGAGTAGCGCATCGAGTGTGGCCAGATTGGCGAGCGTGGTCGCCTCCGGTACCGGCACGCCGCGGGCGCGGAAGCTGGCGGCTTTGCCGAAGTGGGCGTCGGCTACCAGAAGCGTTTGCCGGCGGGGCCAGTACGCCGACCGTTCGGGATCGAGAAGCAGTTGCTCGCCAGCGACTTCGATGTTTACATGCATGTCGTTCGGGTCCTTACTCACCGCAACAGCCTCCATCCGGGAAGCTGACCGGTGCGCTTGTCGAAACTGACTGTTTCCGTCGCACCCTGCGCGTCATTGACCAGGCCGATCAGGATATCGGCCAGGCCTGCGGAAGCGCCGGCCTTGATTGCCAGCGCCTGCCGTACCAGCTGTGGCTGCTCGACCCGCAGTTCACGCGTGGTCAGCAGGCGGTCGACGATCGAATCCAGACTGCGCTCATCAAGCTCATAGACGCTGCCCAGGACCCACACAATTTCGCAAATCGCAATCAGGTTGACAAAACCCGGGTTGTCGGCCGACAACTCTTGTTCGATCAGTCGAGTCGCTGCGGGCGATTGTCTCGGATCGTCCTGCGTGAGATAGCGTACGAGTACGTTGGTGTCCAGGCCAATCACCGCCGGCTGGCCTTGTCGCGCTTCGCCGTCGCTAGAGCGATGGCGCGGTCCATTTCTTCAATCGGCACTGGTCGCGCCCGCTTGGGAACAATGCCCTTGAGATCGCGAATCGAACCGGTAAGCGCGCGTATTCCCACCGTACCGTCGATCTGGTTGAAGAATTCGATGCGGTCGCCGGCGCCTACATGAAGTCTTTTGCGGAACTCGATTGGCACGGTGACTTGGCCTTTTGAGGTAACGGTTGCAATAGCCATTCCAAAAGCCTTTTGAAAGTGATACTCCTTACATTGTTACATAAGTAAGGATTTCGTTTTGACGCATTTTTTGCACGCGGGTGCCAGGTACAGTGCTTCACCTGCAACGTCTAACTGCATGCTTTACGTTTCAATTGGGACGCTGGTTTACCTTAGCGGCGATCATTTTCATCGGCTTTGCGCGCCAACTTCTGCTTGACTGCGGACGCCACGTTCTGTGACAAGTCCGGTGGGCCGTTGAAAGCGCCTATCAGTCCCATTCGCAGCGCAAGTTCATCGGGCGTTTGGCGCTTGGCGCCCTCCGAGCGAACCGCGTGAGTCCGCTGCTTGGGCGATGCTGGCGTGATTTTCTTGGGCACCGGACGACTCCTTGCTCAGTACACGTGACCCGCATTATTTCATCTCCGGACGCGAGCGCACTGATTCTTCACTACATGGCGGCCGCAGCCTCCAGCTCGGTCAACAACCTCTGCACCCGGTCCGCCAGTTTCTCGGTGCTCACCGCCTCACGCAGCCTCTCAACCATCAGCGGAAACGAAAACGGCGTGAAGCGCTTGGGCTGCGTGAAAACCAGCCTGCGCCGGCGCATTTCGGTGAGCGTTGAGCGCAGGCGGCCGATCTCCAGCTCCTGCTCCAGCGCCTCGGTTTCAGCCTGGCCCAGGAGCAGGTTGCCGGCATCGTGTTTGCGGAACACCTCGAAGAAGAGACTCGACGAGGCCTGCACCTGGCGCGTCGATTTCGGCGCGCCAGGGAAGCCCTGGAACACCAGCCCGGCGATTCGCGCGATTTCGCGAAAGCGGCGCTGTGCCAGCTCCGATGCGTTCAGGCTATCCAGCACGTCTTCAAGCAGCCGTTCCTCGTTGAATAGCCCGGCCTTGATCAGGCCCGGCCAGTCGAATGCGTCCGGCGACAAGAGCTCGAAGCCGTAGTCGTTCATCGAGATCGAGAATGTGCCGGGCGCGTCGCGCGCCGCGCGCCAGGCCAGGAGCGACGCCAGGCCGATATGCACCATGCGCCCGGCGAAGGGATAAACGAACAGGTGCTGCCCTTCGGCCGAGCGGATCGATTCCAGCAACAGCTTGTCCGGCCCCGGCAGCGCCGACCAGCGCTGCTGCAGTTCGATCAGGGGCTTGATGGCAATAGCTTCGGGCGTATCGAAGCGGCCCGCCTGCATGTCGCCCAGCACCTCGAGCGACGCCTGGCCCAACTCGCCGGAAAACGACATGCGCGCGCCGGCCCACTGCGGCACCACGCCCTTGTTGCGCGTGGCCTTCTTCACATACGCCGTCATGTCCTGCACCCGGATCAGCTCAAGCACGCGGCCGCCGAAGGTGAAGGCATCGCCGCGCTTCAAGCGCGCGATGAACGACTCTTCAATCGTGCCAATGCGCCCGCCGCTCATCCAAGCAACGTTCATCGCCGAATCGCTGACGATGGTGCCGATCGACATGCGATGGCGCCGCGCGATCATTTGCGAAGGCACGCGGTAGCGCCCGGCTTCGTCCGGCGCCACCCGATGGTAGTCGGGGTAGGCCGAGAGCGCGCCGCCATCGGACACGAAGCCCAGCACCCAGTCGAATTCGGCGCGCGTCAGATCGCGGTAGCTGAAGGCGCCGCGCACTTCATCGAACAGCGCGTCGGGCTCGAAGCCGCCACCCAAGGCGATGGTGACCAGGTGCTGCACCAGCACGTCCAGCGGCTTGGCCGGTGCGCTGCGCGCTTCGATGCGGCGCGCGTTGCCGGCCTCGCGCGCGGCGCTGGCCTCGATCAACTCCATCGCGTTGGTGGGCACCAGGGTGATGCGCGAAATGCGGCCCGGCGCGTGGCCGGAGCGCCCGGCGCGCTGCAACAGGCGCGCGATGCCCTTGGGCGAGCCGATCTGCAACACACGCTCCACCGGCAAAAAATCCACGCCGAGATCGAGGCTTGAGGTCGAGACCACCGCCTTCAAGGTGCCCTGCTTCAAGCCGGCCTCGACCCACTCGCGAATCTCGCGATCCAGCGAGCCATGGTGCAGGGCGATCAGGCCAGCCCAGTCAGGGCGCGCCGCCAGCAGCGCCTGATACCAGATCTCGGCCTGTGAGCGCACATTGGTGAATACCAGCGTGGTGCCATGGCGCTCGATCTCGGCCACCACTTCCGGCAGCAGCTTCAAGCCGATATGCCCGCCCCAGGGAAAGCGCTCCATGGTTGCCGGGATCAGGGTATCGATCACCACTTCCTTGGGCTCCACCCCACGCACCAGGTGGGCGCGGCCGGCGTCGGTGCCGTGCAGCGCGGCCAGCGCCACCTCGAGATTGCCGAGCGTGGCCGACAGGCCCCACACCATGAGATCGGGGTGCCACTGTTTCAGGCGCGCGATCGCCAGTTGCGTCTGCACACCGCGCTTGTTGCCGACCAGCTCATGCCATTCGTCGACGATGATCGCGCGCAGGTGGCGAAACTGCTCGCGCGCATCGGCGCGTGCCAGCATCAGGGTCAGGCTTTCGGGTGTTGTGACCAATGTCGCCGGCGGCTTGGCCGCTTGCCGGGTTTTCTCGGCGCTGGCAGTGTCGCCGGTGCGCGCGCCGATGCTGCAATCGACGCCGAGAGCGGCCAGCGGTGCCTTGAGCGCCCGCACCGTGTCGGCGGCCAGGGCGCGCATCGGCGTGATCCACAGCACGGTGAGCGGCTTGGTCGTCACGCCGGATTCGAGTGGCGCGTCACCCACCCTCACCCCCGCCCCCTCTCCCTCAAGGGGAGGGGAGTGGGCGCGCCCAAGTTGCGCGTCAATCGCAAGCAAGGTGCCGAACCACACCGCATACGTCTTTCCGGTGCCGGTGCTCGCATGCAGCAGGCCCGATTCACCCGCCGCCATGCGCGCCCACACCTCGCGCTGGAAAGCAAAGGGCTGCCAGCCGCGCGCGGCGAACCATTCCTCCACCGTGACTGGTGCGCCCGCCGCAAGCGCATCTTCCGTCGGCAGCGGCGCATGAAAATCCAGCGGCGCCTGCTCCGCACGCGTGAGGCGCGTCGCGCGCGCTTCCTGCGCGCGCTTGCGATCGAGCTGCTTGCCCAGATGATCCAGCGCCGCGATTTCGGGTGGCAGGCCGTGGCCCTTGCTACGCCGTCGCATGCGTTAACGCCGCACGGCCTTCCAGGGTTCAAGCAATGCGGAAAGGCCATCCCACAGGATCTCCACGCCGATACACAGGAGCACAAAGGCCATCAGGCGCAGGAAAACCGTGGTACCAGTCTTGCCCAGCGGCCGCAGGATGCGTTCGGCGAAGCGCAGGAACACGAATACCGTGGCCGACAGCAGCGTAAGCCCGACCAGGGCGGAAGCCATGTTGAGCACCGCCACTTTCGAACTCTGCAGGCTGGCCCCCAGGGTGATGGCCACCGCGATCGAGCCGGGGCCACAGGTAAGCGGGAAAGTGAGCGGGTAAAAGGCGCGCTGCGACAGCACATCGAAGCTGACCGAATTGGCCGAGATCGCAGCGTCCCCCGTGTCTTGCGGGTCGGCGGCGGTGAGCAAGTGCCAGGCGGTCGAGCACACCAGCAAACCGCCGGCCACCCGCACCACCGGCAGCGAAATGCCGAAGAACTCCAGCACGAAAGAGCCCACGAACATCGCCGCCACCAGCATGAAAAACACATTGAACGCAATGCGCCGCGCCAGCACCGCGCGCACTTCGGGGCTGGCACCCTGGGTCATGGCCAAAAACACCGGCGCCGAGCCCGGCGGGTTGAGGATCGGCAGCAACGCGGCCACCACCACGAATACAGTCTTGAAAGCGGCGATGAGAGAGGGATCCATGCCGCCCATGATACCGGCCGCAAACGGCGAAGGCCCTTAAGCGGCGCGCGGCACCCCGACAATCCAGCCTTCGAGCGCATCCGACTCCGGCGGCAGGCCGAAATTGGATTCGCGCCGCAGCGCACCCCAGGCCGCCTGCAAGGCGCACAACACCGCATCAAGGCTATCGCCGCTGGCATCATCAATACAGGCACGCTTCAAGCGCGCCGGCAAGGCCAGCAGCGGTAGCCACTCGCACGCGCCCGTTTCAAGCGCATCGACAATGCGCTTTCGCGCCGCGCGTCGCGCCGGCGTCTGCCTGGCCCGATCATCGCTTTTGTAAGACTCACGCCCAATCAGCGCACGCGCCACAAAGCCAGGGTAAGCCTCCAGCGCCACCCGCGCCCGATCGCCATCGTTAAGCACCGGAATATGCACACCAGCCGCAATCAAGCGCGGCACACCGGCATGCAGCATCCACGCCACCGGCGGGTTGACCCATTTCATCGAAGGGCTAGACCCCGCCGGAATGTCGCAAGCACGATGCGCGAACTTCGCCCCTGCGGGCCGTGCGTCGCAAAACGCCTTGAAGGCCGCACGAATCTCCACCCGCGAAAGCGCCGCGTAGTGCTGCATCAGCGGGCGCCACCGCGCCGGCCAGCCCAGCGTTTCCACCAGTTCGCGCGGCAGGCCAAAGGGCAAGTCGAAGCCCGCAACCCAGGGACCAGGCCGCGCAAGCCAGGCATCGAACGCAGGCCAATCGCTCAGGGAGTCAAGGCTTTCGAGCGTGAAGGAAGCCGGCGTCAGGTGGCCAGCAGCGATGACGATGCGCTTGGTGCGTGATGGCGCGCTGGTGAAGTCGACGCCGTAGATGCGGGTTGGAACAGGAGCGGGCATGGCGTCAAGCTTAACCCCGGTTTTGTGATGGAGGAGGCGGATCGCTCGAAGGCTTGAACCCGCTTGTGTTTGCTTCGGGACTGTGGTGTGATGGCACGTCACCCGGTGCTAATTCCATGGCTTCGTTGACGTTCTTCAGATTGCCCTCGTGCTGCGAGATCGTGGACGCCAATAGTCGTTGAAATGTCGGTTTCGGCTCGGGCAATGGGGGGCGTTGGGTGACTCAGATCCGAATTTTCAGATGAGAAATCTGTGGCTTGGTTTTTTGTGGAGTCCAGATGGGCACCTCGTTGGTGCCTTTAACTGCGCCTTGTCGGGCGTCGACTTTCAGTTAGATTTCAACGTCACCCTTGCGATGCAGACAGAAAACGAAAAGAACGACGCCGCAGCACGTAACCGTTGGTACAAGATGCTTAACTGGAAAGTGCATGTCGAAAAAATCGAAAGGCATTTTCGGGCGGTTTGCGAACAGGCAAAGAAAGAGGCTTT
The DNA here is from genome assembly GCA_040382235.1 of Burkholderiales bacterium. Lineage (GTDB taxonomy): Bacteria > Pseudomonadota > Gammaproteobacteria > Burkholderiales > JAEUOS01 > JAEUOS01. The sequence goes on from JBEIFV010000154.1 coordinate 10,862, forward strand.
CTTCGAAAATTTATATGTCTCACGCAATGATGAGCACCGACAAATCCAACTTTTCGCTGGCTCGCACCCGATCGGAAGCTCTGAGGTAACTCGCGATGCTTTCGGGCGCGAAATTAGCCACAAGCTTCACAGCGAACATGGTGCAGCATTAGTGTTATCGCAATCGCCTCTTGGAGATGTCGCGGTAATTCTCTATCCTTACTCGTCCGAGAAGCTGTCCAGAATCCAGCCGCATATCATTTGGGCGACATTTTCTGATCCGACAAAAATCACAGACGCCGTACTTAAATCCGCTACCCGTGATTTCTCTTGCTATATGCGAGTATCCAGCGCGTTGTTCTCGGAAAGCCTACTAGACCGTATTCGCATTCAGTATCTGGAGTTTAGAAGCAAGAAGCACACGGGAGGTGGCGGTATCGCGAAGCTAGTGTTTTCCCATTGGTCATGGGTATTTCTTGGGGCAGTCGGGTCGGTAGCGAGTATCTATTCGCTATGGAAATGAAATCTAACGTGGCGCTCAACCTCGCTCCCTTCGGTCGCTGGACGTTGCGCGATAAAGCAGCGCAGTGCCGGTTAGCTCTACGTTGGGCGTCATGAAATCTCGAGGTCCCTGATGATAAGAACGTTTCTTTCACGACCGAACTGGGTTCAAAAGCGAATCAAAGGGGCCGTGCTCGCATTTGTTTTCGCTGACATTGATGAAAATCGAGCATGCCCTCTTTTCTTGCGGATTCTCAGATGAAAAAGCAATGGCTTGGTTTTTATGGGAGCCAGATAGACACCTCGATGGTGGCTTTAGCTGCGCCTTGTAGAGCGTCAACTTTTGGTTAGCCCAACACACAAAGAACAAGGCAAGTACTGATGCACTGGAGCGCACCCACCGAAAACGCCGCCGCCTCCGCCGCGCCTGAAAAGCGCCTATGGCATGCGGCCGCCCAATTCGGCGTCCCGTTCCAAGCGCACCTATTCCGCTGACCAGCATGCCCACTTCGTCTGACAGCAACTACCCGCGACACGAGGCCTCGCCCTCGGTGCTCCGCGAGGACGGCATCGAATACGGCTTCATCGGCAAGCTCCAGGGGCTCAAATACGAATATCGCGCCGACATCACCGACCGCGCGTCATTGGAAAAGAACTTCCGGGAGAAATTCGAGGCCCTGAACCGCGTCCGCCTCACCAATGGCGAGTTCGCCCGGCTGCTGGATGAAATCGTCAGCGCCGATGTCTTCACAGCCGCCAAGACCCTGCGGGAAATGAACGCCTTCACTCGCGATGACGGCACCCCGCTCAACTACACCTTGGTCAACATCAAGGACTGGTGCAAGAACACCTTCGAGGTTGTCAACCAGCTCCGCATCAACACCGACTACAGCCACCACCGTTACGACGTTCTCATCCTCATCAACGGTGTGCCCTGCGTGCAGATCGAGCTGAAAACGCTTGGCATCCATCCGCGCCGGGCCATGGAGCAGATCGTCGAATACAAGCACGACCCCGGCAACGGCTACACCAAGACCCTCCTCTGCTTCATCCAGCTTTTCATCGTCAGCAACCGGGACAGCACCTACTACTTCGCCAACAACAACGCCCGCCACTTCGCCTTTAATGCCGAGGAGCGCTTTCTCCCCGTTTACCAGTTCGCGGACGAGGCGAACAAGAAGGTTACCCATCTCGACGACTTCGCCGACACCTTCCTCGTCAAGTGCACGCTCGGCGAAACCATCAGCCGCTACATGGTGCTGATCGCCAGCGAGCAGAAGCTCATGATGATGCGCCCGTACCGTCACACCACCCAAGAAACTCCCAACATCGGTTTACGCCGCCACGGGAGCGTACGGGCAGGAAAAGAACATCACAACCTACAACCTCGCCCGCATGAATATGCTGCTGCACGGGGTGAAGGACACCGAGTTCGAGATCTACCACGGCGACACCCTGACCAACGATTGGGACATCCTGCGCGAGCCGAACCCCGCCAAGAAGCCGTATTTCGACGCCATCGTCGCCAACCCGCCCTTCAGCTACCGCTGGGACCCCGCCGAGTCGATGGGCGACGACGTGCGATTCAAGAACCACGGCCTCGCCCCCAAGTCGGCCGCCGACTTCGCCTTCCTTCTGCACGGCTTCCCCAGCGATACATCGAAACGAAGGGTAGCAACCGAATAATCATAGACAGTGCGGCAAAGCCGAAGATCAGAGGGCAGCTTGAGGCTCTTGGAATATCGGCAGGTACTGTTTACCCAGAGATAGACAAGGTTGCAGAATTCATTCGCAAGGGCTACGAGCACCGCAGTGAAGCCTAACCGGGCAAGTCTCAGCGTTACCCGAACACCTTTTTGACATCAGTGTGGCAAGACGCCAGCGTGGACATACATGGGGTAATCAAAGGGGCCGTGCTCGCATTGGATTTCGCCGACGTTGATGAAGATTGACCACGCCCCCTTTTCTTCAGCGCCCTTTGAGCCAGAGGCCGGGAGGTTCGTCGCATATCTCGAACAGGGGACTGCATGGGACTCTTGACCTTCAGCATCAACGTCACCCTGGACGGCTGCGTCGACCATCAGGAAGGAATTACCGACGATGAGACACACGCCTTCTTCACCCGCCTCATGGACGAGGGTGTTCTCGAGTGCCATACCTGCCTTTGCACGCTTGACGACATGATCGGCGCCGAAACCCAAAAGCTCGAACCCCTCAATACCCACAAGCGCGGGCTGATGCCGCAGCTTTTCCCGTCTCCGGAAGAGGTTGAAGCATGAGCGCCCTGATCCTTTACACCACGGAAGACGGGCGCAGTCAGATCGAGCTCCGCGCAAAGGACCAAACCGTCTGGCTGACGCAGAGGGAAATGGCCCAGCTGTTTGACGTGAGCACGGACAATGTGGGGCTGCACCTCAAGAACATCTTTGCGGAGGGGGAGCTGGAGGAGAAGCCAGTTACCGAGGAATCCTCGGTAACTGCCGCCGACGGCAAAAACTACCTGACCAAGCTCTATAGCCTGGACGCCATTCTGGCCGTCGGCTACCGGGTTCGCTCGCCTCGTGGCGTGCAGTTCCGCCGCTGGGCCAGCACGGTTCTGAAGGAATTCCTCGTCAAGGGTTTTGCGATGGACGACGAGCGGTTGAAGAATCCTGACGGCCGCCCGGATTACTTCGATGAGATGCTGGAGCGCATCCGGGACATCCGGGCCTCCGAGAAGCGTTTCTACCAGAAGGTGCGTGATCTTCTTGCCCTCTCCAGCGACTACGACAAGACAGACCAGGCTGCGCAGGTTTTCTTCGCTACCGTGCAAAACGTGTTGATCTTTGCCGTCACGCAGCAGACCGCCGCCGAACTCGTCAGCGCCCGGGCGAATCCTGCCGATCCGCATTTCGGCCTGCTCGCCTGGAAGGGCGCGCCAACGAGTAGGGTGCGCAAGGCGGACATCGTGGTGGCGAAGAACTACCTGACCGAGGACGAGATCGATACGCTGAACCGGCTGGTGGTCATCTTCCTCGAAACTGCCGAACTGCGGGCCAAAAACAAGCAGGAGACGCGCATGGCCTTCTGGAAGCAGAACGTGGATCAGATCATCACTTCCAACGGTTTCCCGCTGCTCACCCATGCCGGCGCGATCAGCCATGAGCAGATGGAGGCCAAGACGAGCGCTATTTATCAGGGCTATGACAAGCAGCGCAAAGGCCGGGAAGCAAAATAATACGACGCAGGGGACGAAGATGACCTCAAGGCTATCGAATGCGATATCAAACGGCGCCCGAAAAATTGAACGACACCAACCAAAAG
>JBEIFV010000155.1:0-14528 GCA_040382235.1 Burkholderiales bacterium
ACATCAACGACGCCCACCATCGCGAGGTTTCGGCAATTCGCCTGATTGCGAAATTGCCCACCCTGGTGGCGATGGCCTACAAGTATTCGATCGGCCAGCCTTTCGTTTATCCGCGCAATGACCTCTCCTACACCGCGAATTTCATGCGCATGATGTTCGCCGTTCCGGCCGAGGACTACAAGATCAATGAGGTGATGGTGCGTGCACTGGATCGCATCTTCATCCTGCATGCCGACCATGAGCAGAACGCCTCGACCTCGACGGTACGCCTGTCGGGCTCGTCGGGTGCCAATCCCTTCGCCTGCATCGCGGCCGGCATCGCCTGCCTGTGGGGCCCAGCGCATGGCGGCGCCAATGAAGCCGCGCTCAACATGCTGTTCGACATCCAGAACCAGGGCGGGGTCGAGAAGATCGGTGAATTCATCAAGCGCGTCAAGGACAAGAACTCGGACGTCAAGCTGATGGGCTTCGGCCATCGTGTCTACAAGAACTACGACCCGCGCGCCAAACTCATGCGCGAGACCTGCCACGACGTGTTGAACGAACTGGGCCTGCACGACGATCCCCTGTTCAAACTGGCGATGGCGCTGGAGAAAATCGCGCTTGAAGACGACTATTTTGTGCAGCGCAAGCTCTATCCCAACGTCGATTTCTATTCGGGCATCGTGCAGCGCGCACTGGGCATTCCGGTTTCCCTGTTCACCGGCATTTTCGCCCTGGCGCGCACTGTTGGCTGGATCGCGCAGTGGAACGAAATGATTTCCGACCCGGAACAGAAAATCGGTCGCCCGCGGCAACTCTTCATAGGCAGCCCGCGGCGCGATGTTGCGCCGATCGCGACGCGCTAGCATGGGTCGAGGGGGGGCGCAACTGCGCCCGTTCTTTCTCGACTGTCGCCAGGTGTCGCCCGCTACTGTCCAGCCACCCCAACCTGACCCAAGCCGATTGAGTTGAAAATTTCCTGACAATTGGTCACGCGCACCTGGCACGGGTGCGCGGCTCCTCGCCATCCGGTCAAGCCGTGTCGCGAGGGGGTCAAGCGGGGAGCCCCTAGCCGATCCCGCATTGCCCGCACTGCATCGAGAAACTCGAGAAAGGTGAACGCCATGATGAAGCAATACCAGTCAAACTCGTACCTGTTCGGCGGTAACGCGCCCTACGTTGAGGAGCTCTACGAGAACTACCTCGACAATCCCGGTTCGGTGCCAGAAAAGTGGCGCGAGTACTTTGATGCCTTGCAAGTGGTGCCGGCGAACGCCGGTGCGGATGCCGGTCGCGACGTGCCGCATGCGCCGGTGGTTGAATCGTTCGCGCTACGTGCCAAGGACGGAACCTTGAGGCCGCAAGGCGGTTCCACCGCGGATCTTTCGGTGGCACGCAAACAGGTCTTCGTCCAGCAGTTGATCGCCGCCTATCGTTTTCTCGGCACCCGCTGGGCCGATCTGGATCCGCTCAAGCGCGCCGAGCGCACGCCGATTCCCGAACTCGAGCCGGCGTTCTACGACTTGACCGAGGCCGACATGGACATGATGTTCAATGCCCAGTCGCTGTATTTCGGGCGTGAGTCGATGACGCTGCGCGAGATCATCCAGGGGCTGCGCGAGACCTATTGCGGCACCATCGGCGCGGAATTCATGTACATCAGCGATCCGGCGCAGAAGCGCTGGCTGCAACAGCGGCTGGAGACCACCCGTTCCACGCCCAAATTCGACGCCGACAAGAAGCGCCACATTTTCGAGCGCGTCACCGCTGCCGAAGGGCTGGAGCGCTACCTGCATACCCGTTATGTGGGTCAAAAACGGTTTTCGCTGGAAGGCGGCGAGAGCTTCATCGCCTCGATCGACGAACTGATCCAGCGTGCCGGCGAAAAGGGCGTGCAGGAGATCGTGATCGGCATGGCGCACCGCGGCCGCCTCAATGTGCTGGTCAATACCCTGGGCAAGATGCCCTCCGACCTGTTCGAGGAATTTGAAGGCAAGCATGTCGACGACCTGCCGGCCGGCGACGTCAAGTACCACAAGGGCTTTTCCTCCGACATCTCGACTCCCGGCGGGCCGGTGCATTTGAGCCTGGCTTTCAATCCCTCGCATCTGGAAATCGTCAATCCCGTGGTCGAAGGCTCGTGCAAGGCACGCATGGACCGGCGCGGCGACAAGGATGGTTCCCAGGTGTTGCCGATTCTGGTGCACGGCGACGCCGCTTTCGCAGGCCAAGGAGTGGTGATGGAAACCCTGAACCTGGCGCAAACGCGCGGCTATGGCACCCACGGCACGGTGCATCTGGTGATCAACAACCAGATCGGCTTCACCACCTCGGATCCGCGCGATTCACGCTCGACCCTGTATTGCTCGGACGTGGTCAAGATGATCGAGGCGCCGGTGCTGCATGTCAACGGTGACGACCCGGAAGCGGTGGTGTTCGCCACCCAGATCGCGATCGATTTCCGCGCCGAGTTCAGGAAGGACATCGTGGTCGATATCATCTGCTTCCGCAAGCTGGGCCACAACGAGCAGGACACGCCGGCGCTGACCCAACCCCTGATGTACAAGCGGATCGCCCAGCATCCCGGTACGCGCAGACTGTATGGCGAGAAACTGGTGGCACAGGGCGTATTGAAGACCGATGAGCCGGACCAGATGGTCAAGAGCTTCCGCGACCTGATGGATGAAGGCAAGTCGACGGTCGAATACGTGCTGTCGGATTTCAAGAGCAAGTATGCAGTCGACTGGCTGCCTTTCCTCAACAAGAAATGGACCGATGCGGCCGATACGGCCCTGCCGCTGGCCGAGATCAAGCGCCTGGGTGAGCGTATTACCACCATCCCCGAGAGCTTCAAACCCCATCCACTGGTCGATACCCTGATCGGCAATCGTCGCAAGATGGCGCGCGGCGAGCAGCCCCTCGATTGGGGCATGGGCGAACATCTTGCCTATGCCTCGCTGGTCGCATCAGGCTATGCGGTGCGCCTGACGGGCCAGGACAGCGGCCGAGGCACCTTTACCCATCGCCATGCGGTGCTGCACGACCAGAACCGCGAAAAATGGGATGCCGGCAGCTATGTGCCGCTGGCCAACGTGTCGGACAAGCAGGCACCTTTCACGGTGATCGATTCGGTGCTGTCGGAGGAGGCGGTGATGGGTTTCGAGTACGGCTATGCCGCCTCGGAGCCCAATACCCTTGTCATCTGGGAAGGCCAGTTCGGCGACTTCGCCAATGGCGCGCAAGTGGTGATTGATCAGTTCATCACCTCGGGCGAGGTCAAGTGGGGCCGCGCCTGCGGCCTCACCCTGATGTTGCCGCACGGCTACGAGGGCCAGGGCCCGGAGCATTCCTCCGCCCGCATCGAGCGCTTTTTGCAGTTGTGTGCCGATCACAACATCCAGGTGGTGCAACCGACCACGCCGGCGCAGATTTTTCACTTGCTGCGGCGCCAGATGGTGCGCCTGTTCCGCAAGCCGCTGGTGATCTTCACGCCCAAATCGCTGTTGCGCCACAAGGAGGCGATTTCCGATTTGTCGGAACTGGCCAAAGGCCAATTCGATACCGTCATCGGCGAGGTTGACAAGTCGATCAAGGCAAAGGACGTCAAGCGGGTCATCGCCTGCTCGGGCCGCGTCTATTACGACCTGAGCGCCACGCGGCGCGACAAGAAGATCGATGACATCGCGATCATTCGGCTGGAGCAACTCTATCCGTTCCCGCACAAGGCGTTCAGCGCTGAGTTGCGCAAGTACGAGAACTTGACCGAGCTGCTGTGGTGCCAGGACGAACCGCAGAACCAGGGGCCCTGGTTCCAGATCCAGCACAACCTGCTGGAGAACATGGCCGAGGGCCAGAAGCTGGCCTACGCCGGGCGCGCGGCTTCCGCCTCGCCGGCGGCGGGCTATATGGCCAAGCATGTCGAACAACAGAAGGCCCTGCTGGCGACCGCTTTCGGCAAGACCCGCGGCTTTGTATTGACGAAGTGATTCGCGCGCCGGCGCTGTACGCCGGTGCGACGTGAAAAAAAACAGGAAGGTGCAAGCGTAATGGCAATCATCGAAGTGAAAGTGCCGCAATTGTCGGAGTCGGTTGCCGAGGCAACCCTGCTGGCGTGGCACAAGAAGCCGGGCGATGCGGTGACACGCGACGAGAACCTGATCGACATCGAGACTGACAAGGTCGTCATGGAGTTGCCGGCGCCTGCCGATGGCGTGTTGGTCGAGATTCTCAAGGGCGATGGTGGAATCGTGGCTTCCGGCGAAGTCATTGCGCGCATCGACACAGCGGCAACCGCAGGCGCTGCGGCAGCCAAGCCGGGGGCGGCAGCAGTGCTAACGCCGGCTGCGCCTGCTGCCGCAGTCGCGGCGCAGGCACCCATGGCAATGCCCTCGGCCGCCAAGATGATGGCCGAGCAGGGCATCGATCCGGCTGGCTTGAGCGGCACGGGGCGTGATGGCCGCGTCACCAAGGGTGACGTGATTGGCGCCGCCAGCGCGTCATCAAAAACAGCGCCAGCGCCAGCGCCCACGGCGCCCAAACCCGCGCTCACCGAAGTCAAGGCTGCGCTCAACATGCAGTTCCTGGGCGAACGGCCCGAACAGCGAGTGCCGATGTCGCGCCTGCGCGCGCGCGTGGCGCAGCGCCTGCTCGAATCGCAGGCCAGTAACGCCATTCTCACTACCTTCAATGAAGTCAACATGCAGCCGGTGATGACCCTGCGCAAGCAATATGGCGAGCGTTTCGAGAAGGAGCATGGCATCAAGCTGGGTTTCATGTCGTTCTTCGTCAAGGCCGCGGTCTATGCGTTGAAAAAGTACCCGGTGGTCAATGCTTCGGTGGACGGCAACGATATCGTGTATCACGGTTATTTCGACATCGGCATCGCGGTGGGTAGCCCGCGCGGCCTGGTGGTGCCGATCCTGCGCGACGCGGACCAGAAGAGCTTCGCGCAGATCGAGAAGGATATCGGCGCGTTTGGTGTCAAGGCGCGTGACGGCAAGCTCACGCTCGAAGACCTGACCGGCGGCACCTTCTCGATTTCCAACGGTGGCACCTTCGGCTCGATGCTGTCCACGCCGATCATCAACCCGCCGCAGTCGGCGATTCTCGGGGTGCATGCGACCAAGGACCGTGCGGTGGTGGAGAACGGGCAGGTGGTGGTGCGCCCGATGAATTACCTGGCGATGAGCTATGACCATCGCATCATCGATGGTCGCGAAGCCGTGTTGGCACTGGTGGCGATGAAAGAGGCGATGGAAGACCCGTCGCGCATTCTGCTGGAGCTCTGATACCGCATGTCGCGCACAACGCGGCATGCGGCTGGAAAAAGTCAATCATGAAGAACTTCGATGTGGTGGTGATCGGTGCGGGGCCGGCAGGCTATGTGGCCGCCGTGCGCGCCGGGCAACTTGGTTTTTCGGTCGCGTGCATCGAGAAATGGAAGAATCCGAAGGGCGAGGCCACACTCGGCGGTACCTGCCTGAACGTCGGCTGCATTCCTTCGAAAGCCCTGCTGGAGTCGTCCGAAAACTACGAAAAGGTGCTGCATGCGTTTGGCGATCATGGCATTTCCGTCAAGGGAGTCGAGTTCGATGTCGCCAAGATGCTCGCGCGCAAGGATTCGGTGGTGGCGAAGAACACCAAAGGCATCGAGTTCCTGTTTCGCAAGAACAAGGTGAGCTGGCTCAAGGGTCATGGCAAGTTCGCCGGCATTACCGAAGGCGCATACCTGATCGAAGTCGCGGGCGACGCCCCCAGCGAAACCGTGAGCGCGCGCCACGTGATCATCGCCACAGGATCGAAAGCGCGACATCTGCCCGGCGTGGCGGTGGATAACCTGCGCATTTGCGACAACGAAGGGGCCTTGCGCCTGCCCGAGATTCCGAAGACCCTGGGCGTGATCGGCGCCGGCGTGATCGGACTGGAGCTGGGTTCGGTATGGCGCCGGCTGGGCGCCACGGTGACAGTGCTCGAAGCGCTGCCGACCTTTCTGGCGGCCTGCGATGAAGCTGTAGCCAAGGAGGCATGGAAGGCTTTCACCAAGGAACAGGGGCTGGCGATCCACCTCGGTGTCAAGCTCGGTGCCATTGTGCAGGGCAAGGCTGGCGTCAGCGTCGACTACACCGATGCCGAAGGCAAGCCGCAAAAGCTTGAATGCGAGCGCCTGATCGTTTCCATCGGCCGCGTTCCGAACACCGATCAGCTGGGACTAGAATCCATCGGCCTGGCGGCCAATGAGCGTGGATTCATCGAAGTCGATGGCCATTGCCGCACCGCCGCCGCCAACGTGTTCGCCGTGGGCGATGTGGTGCGCGGCCCGATGCTGGCGCACAAGGGCGAGGAAGAGGGCGTGATGGCCGCCGAAATCATCGCGGGTCAAGCCGGACACGTCAACTACGACACCATTCCCTGGGTGATCTACACCTCACCGGAAATCGCCTGGGTCGGCAAGACCGAGCAGCAACTCAGGGCCGAGGGCGCGCAATACAAGGTGGGCAGCTTTCCGTTCTCGGCCAACGGCCGCGCCCTGTCGCAGGGCGAACCCGGCGGCTTCGTCAAGGTTCTGGCCGACGCGCTGACCGATCGCATCCTCGGCGTGCACGTGATTCATGCCCATGCCTCCGAGCAAATCGCCGAGGCTGTGCTGGCGATGGAGTTCATGGCCGCCGCTGAAGATGTGGCGCGCACCTGCCATGCCCATCCCTCGCTTTCCGAAGTGACGAAAGAGGCGATGCTGGGCGTGGACAAGCGCTCGATCCATATTTGATAATCCGCCAAAAGTGAACCCCTGCTTTTGCCGGATCGCAGTCAGCTTGAAATCGCTGGCAAAGCCGGTCGATTTCAAGCGGCAACAGCTACGAAAAAGCGGATATGCGCGACGCTGCTCTCGAACCTGAGCTCGATTCGATCGACGACATCAATTCGGCCGCCGAAGCGGGCCGGCTGACAGTCCTCGACTACTACAACAAGGTCATCGCGCGACGCGGCTACGAAAGCGATGCCTCGCAAATGGCTGCGGTGGCGACGCTGCAGGAGCTCTACGACGAGTGGGTGGGTTACAAGGCGCGGCGCAACACCCGCTTGAAAAGGCTATTCGTCAAGCCCGATCTGCCGCGCGGGGTTTACCTGTGGGGCGGGGTCGGCAGAGGCAAAAGTTTCCTGATGGACAGCTTTTACCTGTGCGTTCCGCTGGTCAAGAAGCGCCGGGTGCATTTTCACCATTTCATGCGCGATGTGCACCAGGCGCTCGAGGAACTCAAGGGCGCGGAGGACCCTTTGAAGCTGCTGGCGCATGACATCGCCGAGAAGTATCGTCTGATCTGCTTCGATGAATTCCACATCAACGACATCGCCGATGCGATGATCCTGGGCCGCCTGCTCGGCCACCTGTTCGACAACCGCGTCATGCTGTGCATGACTTCGAACTACCATCCTGACCTGCTCTGGAAGGATGGTCTGCAGCGCGCCAAATTCCTGCCGGCGATCGAGCTGATCAAGGCGCGATTGGTGGTCATCAATGTCGATGCCGGCGTCGACTATCGCCTGCGTGCCCTTGAATCCGCCAAGGTGTATCACACACCGGTCACGCCGGAAACAACGCAAGCCCTGAGTGCCGAATTCAGCCGCATCGCCGAGGTCGAGGACGAAACCCAGGCCCTGGATGTCGAAGGGCGCGAAATCGGCTATCTGCGGCGCGCCGGTGGTGTGGTGTGGTTCGACTTCAAGACCCTTTGCGGTGGGCCGCGTTCGTATACGGATTATGTCGATCTTGCCCGTCGCTTCCACACCATCGTGCTGTCGGACGTGCCTGAAATGGGCCCGCGCCAGGCAGCCGAGGCGCGGCGCTTCACCTGGCTGATCGACGTGATGTACGACGCACGGGTCAAGATGATCATGTCGGCCGCCGTACCCGCGCAGCAGCTATATACACAGGGCGCTCTGGCGCACGAGTTCGCGCGCACGGTGAGCCGTATCGAGGAAATGCAGACGGTTGATTACCTGCGGCTGCCGCGGGTTGAACAGCACGGGTTTCGCGAGTAAGCACGCGGGTTCATACCTGCGTGCCGTTCAAGCGGTGCGAGGGTGTTTCGTCACATGGCGCGCCGTGCGTGAAAGCGGGATGGCTATTCGACGATCGGCAGCACTTCGGTGCGATAACGATGCCGCAACTTGCGACCGAGGACCGGATCCTCGATTTCAATTTCGAACCACGGCGCGGGGCGGATGCCGCCGATGGCCGGGAAGGTTCCGCAATACATCACGGTGCCCACCGGCAAGCCCGCCTGGCCTGCGTATCCTGCGATCAGCTTTTGCGGCGGCATGATCTGTGCGAGGCATCCCTCCTGATACAGCGCCGACTTGCCACCGGCTTCGCCCGGTATGCGCGAACGAATCACCAATTGGTCCCAGTGAGCGGCAATCTCGCGGCAATCCCACAACTGCCGGCCCACCACTTTGGTACACAGTTGTTTGGACATGGCCACCGACAGGGTTTCGAGCTTGCGGTCGGTATGGTCCGAGCCCACGCCGAGCCACAGTCCATCAGACATGGAAAAGAGCACCGGTTCCACTTCGCCCGAGGAATCCGCTCCGAGTACCTGGATGGCTGCCTGCTGAGACAGGCGTTCGGCCGACACGCGATAGTAGACCGGCATCGAAGACGGGCGCTTGACCCCGAGCGCTTCAAGCTCGGCAACATGCTGTTCGAGGGCGGCACGATCACGACCGGTCCAGCCCGCTATCACCAGATTCTGCGGGATGAAATCGCAGGTATTTGGGGCCAGTGCGGAAAAACGGTGAAAGGTGAGCTCGTTCATCGGGGCTGGGAGAATCGTGCGCGTGTTGGCGAAATGTCCGGGCGTGCAAGGCAATGACTATGCCGAGAGCCGTGCTGGTGGTGCACCCAAGACTCTAGCGTCCGCCCGCCGGGCGCGTCAGTCCGGCAGATAGCGCGCGGCCAGCGCATCAAGCGCATTGGTGTAGCAGGCCATGGGCACGCGCACGATGCCGGCGCCAATCTGGCCGATACCGGCCTCTTTGTGGGCGATGCCGGTGGTGAGCACCGGGCGAATGCCGGTATCGACCACCTTGCGCACGTCGATGCCGGTGGGCGCGCCGTCGAACTCCAGGTTTGGCAGCGACAAGGCCGGGTTGCGCGTGGTCGTGACGTGATACATCAGGCGTGAGTAGTGATTGGCATCCGCCACGGTGCCGCCCACCAGCAAGGTGAGGGCGGGCGAGGCAGCCATCGAGCAACCGCCATAACCGGCGGTCTCGCAAATGGCCGAATCGCCGAGATCCGGATTGGCATCTTCCTGCTTGTAGCCGGGAAAGAAAAGGCCCTGGGGCTGATCCGAAGGCGCCTCGAACCATGCGCGCCCGAGCCCCGATATGCGCAGGCCCGTGGTGGTGCCGTTGCGCGCGGTCGCGGTGACCACGCTCGAATAGTCGACGCCGTGCGCCGCATCCATGATCGCTTTCGAGGCCACCATCGACAGATTGAGAAAGAACTGCGAGGTGCGGGAAATGAACTCCAGGGTTTCGCGCACCATTTTCTGGGGAGTGTCGGTAGCCGACAAGGCGGTTGCCAGCTGCATAAAGAACAGCGCCGTGGCTGCCGCATTGCGCGAATGGACCTCATCCCCCATGAGAAGCGCCTGGGCCTGGATCGACTTGAGGTCGATGCCGCCGTCGACTTGTTGCACTGCTGCCTTGAGCGTGGGCGCCAACACCGATTCGAACCACTTGAGCCGGGCCAGCACGTCCGGGCTATTGGCGCCAAAGCGCAGGCATTTGCCGATACCCTCGTTCAAGTTGGTGTAAGCCAGGTTGCCCCGATCCGCGTTGCGCGTGACGAACACCGGCATGGACGCCGAGATGATTCCGGTCATGGGGCCCACCGCGCTGAAATCATGGCATTGCGCGAAGCGGACTTCGCCCTTTTCAAGCAGGGCGCGCGCGCGCTCCGGCGTATCGGCCCAGCCTTCGTAGAGCACCGCGCCCACCATCGCGCCATGCATCGGGCCGCACATGTCCGGCCAGGCCACCGGCGCGCCGGCGTGCAGGAGAATGCGCGTGGATTTCATTTCAGGCCACACCGAGTCGGCGCGCAAGGCGACATCGGTCAACATCGGGCGCGCGGCGATCACGCGCTCACAGGCGGTCCTGTTGGCGGCATCGATGCGGCTGCCGACAGACTCGGGATCGCCCTTGTCACCCATCAGCCGGGCCAGCTTCCAGGCCAGCGCCGGGTCGGCGTTGCCGGGCGGCTGCCAGTCAAGCTGCAAAGTGCTGCCACCGTTGCCGGCGATGCTGTGGTTGAAACTTTCGAGTCCCACGTTCAAGGCCGATGGTGCTTGCGAAATCAGGGTCATGATGGTTTTCAGGTGCTTGAATGGTTGTTTTCAGGAAGGGACGCGGTCGCCGCGAACATGCCGGTGAGCATGTCCCACCCTGACGAATGGCCGATCGCCGCGACTGCGCGCAAGCGCGCCAGCAAATCCTGCCGTGGCGCGTCGGCCAGTGCGGCGCCCATCAAGTCGTGCAGCGGCGCGAAGCTTTCGCCATTGGCAAGATCGGTCAGCAAGGCGGCGCTGATGGCATGGGTGCGGGCCGGCGCCAGCGCGCGAATTGTTGCGGCCACGTCCAGCCAGGCTGGATCGGTCCCACGCATCAAGCGCAGCGTGAAAAGGGCGCCGCCGACATAGTCGTCCCCGGAAGGCGTCAGTCCAGCGCCCAGGCCGAGCAGGCGTGAAGCGGCCGCGATGAAGCGATGCGGGTCGTTGCCGGAAGCCGCGCTCGCCAGCGCGAGCGCCACGTCGCGCCGTGCCTGCAACATGAATTCAAGCGGGCGCGCGTCGATCAGGGGGGCGTAACCGCGTTGCGGCAGCTCGGATAGAAGCAGGCCGGGCAGGGTCGACATGGCCGCGATCAAGCGTGGTGCCGTCCCCGCACAGCTACTGGCAGGAACCGGACGCCATGCCTGGATTTGAGGCATGAACTCGTCTTCCAAGCTGAAGGAACCGGCGACGCAAACCGCACGAGGATGCATCGGTCCGTTGTGGCCGATCCAGACGATTTCGCGTCCGGCCAGCACATAGGGCGCCTCGGGAAAGGCCGGCAGGCGGGCAACCCGGCCGCCGCTGGCACGCAACGCGGCTGCGGCGATGTGTCCAACCGCGCATACCCGCACCGCTTGTGCAACTTCAGGCATCACGTACCAGCCTGGTTCCGGCGCCTCCTGCCAGTGCGTCGTAGGCATGTTCAAGCGAGGTGATCACCACCGTGCCGTCACGCGCGGCAAGGTAATTGAGCGCCGCCTCAACCTTTGGACCCATGCTGCCGGGAGGGAACTGTCCATCGGCCATGTGCTTGCGCGCCTCGCCGACCGTCATCCGTGCGACTGCGCGTGCGCCCGGCTTGCCGAAATCGAGCATCACTTGCGGCACGCCGGTCAGCATGATCAACGTATCGGCGCCGGCTTGCGCCGCCAGCATCGCCGAGGTGAGGTCTTTGTCGATGACCGCGGCCACGCCCTGATGACAGGCATCGGCGCCGCGCACCACCGGAATGCCGCCGCCGCCAGCTGCGATCGGAATGATGCCGGCCGCCAGCAGGGCTTCGATCGCCGCCAGGTCGAGAATCTTGCGCGGTGCGGGCGAGGCGACAACGCGCCGCCAGCCGCGGCCCGAGTCTTCCTTGAATATCCAGCCGGTCCCTTCAGCCATGCGCGCGGCTTCATCGGCCGAGAAAAACTTTCCTACCGGTTTGGTCGGGTTGGCGAATGCCGGGTCGTTCGGGTCGACCTCGACTTCGGTCAGGACCGCAGCCACGGTGGCGTTGCAGCGACGGCGCTTGAGCACGTTGGAAAAGGATTGTTGCAGCATGTATCCCATGCCGCCTTGCGAATGGGCCACGCACACATCCATCGGCATCGGCGGCAGCTCGAGCGCGGTCTTGGCCATGCGGAACAGGATGTTGCCGACCACCGGCCCGTTGCCGTGCGTGAGGATCAGCTGATAGCCATCCTCGATCATGCGCACAAAGTGCTCGCACAGTTCGGCCATGACTGCCAGTTGTTCCTCGGCCGTGCCGCGAATGGTGGGAGGGTAAGCCGCGTTGCCGCCCAGCGCGATCACCACGCGCCGCGCGCTCATGGGATTGCGCCCGAAAACATGTGCGACATCGCTGCCAGGCAACAGGGTTGGCGTTTCATCGCGCCACCAATTGAGCGGCCAGGCGGGCCGCATGCGTGCTTGAAGGCGCAAGCAACGCCCCTGCTTGGCGCAGGCTCTGCTCCTGCGCGGACCGCACTTGCGGATCTTCTTCGGTACCGCATACAAAGGCCACGATTGCAAGTCCGCGCCCGGCCTTGCCGGCGGCTGCGTGCGCGGCGCGGATCGCATCGACCAGGGCGCCGGCCGGATCCATATGGCCGGCATAACCCAGCACGATGTCGAGCAGGATCACGGCGGTCTCCGCGTCGGCGGCCTCGGTTGCCAGGCGTGCCAGACGCTGCGAAGGGTCGATCATCGGGTGCGGGCGACCTACGGTGAAATCGTCATCCCCCAGATCGAGCATGGTGTGCTGTTGCGAGCGACCGGGTTGTAGCAGCGCAAGCGGCGGGTCCAGCGGCACGTTGGAATAGCTGGTGATACCCAGGGAGCGCAGGGCGACCTGTGCTTCAGTGCAAAAAGTGCCGCCCGAAAACAAGCCGCGCAGATAGCGCTGGCCCGGCGCGAAAGGCAGGGTCGGCAATGTGCAATCGACCATGGCTGCGGCCGGGCGGTCCAGAGAAAGCGCCACGCAAGCCGAAGCACATGCGTAAAGATCGGCAGTCTGCGTCACCTTGGGTGGCGTCGTCTGGCGCGCACCGCCCAGGAAGCACAGCACTACCGGTTTGCCGGCACGCCCGGCGCGCTCGATCACCGCCGGCATGACCGCCGGCGCCGGCGGCTTCGACACAATCCCGATGACCTTGGTGGCGCCATCCGCGGCCAGCAGATCGAGCGCCATCAGCATGCTGATGCCGCCGATTTCCGCCTTGACATCGCGCCCGCCGGTGCCGATGGCATGGCTCACCCCCGCGCCCTGCAGGTGCACCTGGCAGGCGACCTCCTGCAGACCGGTGCCGGAGGCGCCGATCAGCCCGACATTGCCGCGGCGCACCACATTGGCGAAACCCAGCGGCACACCGCCTATGATCGCGGTGCCGCAGTCCGGTCCCATGACGATCAGGCCGCGATCTTGCGCGAGCAGCTTGATCGCCAGTTCCTGGTCAAGCGGCACGTTGTCGGAAAACAGAAAAACGTTGAGGCCGGCTTTCACCGCCTTGAGCGCTTCGGCGCCGGCATAGGCGCCCGGTACCGAGATCTGCGCCAGGTTGGCCGTCGCCATGCCGCCAGCTCCCAGGCCCATGGTGATGCTGTGGGCGGGAATCACGCGCGCTTCGCCGGACGGTTTGGCAATCGCGGTCAGCGAAGCGTCGATCGCGTCGAACGCAGCCTTCAAGGCCTCATCCGACAGGCTCTCGACCACCACGATCAGGTCGCTGGGGCCGGCGGCGGCCGCTTGCCCGTCCAGCAGACCGGCCTCATCGAGGATTTCCTTGTTGGCCGGCGTTCCCATGACCAGCGTCGCGCGCTGGATCGCGGGATCCTGCAGCAGCTTTTCGGCGATGCGCATCAGCGCCACGGAATCCTTGTAGAGATTGG
Organism: Burkholderiales bacterium; assembly: GCA_040382235.1. Classification (GTDB taxonomy): domain Bacteria; phylum Pseudomonadota; class Gammaproteobacteria; order Burkholderiales; family JAEUOS01; genus JAEUOS01. The sequence goes on from JBEIFV010000155.1 coordinate 13,695, forward strand.
GTTTGATGCTGGTGTGTACAGGCACGAAAGACCTTGCGAAAGTAGGGGTAGGGGGTGGGTCAGGCCGTCGGCATGCCGCCGACCACCTTGTTGAAGCCGTTGTCGACATAGGTGATCTCGCCGGTGACGCCCGCGGCGAGATCGGAAAGCAGGAAGGCCGCCACATTGCCGACATCGTCGATGCTGACATTGCGGCGCAGCGGCGCATTTTCCTCGACGAATTTGAGAATTTTCGAGAATCCGCCGATGCCCATTGCGGCCAAGGTCTTGATCGGGCCGGCGGAGATGCCGTTGACGCGCAGTCCACGCGGCCCGAGGCTGCCCGCCATGTAGCGCACCGCAGCTTCCAGACTTGCCTTGGCCAGGCCCATGGTGTTGTAATTGGGTACCACCCGCTCGGCACCAAGATACGTGAGGGTGAGCAGGGCACCACCCCGGCCCTGCATCAGCGGCATGGCGGCCTTGGCCAAGGCGGCGAAGCTGTAGCTGGAGATGTCGTGGGCGATACGGAAGGCGTCGCGCGACACGCCGTCGAGGAAGTCACCCTCGATCGCCTCCTTCGGGGCGAAGCCGATCGCATGCACCAGACCCTCCAGACCGTCCCAGTGGGTCCCTAACGCGGCAAACACCGCGGCGATCTGCGCGTCGTCAGCGACGTCGCAGGGGAAGGTCAAGGTCGAGCCGAATTCGGCGGCGAATCCGCGAATGCGTTCCTCGAAACGCTCACCCTGGTAGGTGAACGCCAGTTGCGCACCCTGCTTGTGGCAGGCGCGGGCGATGCCATAGGCGATCGAGCGGTTGCTCAATACCCCGGTGATCAGAATTCGCTTTCCT
>JBEIFV010000156.1:0-14204 GCA_040382235.1 Burkholderiales bacterium
AGGTGAGTTTCCGTTGGTGAAACTGAAGTCCACACCAACGTTGTTGCCGGTGGTGAAGGTCGTGTCGACCGTGTTGCCATTGGCGGCAACCGAGCCAACCACCAGCGCGTGTGCGGGCTGGACCGCGGCAAGTACCACGAACGAGAAGGCGATCAGGGGTTTGAGCAGGGTTTTCATGATGGGCGTTTCAGGTTTGGGTTGTATGGAAGACGGCAGTATCGAGGGCGCCGACGGTCAATGAACTGATCGATGATTATTCGCCAGGCGCATGACGCTTTCATGTCCGAATGCGCATGGTCCGGACTATGCGTCGCGCATGATCCGTTCGGCTGCGTAAGCCTTGAATTCGCTTCACGCTGGCGTAACCGCGGCTCTCTAAGGTGCGTTCATTGCAACCCGCCCGCGCCGGCTGCCAGCCCGGCCTTACGTCATGACAAAACTTCAATCACTCAAGCGTCGCGATTTCATGCGCGATGTCGGCATTGGCGCGCTTGCCACCACCGCTCTGGTGCGTTCGGCCAGTGCATTCGCCGATCCGACGGCTGCGTTCCAGCATGGTGTGGCCAGCGGCGATCCGCTGGCTGACCGGGTCATCATCTGGACCCGCGTCAATCCGGCCCTGGGGGCGTCGGTGCCGGTATTCTGGGATGTGGCATTCGATGCCGGCTTCACCCGCATGGTGCGGCGCGGTCGTGCTCTCGCCAATGCCACCGCCGACTTCACGGTCAAGGTCGATGTGCTCGGCCTGCCGGTGAACGCACGGCTGTTCTATCGATTCACCGCCGGCGGCCAGGTGTCGCCTACCGGTCGTACGCGTACGCTGCCGATCGGCAGCGTGGCTTCGGTCAAGCTGGCGGTGTTTTCCTGCTCCAACTATCCGGCCGGCTACTTCAACGCCTACGCCGACGCCGCGACCCAGGGCGATGTCGATGTCGCGGTGCATTTGGGCGACTACATCTATGAGTACGCGGCCACCGGCTACGCGTCGGAAGACGCCGCGGCGCTTGGGCGTGTTTCACAGCCGGCAACCGAGTTGCTGGCGCTCACCGACTACCGGACCCGCTACGCGCAATACCGCTCCGACCCCGATCTGCAGGCCGCGCACGCCGCCTTTCCGTGGGTGTGCGTGTGGGACGATCATGAGATCACCAACGACACCTGGAAGAATGGCGCCCAGAATCACCAGCCGGACGAAGGCGACTTCTTCATGCGGCGCGACGCGGCGATCCGCGCCTATTACGAATGGATGCCGATCCGCCCGATAGAGTCAACGCGCCTCTTGCGCATCTTCCGTTCATTTTCGTTCGGCAACCTGGTCGATCTGCACATGCTCGACACCAGGCTGATCGGGCGCGACCAGCAACTCGCGTTCGCCAGTTTCTTTGGCGCCACCGGCTTCAACGGCGCGGCTTTCGGCGCCGCGCTGGCCAATCCGGCACGCCAGTTGCTAGGTAGCGAGCAGGCCCAGTGGTTGAGCGGGCGCATGGCCGCCACCAGTGCCACCTGGACCGTGCTTGGCCAGCAGGTGTTGATGGGCCGCATGAACATTCCGGCGCCGCTGGTGCTGGGGCAGATCAGCTTTACCAATTACAGCGCGATACTGTTCAAGGCCGCAACCGCACCGGCTACGCTTACGCTGCAAGAGCAGGCGATCCTGGCGCAGCCGGCGATTCCCTACAACCTCGATGCATGGGATGGTTATGCGGTGGCACGCGAGACGGTGCTTGGCACGGCACGTGCGCTCAACAAGAACCTGGTGGTGCTGGCCGGCGACACCCACAACGCCTGGGCCAGCGATCTGGCGGATTTCGGCAACAACCCCGTCGGCGTCGAGTTCGCCACCCCGGGCGTCTCGTCGCCCGGCTTTGAAGCGTTTTTCCCTACCGAGAATCCGCTGGCAGTGGCCGCCGGCCTGCAGCAGATCATCGGGCCGCTGGTGTATGCCGAGACCGCGAACCGCGGCTACCTGCTGGTGACGGCCAACGCCGACGAGTGTCGCGCCGATTGGCGCTTTGTCAGCACCGTCAAAAGCACCAGCTACACCGCCTATACCGGCCGCACGCTGCGCACTTTGCCTGGCGCGGGAAATCGCAAGCTGATCGAGGTGTGACGCGCTGCGCGTGCCGCTGATGCGGCGCGCGTGTGCCCTCTCCAGGCGCCTTGGCCGCGGCTGTGCCCGGACCATCAGGCGAGCCAGTGGCGCCTGTGTTTCAATCGCATGCTGTTACAGGGCCGGCTCGAAGCGTGCGCGCTAACCGCGCAGGGTGGCGCCCTCGATGGCAGGTACCGGGCAAGCGTAGCAGGGCCCGTGCGCCGTCAACCAGGCCGACTTGATTGACGCAGCCGTCACGCTGTGGTGGTGGGCGCCGGCCGATTTCACGGCGCGTCGCGCCTGCTGCGCACGCGTCTGGCGCCGGCTGCGGCGTCGGCGCTTGCACGGCCAAGGATGGCGGCTTCACCTTCGACCAACACCGCCTGCAGGGTTTGCCGCAGATGCGCGCGCAGCCACGCGAGCCCGGGCTCGCCCGCCAGGCGTCGGCTCCAGATCAAGCGATGCGGCATCGGCGGGATGGGGAACGGTGGACGCAGCGCCACCAGGTCGTAGCGCTCCATCGAATCGACCATCGCGATCAGGGGCAGCGTCGCCAGCAGGTCGGGGTGTGCGAGCAGGGGGGCGACTGCCGAGAAGTGCGGCACCCAGACGCTGACGCGGCGCCGCGCGTACTTGCCTGCCGCGCTCGCGACGGGGCTGGGAATTTTGGTGTCTACGCGCACGGCGACATGCGCATAGCGACGCCAGGCGGCGGCGCCGAAGCTTTTGACGGCAGGGTGGCCGCGGCGCGCGAAGGTGGCCCAGCGAAACGATCCGGCCGACTCCGCCTCGATCCCGTCCGGCATTGCGATGGCCGTCGGCATGTGGGCGATGTCGACCCGCCCTTCGGCGACCGCGAGCGAAGTGTTGTCGTCGCGCGGCACCCATTCCATCGTGACTCCGGGGGCCTCGCGCTGGACGGCGACGGTCAGCCGCGCGAAGAGCGCCATGGTCAGGTCGGGAATCGCGACGCGGAACGTCCGCTCGCTGCTGGCCGCAACGAAGGCCGTCGGCGCCGCCAGCATGCGCCGTACCCCGTGCAGCATCAGGCGCACGTCTTCGGCGAGCGACTCCGCGCGCGGGCTGGCGCTCATGCGGCCACCGACCTTGACCAGGAGGGGGTCGCCGACCTGCTCGCGCAGCCGCGCCAGCGCATGGCTGACCGCCGACTGCGTGCGGGCCAGCCGCGCCGCGGCCCGCGTCACGCTGCGCTCGGCCATCAGCACGTCGAAGACGACCAGGAGATTGAGGTCGATGCGGCGTAAATCGATTTCCTGCATACACCATGAAAATTATGCGTTGGACCAATGATACGCGCTACCCCTTAATGGCGTCTCCCACCCATTTTTTTTCAGGAGGTTAACCGTGAAGAAACCCGCACCCCACCGCCTCGCCCGCCTGGTGTTCGCAGTCACCGCGCTGGCGAGCGCCGCGGCAGGCGCCCAGACGCTCAGCGTGGAACAGGCGCGCGCCATCGTCGCCCCTTTCTACGAAGCACTCAACGCGGCGCCGGGGCGCGACGCCGCCGCGCTGGTCATGGGTTCGACCACGCCTGACTGGGTGTCCTGCGGCGGCAACGAGCAATGCAGTCCGCGCGACAAAGTCGCGCCGGGTATCGCCGGATTCTCCAGGGCCATCCCCGATCTCAAATGGGAGATCAGGGAAATCCTGGTCGCGGGCGACCGCGTCATCGTGCGCGGAGAAGCTTCGGGTACGCCGGCCGGCGCTTTCATGAACGTGCCGCATGGCGGCAAATCCTTCCGCGTCATGTCCATCGACATCCATACCGTGCGCGACGGCAAGCTGGCCCGCGCCTACCATATCGAGGACTGGATGGGCGCGGTGCGGCAACTGACGGCGCGCTGATCGACCCTGGAGACCGACCATGCTTTCGACGCTTTTTCGTAGAGCGGCTTTGCTGGCTTTGTGCACGGTGACCGGCGCTTACGCACAGAGCTTTGCACTCGACGCGCTGCCGGCCGGTGCGGCCCTCAATGGCGTCGTGGCCGCTGCGGGCGAAGCCGACGGGCGCAAGGCCTTGCGCGTTGCGCTGAGCGACCAAGTCGTGCGCGCCGGCGTCGGGCTGGGAGGCTATGGCGACGAGCCGACTTATGTCGTCATTCCCGTCGACTTCGGCAACGGCAGCATCGAGGTCGACGTCATGGGGCGCTTGGGCCCGCAGGCGCCGCGCGATGTGCGGGCCTTCATCGGCATCGCGTTTCGCACCGCCGCCGATCACAAGAGTTTCGAATCGATCTACCTGCGCCCGACCAATGGCCGCAAGCGCGAGCCCGGCCGCCCACGCAATGTCCGCGCGATCCAGTACTTCGCCTATCCAGACTGGAAATTCGACCGGCTGCGTCGCGATTTCCCTGACGGCCGCTACGAAGCGGGCGCCGACATCGCCGATGGCGAATGGATCCGCCTGCGGCTGGAGATCGATGGCAGCATGGTCCGGGCATTCGTCAACGACAAACTTGAACTGACCGTGAACGACATGCGCCTGGGACCCGCGCGCCGCGGTGCCATCGGACTGTTTGTCGACATCGGCACCGAGGGCTATTTCGCCAACCTGAACGTGACGCCGCGCTGATACGCTCGTCTTCCGCTACGCGACGGCGCACGAGGCGCGGACCGCGCGCACACCAGAATCGCCGCGAACTCGCGTGGGGCCGGCTGGAATGCTGCTCCTCGATCCGTACTGGACAGACTTCCGCGCCCTCAGGTGATCACCGTCGGCTGCATGCGCCCGGTGCGCGCGCGAATGCCAGCCAACTCCTCGGCGACTGCGATCAGCCCCCCCAGCGCCGCCTGCGTTTCCATCGCATGCCGGTTCACGTCCGGCTCGAAGCGCTCGAGGTAAACGCGCAGCGTGGCGCCCTCGGTGCCGGTGCCGGACAAGCGAAACACGACACGCGCGCCGTCGGCAAATCCGACGCGCACCCCCTGCGCCGAACTTATCGAACCGTCGATCGGGTCGGTGTAGGCGAAGTCGTCGGCCCACGCCACTTTTGCCGCGCCGATGAGGCGGCCCGGGAGCCCGGGCAGGGACGCACGCAGTGCCTCCATCAACGCCTGCGCCGCGGCGCTGTCAACGCCTTCGTAGTCATGGCGCGAATAGTAGTTGCGGCCGAAGCGGCGCCAGTGGTCGCGCACGATGGCCTCGACCGACATGCCGCGCGCGGCCATGATGTTGAGCCAAAAAAGCACCGCCCACAGGCCATCCTTTTCGCGCACATGGTCCGAGCCGGTGCCGGCGCTTTCCTCGCCGCACAGGGTGACCTGGCCGGCGTCGAGCAGGTTGCCGAAGAATTTCCAGCCGGTGGGGGTTTCGAAGCAGGGGATGCCCAGGGCTGCGGCCACCCGATCGACCGCGGCGCTGGTGGGCATGGAGCGCGCCACTCCTTTCAGGCCCGCGACGTAGCCGGGCACAAGGTGGGCGTTGGCCGCGATTACCGCCAGACTGTCGGAGGGGGTCACGATGAAGCGCGCGCCCACGATCATGTTGCGATCGCCATCGCCGTCGCTGGCGGCGCCGAAGTCCGGCACCGCGCCGTCGGCACCGGGCCTGAACATGCGCTCGATCAGTTCGGTTGCATAGGTCGGGTTGGGGTCGGGATGGCCGCCGCCGAAGTCCGGCAGCGGTGTGCAGTTGATCAGCGCCGTGGCCGGCGCGCCCAGCCGCCCTGTCAGAATCTCGCGCGCGTAAGGGCCGGTCACCGCATGCATGGCGTCGAAGAGAATCGAGAAACCCGGCGTCGCCAGCAGCTTGCGGATGGCGTCGAAATCGAACAGGCGCTCCATCAGCTGCGCATAGTCGGCCACCGGGTCGATCACCTCGATGCGCATGGTGCCCAGCATGCGGGTGCCAAGCGTGGCCAGGTCGATATCCGGTGCATCGACGGTGAGATAGCGCCCGATCGCCAAGCTGTTCCGGTAGATCGCCTCGGTGATTTTCTCGGCCGCCGGCCCGCCGTTGCCGGCGTTGTACTTGATGCCGAAGTCGCCATCCGCTCCGCCCGGATTGTGGCTGGCCGACAGGATGATGCCGCCAAACGCGCCGCGCGCGCGGATCACGCAACTCGCCGCCGGGGTCGACAGGATGCCGTGCCGGCCAATGAGTACTTCGCCGAAGCCGTTGGCCGCAGCCATGCGCACGATGATCTGGATTGCCTTGTCGTTGAAATAGCGGCCGTCGCCACCGACCACCAGGGTCTGGCCGGCGAAGCCTTCGAGGGCGTCGAAGATTGACTGCACGAAGTTTTCCAGGTAGCCCGGCTGCTGGAACACGGTCACCTTCTTGCGCAGGCCCGAGGGGCCGGGGCGCTGGCCGTCGAAGGGGCGCGTGGTTCGTGTCAGGACATTCATTGTTGTTTCCATCGAGTTCGAGGTTTCAATCGACGCGCGCGCCCGACAGCTCGACCACCCGCTTGGCCTTGGCGAAGTCGCTCTTCATGAAGGCGGCGAATTCGAGGTGGCCCATGTTGACCACTTCGCTGCCGTCGGCCTGCACCTTGTCGCGAAACGCCGGGTCCTGCAGGGCCTTCTGGGTTTCGGCATCGATGCGGCGCACGGCCTCAAGTGGCGTCTTGGCCGGCGCGATCAGGCCGAACCACGAAGCCAGGTCATAGCCGGCAATGGTCTCGCCGATGGTCGGCACTTCCGGCAAGCCGTGATTGCGCTTCGCGCCGGTGACGGCGATGGCGCGCAGGCGCCCGCCGCGGACCTGCGGCATGGCGGTGGCCAGTGTCGGAAAGCCGCACAGCGCGGCCTTGCTGATCACCGAGGTGATGATCTCCGGCGCGCCCTTGTACGGCACGTGCAGCACATCGACACCGGCCATCGACTTGAAAAGCTCCGCCGCCAGGTGTGCGCCGCTGCCGTTGCCGCCCGAGGCATAGTTGTATTTCCCCGGCGCATCCTTCAGAAGGCGCACCAGATCGGTCACGGTTTTCACCGGCGAGTCCGGAGTCACCACGAGCAGGTGCGGCATCGCCACCGAAAGGTTGATCGGTGTGAAATCGGCCAGCGGGTCATAGGCGACCTTGCGATACAACCAGGGGTTGGTGACCATGGCCGAAGTGGCAAGCCCGATGGTGTAGCCGTCGGGTGCGGCCTTGGCGATCATCTCGTTGCCGATGTTGCTGCCCGCGCCGGGCCGGTTCTCGATCACCAGGGATTGGCCCAGCGCGGTAGTGAGACGCTCGGCCAGCGTGCGCGCCAGTACGTCGGGCGCACTGCCGGGAATGTAGGGCACGATGAAGCGGATCGATTTTTGCGGCCAGGCCTGGGCGTATGCGAAGCGAGGTACGGCGGCGGCTGCGAGAGCGGTTTGCAACAAACTGCGACGATGCATCGCGTGTCTCCTGACGTTGTGATATTCGGCGGGCGTATATTACGGCCGTCGCATCAAAACCGCCCACGATCCGATGACACCGCAAAACCTGCTGATCCTCTTTTCCGACGAGCACAACCCAAAGGTAATGGGCGCCGCCGGCCATCCCTTCATCAGCACCCCGCATCTGGACGCGCTGGCCGCGCGCGGCACCCGCTTCACCCAGGCCTCGACCCCCTGCCCGATCTGCGTGCCGGCGCGTGCAGCCCTTGCCACCGGGCGCTACAACCACGAGATCGGCTATTGGGACAATGCCGATGCCTATGAGGGCTCGGTGCCCAGTTGGCACCATGTGCTGCGCGCAAACGGGCACCAGGTGGTGTCGATCGGCAAGCTGCATTTTCGCGGCCATCCGGGCGACGACCACGGCTTCTCCGAAGAGCGCATCGCCATGCACATCGTCGATGGCCGTGGCGATCTGCTGGCGCTCAACCGCAGCCCGGATGCGCCGCCGCGCGGCGGCGCGAAAAAGATGATCGGCATGGCCGGCCCCGGCGAATCCGACTACACCCGCTATGACCGCGACATCGCGGCCCAGGCGCAGATCTGGCTGCGCGAGGAAGCGCCCAAGTACGCAGGCAAACCGTGGGTGCTGTTCGTCTCCATGGTCGCACCGCATTTTCCGCTGACAGCGCCGCCCGAGCACTATTACCGCTATGCCAACATGCGCTTGCCGATGCCCAAGCAATATGCGCCTGAGGCGCGGCCACAGCATCCCTATCTGCAGGATTACGCGCGCATCGTGCCCTATAACGCCGCCATGAAGGGCGAGGCCGATGTGCGGCGAGCGCTCGCCGGTTACTTCGGGCTGGTGAGCTTTCTGGACGAGCAGGTCGGCAAGATCATCGCCGCACTTGAGGAGACCGGTCTCGATTCTTCCACCCGCGTGCTCTACACCACCGACCATGGCGACAACAACGGTAGCCGCGGCCTGTGGGGCAAGAGCACCATGTATGAAGAGAGCGTGGGCATACCGATGATCTTGGCTGGCGCCGGGGTGCCGGCGGGGCAGGTGGTGAGCACACCGGCCAGTCTCATCGATGTGTTCGCCACCACGCTTGATGCGGTGGGCGCGGCGCCGCAGCCCTCGTCCGGGCAATCCCTGTTCGGCATGATCGATACACCGGACGCCGAGCGCGTGGTGTTTTCCGAATATCACGCCACCGGTTCGCGCGAGGCGATTTTCATGGCGCAGGACCGGCGTTACAAGTATGTGCGCTGCGTGAGCTTCGCGCCGCAGTTGTTCGACCGCCAGCAGGACCCTGAGGAGCTGCGTGATGTGAGCGCCGACCCGGCCTACGCGCCGGTGCTCGCGCGCATGGAAGCGGCCCTGCTCGCACGCCTCGACCCGGCCGAAGTGGACGCACGCGCCAAGCATCGGCAGGCCGAAATACTGGCCGCCAATGGCGGCTGGGAGGCGGTACTAAAACGCGGTGACCTGCCGTTTTCGCCGCCACCGGGTGTCACTGCGCTGTGGAGTTAACGGACTTCGCGGCGCGGCCCGGACGCATGCGCTAAGCTGCGAGCGCCCGCACGCTGCAGGCTTTGCAACTTCTAAGGAAAAATATTTCAACCCCGGAGGAAACACCATGGCCAAGCTTCTCGTTCTCTACAACAAACCCGCCGATGCGGCGGCCTTCGATGCCTACTACTTCGGCAAGCACGTGCCGCTGGCCAAGACCATTCCGGGCCTGCGCGCCTACGAAGTCAATGCCTCCCCGATCGGCACGCCGGCCGGGCCGTCGCCGCTGCACCTGATCGCCACCTTGACCTTCGATTCGATGGAGGCCATCGGCGCGGCTTTCGCTTCCAGGGAAGGGCAGGCCGCCGCCGCGGACGTGGGCAATTTCGCCCAGGCCGGCGTCGCCATGCACATGTTCGACACCAAAATGGTCTGAAGCGGGCCGGTGCGCCGCCGCGTTGCAGCGCGGCGGTGCGCGGATTCCGTTGTACGGGTTGCGCGCTGCCGGGAATCTCGGGCGCTGTCGCACGGCATCGGCTGCAGGGCGCCCGGACGCGACCTCGCTGACGGTCATGGCGTCAGCGCCACCCCGAACCATGAAACCTGTCATGCCCGCGCAGGCGGGCATCCAGAGCCTTGCGCTTCCGGGCCCTTGTTTGCACCAGAGCGACATTCCGTTTGTTTCACGCTAAAAAATGCTCACCCGCCGATTTGCGTGACTTCGATGTTCAGCCTGCCCCTAGCCACCGCGCTTGCCACCCTGGTCCTGCTGACCTCGTTTCTCTCGGGCATTTTCGGCATGGCCGGCGGCATGATCCTGATGGGCGTGCTGGTGCTGGTGCTGCCGGTGGCGCAGGCGATGGTGCTGCACGGTGTGGCGCAACTGGCTTCCAACGCCTCGCGTGCCTTCCTGTGGCGCGCGCATGTGCGCTGGCACTGCGTCGGCTTCTACCTGATCGGCGCGGCGCTGCCCTTGGGCGCGATGGCGCTCCTGGCGTTTCGCGCCGACAAGCCCACCGTACTGCTGGTGCTGGGGCTCACGCCCTTGATCGCCATGCTGTTGCCGGCTTCACTCAAGCCGGATGCCGAACGCCTGGGTCACGGTATTTTGTGCGGCGTGGTGTGCTGCTCGCTGCAACTCCTGGCCGGCGTGGCGGGGCCGATTCTCGACACGTTTTTCACCGGCTCGAAGATCGACCGCAAGCAACTGGTGGCCACCAAGGCGGCCATCCAGACCTTCGGCCACCTGATCAAGATTGCCTACTTCGGCCAGTTCGTCATCCTGGGCGGAGAAGGCATTCCGCCGCTGGCTCTAATCGCGGCGGTGCTGCTGGCGGTGGCCGGCACCAAGCTCTCGCAGCGCGTGCTCGAAGCCATGAGCGACGTGCAGTTCCGCGCCTGGACCCAGCGCCTGATCTTCTGTATCGCCACCGTTTACACCTGCCAAGGCTTGTGGCTGCTGCTGCGTGCCTGATTGCGGGCCGGTGCGGCTGGGCAGGCTCCACGTAGCTCACACCGCCACTGGCGCACTTCCGGTGGCCAGCAGCGCACCCTCGGCAACGGCCTGTGGTTCCAAATCGTGCACCCGCGCGTAGGCGCGCGCCATGGTTGCCACTGTCGAAACGGTCACGGCAATGGCGGTGATGCCGGAAGCCACCAGGCCGGCATGCGCATGCTGCGACATGGCTGTCATCGAAAAGCGCGGCTACAGCGGCTCTTATCGGCACATGGGGCGCCGCACTGGCGACGTAGAGTGGAAGCTTGGCAATGGACGGAGCCGGTATGCCGCCTGCGTCGCGCGCCATGCATTGCAGGGCGTTCGCAAAAGCGCCTTGGCCTGGCACCCGAAGGTTCGGGGCAGTCCCTGCCGATGGAGCAAGCCCCGATTTTTGGAGTTTTCAGGCACGCGATTCACATGAAAAAAATTTCCGTCGATCAGTTGAGGTTGGGGATGTATCTTGCGGGCATGGGCGGCTCGTGGATGCAGCACCCATTCCTGCGTTCGAGGTTCGTGATCAAGGATCCGAACGACATCCGGCTGATTGCCGAAAGCGGCATCACCGAGGTGTTCATCGACACCGCCCGAGGTCTGGACGTGGCGCAAGCGACTGCGGCGGAACCGGCGACGGTGGTGGTGGCCGCGCCGCCGCCAGCGGCAGTGCCTGCCAGGCCGGTACCCATCGGCGAAGAAATGCAGCGAGCAAAGAAAATCATCTCCGAGGGCAAGCGCGCGGTGGTGGGGATGTTCCAGGAAGCGCGCATGGGCAAGTCGGTTTCGCTCGAGACCGCCAGCGGGCTGGTCGAGGATATCTCGCTTTCAGTCAGCCGCAACCCGGGGGCGCTGATCAGCCTGGCGCGCCTGAAGACCGTCGACGACTACACCTACATGCATTCGGTGGCGGTATGCGCCATGATGGTGGCGCTCTCGCGTGCGCTCAACCTCGATGAGCGGCAAACCCGCGAGGCCGGCATGGCCGGCCTGATGCACGACCTGGGCAAGGCCGTGATCCCGGCGGCGATTCTCAACAAGCGCGGCAAGCTCAGCGACGAGGAATTCGTCATCGTCAAAAGCCATCCCGAGCGCGGCCATGAATTGCTGGTCGAAGGCGGCAGCGCGAGTGCGGGTGTGCTCGAGGTGTGCCTGCACCATCATGAAAAAATGGATGGCAGCGGCTACCCGCATCGCCAGAAAGGTGAGGGCATCAGCCTGCTCGCGCGCATGGGCGCGGTGTGCGATGTGTACGATGCCGTCACCTCGGATCGGCCCTACAAGGCCAGCTGGGGGCCGGCCGAAGCGATCAAGAAAATGAGCGCCTGGTGCAACGGGCATTTCGATGAGGCCGTGTTTCGCGCCTTCGTCAAGTGCATCGGCATTTATCCGGTGGGCACGCTGGTGCGACTGACCTCCGGGCGGCTGGGCGTGGTCACCGAGCAGACCGCGAAGTCGCTGGTGACGCCGATGATCAAGATCTTCTTCTCCACCAAGTCCGGCGTGCATGTGCGCCCGGAAATGCTCGACCTCTCGCGCGCCGCCGGCGGCGAGAAGATCGTGGCCATCGAGAACTCCGAGACATGGGGCATCAAGAACCTGGAGAACTACTGGGTCGAGTAGGGCCTTGCCTGATGCTGCCGGCCGCTGCCGCGCGGCCGCTATACTCGCCTTCACACAAAAACTGATGGAGGAGAGCATGAGCACACGTATTCTGTCGTTCCTTTCCCGGCGCGCCATGTTGCGGCGCCTTGCGTCGGTGGCCGCATGCATGGCTGGCACCCTGCCTCTGGCCGCCCATGCCGCCTGGCCATCCGACCAGCCGATCAACATGATCATCGCCTACGCCCCCGGCGGCGGCACCGACATCATCGCGCGCAACATCATCCCCTTCCTTGAAAAGCACCTGGGTGATGGCGCCAAGTTCAACGTGATCAACCGGCCGGGCGCCGGCGGCGATATCGGCTTTGGCGCCATCGCCGCGGCCTCGCCCGACGGCTATACCATCGGCTTCATCAATACCCCGCCGGTGGTGAGCATTCCGATCGAGCGCAAGGTGGCGTGGAACTGGCAGGGCTACGACCTGCTGGGCAATGTGGTGGACGACCCCGGCACCTTTTGCGTGCACAACGAAAGCCCCTTGAAAAGCCTGGCCGAGCTGGCGGCTTTCGCGAAGGCCAATCCAAAGGTGGTGACCGTGGGTTCCACCGGCGTCGGTTCGGACGATCACCTGGCGATGCTGTTTTTCGAGAAAAGCGCCGGCGTGCAAATGACCCATGTGCCGTTCAAGGGCAGTGCCGATACGCGCACCGCGATCATCGGCAAGCACATCACGGTGGCGGCCATCAATGTGGGCGAGGCCCTGCAATACCAGAAGGGCGGCTCGCCGATTCGCTGCCTGGGGCAGATGACCGCCGCACGCCTGCCGATGGCGGCCGACTGGCCGACCTTTCGCGAACAGGGTTTCGCGTTTGAAATGGCCTCGCTGCGCGGCATCGCCGCGCCCAAGGGCCTGCCGCCGGCGGTGCGTGCGCGCCTGGCCGGGGCGATCGAAAAGGCGGTGGCCGATCCGGCCTTCAAGGCCGCGGCGGAGCGCGCCTTCGCGCCGATCCGCTATCTGGGGCCGGCGGCCTATGAGGCCGAATTGCGCTCGGATGACACGCGCTTTCGGGCGCTGTGGAAAGAGCTGCCCTGGACTGACAAGTAGCACCGGCGCTGCGGGTCGCGGCGCTGCAGCGCGTGTCTCCCTCCCCTTCAAGGGGAGGGCAGGAGTGGGGATGGGGGTGTTCCCGACGAAAGAAGGTCCCCATCCCCACCCCTGACCTCTCCCTTGAAGGGGGAGAAATAAGTGAAGTAGACGCGGACTTACTTGGTGGCGACGGCCGTTGCCACTGGCGCGATTTTCGGCACCCGCGTGGCCAGCACCTTGTCGATCTTCTTGCCGTCCATGTCGACGATCTCGAAGCGCCAGTCTTCCCATTCGACACGGTCGCCGGTTTGCGGCAGGCGCCCGGTCAGGAACATCAGCATGCCGCCCAGGGTGTGGTAGCGGCCACGGTCTTCGTCGGGCACGCTGTCGAGGGTCAGGCGGTCCTTGAGTTCATGCAGCGGAATCAGGCCGTCGATCAGCCAGGAGCCGTCGTCGCGCTGGAACGCCCATGAGGTTTCCGGGTCGCGCGGCTGGAATTCACCGGTGATCGCCTCGATCAGGTCTTGCAGCGTCACAATCCCCAGCACCTCGCCGTATTCGTCGACGATGAAGGCCATTTGCGTGCCCGAGGCGCGAAAATTGTCGAGCAACTCCATGCCGGTGAGCGTTTCGGGCACGTAGAGCGGGGCCTGCAGGTCTTGCGTGAGCACCGCCTTCTCGCCGCGCGCGATGCGCGACAGGAGCTTGCGTGCGTTGACCACGCCCAGAATGTTTTCCAGCCCGCCGCGCACCACCGGAAAGCGCGCGTGGTCGGATTCCTCGATGGCGGTCAGGGTTTGTTCGAGCGGATCGTCGGCATCCAGGCACACCACGTCTCCGCGCGGCAGCATGAGCGAGCCGATCTGCCGGTCATCCAGGCGAAACACGTTGCGCACCATCGCGTGTTCGCTCGAATCGATCACGCCGGCGCTGGTGCCTTCCTGCAGCACGGCGTGGATTTCCTCCTCGGTGACCGCCATGCCCCGGATATCCTTCAAGCCCATCAGGCGCAACACGCTGTTGGTCGAGCCGGAGAGCAGCAACACGAAGGGGCGGGTGGCGGTGGCCAGCCAGCCG
>JBEIFV010000157.1:0-14024 GCA_040382235.1 Burkholderiales bacterium
ATGGCACCAACAATGAATTCGGTTTCGACTACCTGCGCGACAACCTCGAGCACGAGAAAAGCGGTCGCAGGCAGCGCGCGCTGAACTATGCGATCGTCGACGAGGTGGACTCGATCCTGATCGACGAAGCGCGGACGCCATTGATCATTTCCGGCCAGGCTGACGATCACACCGATCTCTACTACAAAATGAACGAGGTGGCGCCCCTTCTCACCCGTATGGCGTCCGAACCCAAACCGGACCAGCCCGAGCCGCCCGGCGACTTCTGGGTCGACGAAAAAGCGCATCAGGTGCACCTTTCGGAGAAAGGCTTCGAGCACGCCGAAGAAATTCTGGGTCGGCTCAAGCTGCTGCCCGAAGGCGGCAGTCTGTACGAACCGCAGAATATCGGCCTGATGCACCACCTGTATGCCTCGCTGCGGGCGACCCACCTGTACCATCGTGACCAGCACTACGTGGTGCAGTCTGGCGAAGTGATCATCGTTGACGAATTCACTGGCCGCCTGATGAGCGGCCGCCGCTGGTCCGACGGGCTGCATCAGGCAGTCGAGGCGAAAGAGAATGTGGCGATCCAGGCCGAGAACCAGACGCTGGCCTCGATCACATTCCAGAACTACTTCCGCATGTACCGCAAGCTGGCAGGCATGACCGGCACCGCCGATACCGAGGCCTATGAGTTCCAGGAAATCTACGGGCTCGAAACGGTGCTGATACCGACCCACCGGCAAATGGTGCGCAAGGACCGGCTTGATCAGGTGTTTCGCACGGCACGGGAAAAATCGAATGCGATCATCGCCGACATCGCCGATTGTTACCAGCGGGGCCAGCCGGTGCTGGTAGGCACCACTTCGATCGAAAGTTCGGAGTTGCTCTCCGGCATGCTCGACAAGCACGAATTGCCGCATCAGGTTCTCAACGCCAAGCAGCACGCCCGCGAGGCGGAAATTGTGGCGCAGGCCGGACGCCCGAAAATGATCACGATCGCCACCAACATGGCCGGTCGCGGCACCGACATCGTGCTGGGTGGCAACGTTGAAAAGCAGGTCGATCTGGTGGAAGCCACCGAGAACCTGTCGGAGGCTGAAAAGAGCCAGCGCGCCACGCAACTGCGTGAAGAGTGGCAGGCGCTGCACGATCAGGTATTGGGCGCCGGCGGGCTGCATATCATCGGCACCGAGCGGCATGAATCGCGGCGGGTGGATAACCAGCTGCGCGGACGTTCGGGGCGCCAGGGCGACGCCGGGTCGTCGCGGTTCTACCTGTCCTTGGAGGATCCCCTGCTGCGCATTTTCGCCGGCGATCGCGTCAAGGCAATCATGGATCGCCTGAACATGCCGGACGGCGAAGCCATCGAAGCGGGAATCGTGACTCGCTCGATCGAATCGGCGCAACGCAAGGTCGAGGCGCGCAATTTCGACATGCGCAAGCAGTTGCTTGAGTACGACGATGTGGCGAACGACCAGCGCAAAGTGGTTTACCAGCAACGCAACGAGCTGCTTGACTCCGACGACATCACCGAAACGGTCGACAGCCTGCGCGCCGGCGTTTTTTCACAGGTGGTCCGCATCCATGTACCCGCCGAAAGCGTCGAGGAGCAATGGGATCTGGATGGCCTGACCACCATTCTCAGGGACGACTGGGGTCTCGATGCGCCGGTGCACAAGTGGGCTGAAGCCGATCAGAATCTCAACGACGAGGACATCGTTGGTCGCGTGGCCGGCATCGCTGCGAGAACCTATCAGGCCAAGGTCGAGACAGTGGGCCGCGAGAACTGGTCATCGTTCGAGCGCTCGGTCATGTTGCAATCCATCGACCATCATTGGCGCGAGCATCTGGCGGCGCTTGACCACCTGCGCCAGGGTATCCACTTGCGCGGCTACGCCCAAAAGAATCCCAAGCAGGAATACAAGCGCGAAGCGTTCGAACTGTTTCAATCGTTCCTTGAAACCGTCAAGCACGACGTGACCAAGACACTCATGACCGTGCGCGTGCGGTCGCGCGAAGAGGTCGAAGCCGCCGAAGCGCAAACCAGGCGGGAAGCCGAGGAAATGGAAGCGCACATGAGGCTGCAGCACGCGCTTGCCAACGCGGAACCCGAAGAACCCGCCGAGGCGCTGGCACCGTTCAAGCGCTTTACCAAGAAGGTGGGGCGCAATGACCCCTGTCCCTGCGGTTCGGGCAAGAAGTACAAGCAGTGTCATGGAAAACTTGCGTGAAAAGTGAGGCCGCGAGCCGCACTGGCTCGCGGGCATCGCCCGTCCCAGCAATCCGTCGGAGCCCGCCTTGCCAGTCAACCTGAGCGCCCCTCTAGCCATCAACCTGTTTGCCGTTCCAGGCGTTGAGCTTGGAGTTGCAAAGGCAGGCATTCGCAAGGCTGATCGCCGCGATCTGCTGCTTTTCTGGCTCGCGCCCGGCTCGCAGGTCGCGGGGGTCTTCACCCGCAACCGCTTTTGCGCAGCGCCCGTTACGGTATGCCGCGAGCACCTGCGCAATGGTTCCGGCATCAGGGCGCTGGTCGTCAACACCGGTAACGCCAATGCCGGAACCGGCGCGCTGGGATTGGACAATGCACGCGCCACATGTGCCAACCTGGCCCGCCAGCTTGGCATTGATGCCGGGCAGGTACTGCCGTTTTCCACCGGTGTCATCATGGAGCAATTGCCCATGGAGCGCCTGTTGAGGAGCTTGCCTGACGTCATCGCCTCACGCGGCAGTGCAAGTTGGCTGGACGCGGCTGCGGCCATCATGACAACCGATACCGTGCCCAAGGCCGCTTCGCGCAAAATTTCGATTGGCGGCGGGTCGGTAACGCTTACTGGAATCGCCAAGGGCGCGGGCATGATCCGGCCAAACATGGCGACCATGCTCAGCTTCATCGCCACCGATGCGCGCGTTTCGCAGCATGTTCTTGACGCACTGGTGAGGCGCGCCGCCGATGCATCGTTCAACGCGATTACCGTGGACGGCGACACCTCGACCAACGACTCGTTTGTGGCGATAGCCACAGGTCAATCAGGCACCGCGGCGATCACCGGCATCAATACCGCCGACGGCAAGCTGTTTGCCCGAGCGCTGACCGAGCTTTCGATCGAACTCGCACAGGCCATCGTGCGCGACGGCGAAGGCGCGACCAAGTTCATCACCATCCGGGTAGAGGGGGGGGCGTCGATCGAGGAATGCCGCAAGGTGGCGTACGCGATTGGCCACTCGCCGCTGGTGAAAACCGCGTTCTTCGCTTCCGATCCGAACCTGGGCCGCATTCTTGCGGCGGTCGGCTATGCCGGCATCGAAGACCTCGATCAAGCGCTAATCGATCTCTATCTCGACGACGTCTTGGTGGCCGAGAATGGTGGTCGCCATGCGGATTACCGGGAAGAGGACGGCCAGCGCGTCATGCGCCAGGCGGAAATCACGGTGCGCGTTCTGCTCAATCGTGGCGCGGCAACCACCACGCTCTGGACCTGCGATTTTTCACCGGAATACGTTTCGATCAACGCCGACTACCGGAGTTGATTCGATACGGCATTTCAATCCCGGGACCGCGTTTGCCGCACTTAGGCCCCAACACCGAAGCGTCGCCGACCGCGACCCCGCATGAATGAATGATCTCCAGACACTGATCTCCCGCGCGCTGCAATTCATCGACCGTCTCGATGCCGTTCTGCCACCCGCACCGCAGCCGACTGATTGGGACTCGGCGGTGGCGTTTCGCTGGCGCAAGAGCAATGGCCGCGGCTGGCTGCAAGCGGTTCCGCGCCTGTCTCAAATAAAGCTTTCGAACCTGCAGGGCGTGGAGCGGCAACGCAAGGCGATGGAACAGAACACGCGCCAGTTCGTGGAGGGCCTGCCGGCCAACAACGTCCTGCTGACCGGTGCGCGCGGCACCGGAAAGTCATCGCTCGTCAAGGCCATGCTCAACAAGTATGCCGCCAAGGGTTTGCGCCTGATCGAAGTCGACAAGTCGGAATTGGTGGATCTGGGCGAGATCACCGACTTGATCGAAAAGCGCCCCGAACGGTTCATCATTTTTTGCGATGATCTTTCGTTTGACGAAGGCGACGCCAGCTACAAGTCCCTCAAGGTGGCGCTTGATGGATCGGTCAACGCAGCGTCGGAAAACACCTTGATCTACGCGACCTCCAATCGCCGCCACCTCCTGCCTGAATACATGCACGAGAATCTCGAGTACCAGCATGTGGGCGAGGAAATCCATCCGGGTGAGTCGGCTGAAGAGAAAGTTTCCTTGTCCGAGCGATTCGGCATCTGGCTCTCCTTCTATCCGTTCGACCAGGACGAGTACATGGCGATCGTCGATCACTGGCTGGCGCACTTCGGCTGCGACGCAGGGGAGATCGAAAAGGCGCGCGGGGAAGCGCTGACCTGGACCATCGAGCGCGGGTCGCGCTCCGGCCGCGTGGCCTGGCAGTTCGCCCGTGACCATGCCGGCAAGCTCGGCAAGAGCGTAGTTGCGACCGCAGCCAGAGGCGGCCGCAAGCCCGGCCGCTAGCCGCACCGGCACGCTCCAAACCACATGCAGAAGTTGGTCGAAGTCGTGGCCGCGGTCATTGCCCGAGCGGATGGCAGCTACCTGCTGGCACAACGACCACAAGGAAAAGTTTACGCAGGCTTTTGGGAGTTTCCGGGCGGCAAAGTGGAGCCGGGCGAAACGCATTACGAGGCGATCGTGCGCGAGATCCGCGAAGAACTCGGAATCGAAATACTGGAGGCGGAACCCTGGCTTTTGCGCCGGCATGACTATGCGCACGCGTCGGTGCGCCTTCGATTCTTCCGTGTCAAACGCTGGCGCGGTGTTCCGGCCGGGCTCGACGGCCAGTGTTTCGAATTTCAGATGCCGGGTCGGGAAACCGTCGGTCCGATGCTGCCCGCCAACGGTCCGGTGCTCAAGGCCCTGGGGCTGCCAGCAACATATGCCATCACCCATGCCGGAGAATTCGGCGCAGCCGGCTTTCTTCCGCGACTTGAATCAGCCCTGGAAGCCGGGTTGCGACTGGTGCAAGTCCGTGAAGGTGCGATGACACATGAGGCACGCAGGGATTTCGCGCTCGCCGTTCTTGAGCGATGCCGCGCCCACGACGCGCGCATGCTGGTCAATGCGGATATCGAACTGGCGCGCGCGATCGGCGCCGACGGCGTGCACCTGACAGCGGCGCAAATGGCGACACTCGACAGGCGACCGGATTTGCCGCTGATCGGCGCCTCGACTCACAACGAGATGGAACTACGGCGCGCGCTCGCAATAGAGTGCGATTTCGCGGTGCTGGGACCGGTGCTCCCCACCGCCACCCACCCTGAAGGTCCGTTTCTCGGCTGGACGCGCTTCGCGGCGCTGGCAACTGACGCACAGCTACCGGTCTATGCGCTGGGTGGAATTGCGCCGACGGACCTGCAGATTGCCACAAGCAATAACGCGCACGGCGTCGCCATGATGCGTGGCGCATGGCCTTGAGTGCGCGCCCGCTGTCAGTTGCCGCCGGTCTCGCTGCCTGGATCCGGTTCTTCGCGCACCGGAACGCGATACGCTTCGTCGGCCCATGCGCCCAAGTCAAGCAGACGGCATCGGTCGGAGCAGAATGGTCGAAAACGGCTTTCCGGCGACCACGTAACCTCGGTGCCGCAAGTGGGACAAGCTACGCTGGCCGGCATGGGCTCGCCTACAGATTGCAGTAGGTCAACTCAAACGCCACGTTGGTCTCGGACTGGCGTGGCCTGGCACCGCCCCAGGCGCCGGAGGTATCGGTTATCGGCTCTGTGAAGCGGATCATCAAGGCATACTTGTTGGCGCTGATTTCGGGAATGAAAGCCAGATCATCGGCCAGCCGCACCCGGATGAGTTGTGCGACCTTGCCGGACAACATCTGTTGAAATTGGCCCTGCGTGGCTGTGAACGCGCCGGCTTTGCCGCTGTCGCGCAAAAGACGCAGCACAATCGAGATGCCGTCGCGTACCGGCAGCAAGGGCGCCAACCAGCCATTCAAGTCGGCCAAACGCGCCGCCGCCGAGCGATGCAGCCAGAAATGATACGAAGGTAGATCGAATTCGCAGGCGCCGCCGGGAATGTTTATGCGACTCTTGACGCTCATGAGCCATTCGTTTTCGCGCAAATGCTGTCCGGTCTTGCCGGCGTTCGTTGCCAACGAGGAAAACGTCTCGTCGGCTTCCCGCAGTACCCGATCGAGCGCGTCCTGCGCGACTTCAGGCGAACCGCGAAAAGTCGATAACACCTGGCGCTGGCGCTCCAGTTCCTGCATCAGGTCGGACTTCAGGTCGGCACGGCCGGCAACATCGATGATCTCGAATATCGCCACTAATGCGCAATGGTGGTCGAGCGGGTCTTCGCGCGCCAGAAAGTAGCGCGTTCGGTCGAACAGATCCTCAAGTCGCAGCAGCGTGCGGATGCGTTCGGATAGCGGATATTCGTAGGTAATCACCTGATTTTGGTGCGAATGTCGGGCGTCGGCCTGAATTGGCCGGGATTGTGAAGCAAGGCCTTGCGCTTGACAATTGAAATCTGGGCCGGCCTTGATTGCCTGGTCATGGTCGTAGAGCAGCCAGGCGCAGGTAGCTCTGGTGCAAGCTGAGCACCTGAGGCCGCAGTGCGGCAAGATCACCGTCATTGTCGATCACATCATCAGCGCGCAGGAGGCGTTGTGCCCGGGTCGCCTGCGTGCCCATGATCCGCCGCACCGCTTGTTGCTCAAAACCGTTGCGTGCCATCACGCGCCGGACTTGAGTATCCTCGCTGCAGTCCGCCACCAGGATACGGTCATAGCGGTCGCGCCAATGCAGCGGGTCGCCGGCCGCAGCCTCGACCAGCAAGGGGATCATGAGCAGGCAGTAAGGCGCATGCAGCGCGGCAAGCTGCCGTGCAGTCTCCGCGCGGATCATGGGATGGAGGATGGCCTCAAGCTGCGTACGTGCCCCGGGGTTCTCAAACACGCGGTCGCGCATGCGCGACCGATCCATTGCGCCATCGGATCCGATGAACTGCTCTCCGAACTGCGCGCGGATTGGCTCGATACCCAAGCCGGACGGGGCGGTGAGCCCATGCGCTATGGCGTCGGCGTCGACAACCGGTACGCCCAGTTTCTCAAACTCCGCGGCAACCGTCGACTTGCCGCTGCCAATGCCCCCTGTCAACCCGACCACCATCGGGCCGCCAGCCCGTTTGCAGGTTCCGCTACGCGCAAACGTCATCACAGGAAATCCAGATACGCGTGGGTCAACCAGTCACCCGCGAACAGTGCGATGACACCGGCGCAGGCCAGATAAGGTCCGAATGGCATTGGTACCTCGCGGCCCCGCCGCGCCAGAAGAATCAGGACGATCCCGATGACCGCACCTACGACCGACGAAACCAGGATAATCAGGGGCAGCATCTGCCAGCCAAGGAAGGCGCCCAAGGCCGCCAGCAACTTGAAATCGCCGAATCCCATGCCCTCGCGCCCTGTAACCAGTTTGAATAGCCAGTAAACACTCCACAATGCAAGATAGCCCGCCATGGCACCAATCACGGCGGAGCGGGTATCTGCAAGTGCCCCGAACAAATTGAACACCAGGCCGGCCCACACCAAAGGCAGGGTGATCGAGTCGGGCAACAGTTGGGTGTCGAAGTCGATCAAGGCCAGCGCGATCAAAGACCAGCACAAAACGATCCCAGCCGCGCAGGCGAGGGAAAAGCCGAAGCGCCAGGCCACCAGAGCCGAAAGCAGCGCGGTAACCATTTCGACCAGCGGATAGCGGCCGGATATGCGCTTACCGCAAGCGGCACAGCGCGCGCGCAATCCGAGATAGCTCAGCACCGGGATGTTTTCCAGCGCGCCGATCGTGTGCCCGCAAGACGGGCAAGCGGAGCGTGGCACGAAAAGGTCGAAACGCTGCGTGCGCGCCTGGAGAAATGCACTCAAGCCTTCGGGAACCGGCCAGGCCCGATCACGCAGTTGCTCCTCGACCTCCTTGAGCCAGCCGTGCTCCATCATGCGCGGCAGGCGGTAGATCACTACATTGAGGAAGCTGCCGACTGCGAGGCCGAGCACAAATGCCGCGCCGGAAAAAAAAAGCGGTTGTTCCCGCAATAGCTCAAGCATGAAAAAGAAGCGGCGCCGTCAAGCGCCGCTCGTGATCCACCATGATGTTGATCAGACCACCGCGCCAAGCTTGAAGATCGGCAGATACATCGCAATCACCATGCCACCGATCAACGTGCCCAGCACCACCATGATCATCGGCTCCATCAGGCTCGATAAAGCTTCAACCGCGTCATCGACCTCGGCTTCGAAAAAGTCGGCGACCTTTGACAACATCGAATCCAGCGCGCCGGATTCCTCGCCGATCGACACCATCTGGATCACCATGCTGGGAAACACTTGCGCATTCTGCATGGCCACCGTCAGGCTGGTACCCGTCGCCACCTCACCCTGAATTGCCTTGGTCGCGATCACGTACACCTGATTGCCGGATGCGCCACCCACCGAGTCAAGCGCCTCGACCAATGGCACGCCGGCCGCGAACATGGTCGAAAGGGTACGTGTCCAGCGCGCGATGGTTGCCTTGCGCACCAGATCACCGAACACCGGGGCCTTGAGAATGGCCTTGTCCATGAAGAGCTGCATGGCCTTCGACCGCTTCCAGGACTCGAAAAAAAAGTAAAGGCCGCCGCCGAGCGCGGCAAAGATCGCCCACCAGTAACTCACGAAAAAATCGGATACCGCCATGACCACCAGCGTCGGTCCCGGTAATTCCGCGCCGAAACTGCTGAAAACCTGCTTGAAGGCCGGAATCACGAAAATCATGATCACCGCGGTGATGACGAAGGCCACGACAATGATCGAAATCGGATAGAAGAGCGCCGACTTGATCTTGCTTTTGATGGCAAGAATCTTTTCCTTGTAGGAAGCAAGCCGGTCAAGCAGGGTTTCCAGAATACCGGCCTGTTCACCGGCAGCGACCAAATTGCAGAACAAGGGATCGAAGTACAAGGGATACTTGCGGAACGCCTGGTTCAGACTCGAGCCGGTTTCAACCTCGGTCTTGAGTTCAAACAGCAGTCGGGCTACTGCCGGATTCGCATGCCCCTTGCCGACAATATCGAAAGACTGGAGCAGGGGCACACCGGCCTTCATCATGGTTGCGAGTTGCCGGGTAAAAAGCGTGATGTCCTTGTCGGATACCTTCCCGCCTTTTCTGAATCCTTGTTTCTTGACCTTGGTGACCAGAATTCCCTGGCGCCGCAACGTGGCATTGACAACAGCGTCGCCGCTGGCGCGCAGTTCACCCCGCACGGTCTTGCCCGCTTTATCCTTGCCTTCCCAGACAAAGGTGAACTCTTTGGTTCCTTTCGCAACCGCTGTAGCCATATTGCCCTCCAGAATCCTGTCCACCCGACGCGTGCCGGACTCAAATCCACTTATTGGTTAGTGCAGCCCAATACTTCCTCAACGGTCGTCAGTCCCTGCTTTATCTTGACCAGTCCGGATTGCCGTAGTGTGCGCACACCTTCGCGTCCAGCTTGATCCGCGATATCCAGTGCAGTTCCGTGCTTCAATATAATACGCTGAATTTCTTCGGAAATCGGCATCACCTGATAGATTCCCACCCGCCCTTTGTAGCCCGAACCCTTGCAACGGTCGCATCCCACCGGCCTGTAGGGCTGCCAGGAGCCGTCAAGGTCCTCTTCGGTGAATCCGGCTTCGAGCAGGGCTTCATTTGGTACGCTGGTAGCTTCCTTGCAGGTGCATAACCTGCGCGCCAGGCGCTGCGCGGTAATAAGAATCACGCTGGATGCGATGTTGAAGGCCGCGACTCCCATATTCATCAAGCGCGTAAGGGTGGTCGGCGCGTCGTTTGTGTGCAGCGTGGAAAACACCATGTGACCGGTCTGCGCCGCCTTGATGGAAATATCGGCGGTCTCGAGATCGCGGATCTCGCCGACCATGATGATGTCCGGATCCTGGCGCAGGAAAGACTTGAGCGCCACGGCGAAACTCAAGCCCGCTCGATCATTTACGTTGACCTGATTGATGCCGGGCAAATTTATCTCCGCAGGATCCTCGGCGGTGGAAATGTTGATTCCGGGCTGATTGAGTATGTTGAGGCAGGTGTACAGCGAAACCGTCTTGCCCGACCCGGTCGGTCCGGTCACCAGCACCATTCCGTAAGGTCGATGCACCGCCTTCAGGAGTCGCTCCTTCTCCTCAGGCTCGTAGCCCAAGGCCTCGATGCCGAGTGTTGCGGACGAGGGATCGAGAATGCGCATGACGATCTTCTCGCCAAACAGGGTCGGCAAGGTGGAAACCCGAAAATCAATCGCCCGATTTTTTGACAGCACCAGTTTCATGCGTCAATCTTGCTGTACCCGCTTATCGGAGATGTCGAGTTTGGAAATCACCTTGATGCGCGAGGCCAGTTTTTCCTTGATGGCAATCGGTGGGCTGGCAACTTCGCGCAGGATACCGTCGGTGCGAAAGCGTATGCGATAGGTCTTTTCGTATGGTTCGAAATGCAAGTCGGAAGCACCGTCGCGAATCCCGTCCATCAGCATCTTTTGCAGAAACCGCACCACCGGAGCATCGTCAACGTCCGGCATCGACGCTTCCTCGGCCTTGGCCAGGGATTCATCGTCGGTAAATTCAAGATTGAGATCATCATCCGGCACGTCAAGAATAGAGGCGCCGGCTGCTTCTGCCATTGTGCCCAGGATTGCACCGAGCTTGTCATCCTCGACCACCACCGGGTCGATCGCCAGGGAAGTCTGAAACTTGATCTGGTCCAACGCCGCCTTGTTGGTTGGATCCGAGATCGCCACCGAAAGGCGGTTGCCGCGCTTGGCCAGCGCCACCACCCGATGTTGCTGTACCAGCTTGCGATCGATCGCCTCTGTCAACACCTGCTGTGGATCGTAGGTCGCCAGATCGAGCAGTGGATAACCGAAGACCTCCGAGCCGAATTGGGCCACATCCCGCGCACTCATGCGCTTGGAGGCAATGACCTGCTCTACAAAAGTCACACCTGCCGCTTTGGCGTCGTTTACAAGGGCTTCGGCAACGGCGATCGTCAGGCGATCACCCTGCACGAGGGCACGCGCGATACCGGAAAGGGTGTTGGGAAGCAGCGCAGCAGCCATCAGAAATTCATGAGGATAACGCGATTCGCGATACCGGCGGAATGCTGGCACCACGGTCCGGATTGTAGCCAATCACCGGATCACCGCGCCGGCGTCGCGCAAAAGGCAGGCGACCAATCGTTATGACAATAGCATACAAGCTCAGCGCCTCTGGCGATACTACCGTTCAAGCGCGAATCGTGGACATGAAGGCGCAAGACCCACCCGCGCCGGGAACGCACCGCCCCCATATCGCATGATGAAAACACAAGGGACAAGCCTGCGCGTGCAAGCCGCGTCTAGCGCAACGTTCAAGGTGATGGCATGGCGCACCGTGTGCGCGTGTGCGCACGGGACGGATCATGGCGCAAACGCAAGCGGGAGGCGATCGACTTTCGTAATAGAAATCGCCATATCCCTGCTGAGGTTCTGGCACCCCCCCTGCGCCACGCAGGGAGCAACTCTGGAAGACTATCAACGGGCAGAACGGCGTTGAGGGTTCCGACACTGCGGGTTCCGGAACCACGCATAGCCGCATCAATGAAACTTGGTCGGGGTGAGAGGATTCGAACCTCCGGCCTCTACGTCCCGAACGTAGCGCTCTACCAGGCTAAGCTACACCCCGAAGATCTCGCGTCGCCCCTTGAGGAGGGTCGGGGTCACACGCGTTAGCCCGTGCGCTCCACCGCGAAAGAACATAATTCTAGCAAAGTTTGCCGGCTCGGACCCGCCGGCAGGCAATCCAGAAGCAGCGCCGCGCGGCCCGCTTCAGCACGCGCTGCGGCACTCGCGTACTCGAGTGCGCCGGTTTCGTGCATCGCGGCGAGCACGGCAGAAAAGTCAGCGGCGCCCGGGTCCGTAATGGCGGTACGCACCAGGTCCCGTTGCGCCGGAGAACCGGTACCCAGAACACGCAATAGCGGCAAAGTCGGTTTGCCTTCCTGCAAATCGTCACCCAGATTCTTGCCGGTCTGCGAAATATCGCCGGAGTAGTCGAGCACATCATCGATCAGCTGAAACGCCGTGCCGAGCCGCATTCCATACTCTGCCATGCGCTGGCAGACCCGCGTGTCAGCAGCCGCCAGCATCGCGCCTATCGTGCCGGCGGCTTCAAACAGTTTTGCGGTCTTGAAACGCACCACCCGCAGGTAGCTCTCTTCGGATACATCGACATCGCCGATGTTGATCAACTGCAGCACCTCGCCCTCGGCGATGGTGTTGGTTGCATCGGCCAGAACCCGCATGGCCTCCATGCTCCCGACGGCGACCATCATCTGAAAAGCGCGCGAATAAAGAAAATCGCCGACCAGCACGCTGGCGGCATTGCCGAAAACCGCGTTCGCGGTCTTGCGGCCACGCCGCAGTTCCGATTCGTCAACCACGTCGTCATGCAAAAGTGTCGCCGTGTGAATCATCTCAATGACCGCGGCAAGCGAATGCGCGTGTGCGTCGATGCGCCCGAAGGCCCCATTGACCAATAGCAGCAGTACCGGGCGCAGGCGTTTGCCGCCGCTGCCGATAATGTATTGCGCAACCTGGCTTACCAGCGGCACTTCGGAGGCCAGTTGGGCCCGGATACACGCATCAACCGCGGCCAAGTCGGCAGCAATTGCGATTCTGGGGTCGAATTGGGTCACGCAGGCACCTGCAAACATCCTGTCAACAAAAGCACACCGGGTTCATCCCGGAACCGGCCAGCACGAGCGTCAGATTAACAGACACGCGCCACCTGGAAAAACCGCAGACTCGCGCGACGTAGAGACATCCAAACCCTTGACTCACAAGGCGATTTTTGCTATATTTTAAGGTTCCTCGCAGTCATGCGAGCAAACAGTCGAGGTTACCATGTATGCGGTCATAAAAACCGGTGGCAAGCAGTATCGCGTTTCCGCCGGCGAAAAATTGAAGGTAGAACAGATACCTGCAGACATCGGACAGGAAATTGTTCTGGATCAGGTGTTGATGGTAGGTAGCGGCGAGGCGGTGAAAGTCGGCGCTCCGCTGGTGACAGGAGCCAACGTGACGGCCCAGGTTGTCGCGCACGGCCGCGGTGAAAAGATCCGTATTTTCAAGATGCGCCGGCGCAAGCATTACCAAAAGCACCAGGGGCATCGCCAGAATTTCACCGAGATCGAAATCTCGGCAATCAACGCTTAGGGGAAGGCAGCCATGGCACACAAGAAAGGCGGCGGCTCGACGCGTAACGGCCGCGATTCCGAATCGAAACGTCTGGGCGTCAAGGTATACGGCGGTCAGTCGGTGATACCCGGCAACATCATCGTGCGCCAGCGCGGCACCGAGTTTCATGCGGGCGACAATGTCGGCATGGGCAAGGACCACACCTTGTTTGCAAAGTCTGTAGGCAAGGTCAAGTTCGCCATCAAGGGCGAACTGCAGCGGCGCACAGTGAGCATCGTCACGGCTTGAAGCTCGCCGGAGCGCAACGGCAGGCCCAATCGTGACGAGCGGTTGGGCCTTTTTGTTTCAAGAACGCCGCATGCGTGCCCACGACCCGCATCTACCGAGCGACTGCAAACTGCAATGAAATTCATCGACGAAGCCACAATCCAGATCAAGGCCGGCGACGGAGGTCGGGGCATGGCGTCTTTCCGGCGCGAAAAATTCGTGCCTGAAGGCGGTCCGGACGGCGGTGACGGTGGCCGCGGCGGCAGCGTCATCGCAATCGCCGACCGCAACATCAACACCTTGATCGACTTTCGCTTCGCCCGCGTGCATCGCGCGAAAAATGGCGAACCGGGCCGCGGTGCCGACCAGTATGGCCGCGGCGCCGAAGACGTGATCCTGAGAATGCCGGTCGGCACCCTCATCACCGACTTGGCCACCGGTGAACCACTGATCGACATGGCGACCGACGGGCAACAGGCCGTACTCGCCAAGGGTGGTC
>JBEIFV010000158.1:0-13980 GCA_040382235.1 Burkholderiales bacterium
TAGTCGATGGTCGCCTGGGTGACGGGGAAGAAGCCGCACGTGGCGCCGTATTCCGGGGCCATGTTGGCGATGGTCGCCTGATCTTCCAGCGTCATGTTCGCAAGACCGGGGCCATAGAACTCGACGAACTTGCCCACCACCTTTTCCCGCCGCAGGATCTCGGTGACGGTCAGCACCAGGTCGGTGGCGGTCACGCCCTCGCGCAGCCGGCCGGAAAGCTCGAAGCCGACCACGTCCGGGGTCAACAGATAGACCGGCTGGCCCAGCATCGCCGCCTCGGCCTCGATCCCGCCCACGCCCCAGCCGACCACGCCGATGCCGTTGATCATGGTGGTGTGGCTGTCGGTGCCGACCAGCGTATCCGGATAGGTCATGCCGTCTTTCTGGAACACCCCGCGGGCCAGGTACTCCAGGTTGACCTGGTGCACGATGCCGAAGCCGGGCGGCACCACGCCGAAGGTATCGAAGGCCTGCATGCCCCATTTCAAGAACTCGTAGCGCTCCTGGTTGCGCTTGAATTCCAGCTTCATGTTGAGATCGAGCGCGTCGCGGCCGCCGTAGTGGTCGATCATCACCGAATGGTCGACCACCAGGTCGACCGGCACCAATGGCTCGATGGTCTTGGGGTTCTTGCCCAGGTCGGCGGCGACATTGCGCATTGCCGCCAGGTCGGCTAAGAGCGGCACGCCGGTGAAATCCTGCAACACCACGCGCGCGACGACAAACGGAATTTCGTCGACCCGCGGCGCCTGCGGCTGCCAGTTCGCCAACTGTCGCACGTGTTCAGCGGTCACCTTTTTGCCGTCGCAGTTGCGCAACACCGATTCCAGCACGATGCGGATCGACAGCGGCAGGCGCTTGACGCTCGGGAACTGCCTGGCCAGTTCGGGCAGTGAATACAGCTTGAGCGATTTTTTGCCGGCCTTGAAGGCCTTTGCGGTCTGGGCGAACGGGTGGGGCATGGCGAAGTCCTCGGGATGACGCGCAGGCGCGGAAGGCGTACGGCGCGGCGCGGTCAAACCCGGCTGAATTCGGGAATTCCACGTTGAGTCCAGTCTGCCACGCAGGCGGCGTGTTGTGCAATCGGTATCGGGCCTGATTTGCCGCGATGTCGGGCCCGGCGGGCGGTATCTCAACGGAGCCGTTGTCGATTCTCCAGGGCACAACGGTGAGGTTTGGCCGAGGCAACACCGCCGGCAGGTATACCTTTGACATGCATGACCGCACTACGCAGGGTAATTACCGCAGCCATGGATGGGTCGTTGGCGGCGCGTTTCATTCATGGTGATAGCGGCAGGCAATAATCACCAGGTCTCCGGCAGACGCCTCGTACACGATTCGATGGGTGTCATCGATTCGACGCGACCAGAATCCGGAAAGATTTTCACGCAAAGGTTCCGGTTTGCCGATGCCTTCAAAGGGATGGCGCATCGCGTCGGTGATCAGCAGGTTGATCCTCTTTAGCGTCTTGCGATCCTGGCCCTGCCACCACAGGTAATCTTCCCAGGCGGCAGCGGTCCAGGTGAGCCGCTCAAGCTTCGACAAGGTAACGTGCTTTCACTTGGCCTTTGCGAAGTTGCCCGATGGAACGAGCCAGGTGGGCGGCGTTGGCGGGAACCTTCATCAGGTGCACCGTCTCCATCATGCTGTTATACGTGTCGAGAGACATCACCACGGCGTCCGGTGCATCCCGGCGCGCAATTACCGCTATGTCGGCATCGGCCACCACCTGATCGATCACCTGCTTGAGTGCGTTGCGGGCTTCGGAGAAATTGATGACGCGCATGAGAACCTTTACTTGTGCAATATATTGGACAAGTATAGCAGGAGGCTGGAAGCGTTGGTGTGCTTCGATGACAGTGACCCGCTTCGGCCTCGCCCATTTCAAGCGAGGTGCTGGGGACCTTCGGCAAGACCACAATCGCTGGCCGGACTGGAACCAGCCAGAGCTTCGCATTCGGGCCCGACGGCATGCGCCGCAAGGTCAATCCGCTCCCCGAACTGGGAACCCAAGCCATGTTGCCGGCCGGTCCGGGCTTGATCCGGCCAATCTGCAATGCTTTTGCAAAGCGCTTCTGCCGGCGCCGGTTGCCTGCTGACACATGGCGTCGATGATGATGAAACGGGTCGCTATGCGGAAGTGCGGTATGTTTAAGGGCGCATGTCAATCAAACAGAAAAGGCAAGCGGTTCAATGAGCGAATCCGCGCCGCAACAGCCGCGACAGCCGGGACCGGGGCGGATCATTCGGCCCTCGGCGCTGGAGAACCAGCCGGGCTGGGTGCGCTGGCTGCCCGGCCTGCAGGTGCTGCGCCACTACGATATCGGCTGGCTGCGCCACGATATTCTGGCCGGGCTGGCGCTGACCGCGGTGCTGGTGCCGGTGGGCATTGCGTACGCGGTGGCTTCCGGCGTGCCGGCCATTTGCGGCTTGTACGCCACCATTTTCGGCCTGCTTGCCTATGCGTTGTTTGGCCCAAGTCGGGTCCTGGTGCTGGGGCCGGATTCTTCGCTGGTCGCCCTCATTCTCGGCGTCGTGCTGCCTTTGTCTGGCGGCGATCCCGCGCGCGCCATGTCGCTGGCGGCGATGATGGCGCTGGTATCGGGAACAATCTGCATCCTGGCCGGCAGCCTGCGTCTCGGGTTTGTGACCGAGTTGCTTTCCAAGCCGATCCGCTACGGCTACATGAACGGCATCGCGCTGACCGTGATCGTCAGCCAGTTACCCGCGCTTTTCGGTTTCACGATCGGGTCCGGCGGCATGTTGCGGCAGGCATGGGCGTTTGCGATGGCGCTGCCCGAGGGCAAGACGCATCCCGTGTCGCTTGCGCTGGGCTGCGGCACCTTGCTGGTGGTCTTCGTGCTGGCTCGCTGGAAAGGCGTGCCCGGGGTCCTGATCGCCGTGGCCGGCGCGACGCTTCTCAGCGGTGCTCTTGACCCCGCGCTGCGTGTGGGCGTAGATGTCCTGGGTTCACTGCCGCAGGGGCTGCCGGCCATTCGCATGCCTGTGATCGGCTTTGATGACATCGCGCCCGTGCTGCTCGGAGGCCTGGCGGTGGCGCTGGTGTCCTTTGCCGATACGAGTGTCCTCGCGCGCAGCTATGCGGCACGCAGCGGCGCCTTGCCGGACCCCAACCGTGAGATGGTGGGATTGGGCGCTGCCAACCTGGCGGCCGGCCTGTTTCAGGGGTTTCCGGTCAGCGCGAGCGCGTCGCGAACGCCGGTGGCCGAAATGGCGGGCGCGAAGACCCAGCTGACCGGTGTGGTCGGCGCGCTCGCGGTCGGTGTGTTGCTGGTGGCTGCGCCGGACCTGCTTGCCAACCTGCCGCGCGCCGCGCTGGCGGCAGTGGTGATCGCATCCGCATTCGCATTGATCGAGATCGCCGATCTGCGCCGCATCTATCGCATCCAGCGCTGGGAATTCTGGCTCTCGGTGGGCTGCTCGGTCGGTGTGGCGGTGTTCGGCGCCATCCCGGGGATCGGCCTGGCCATCGTGGCCGCCGTGATCGAATTCCTGTGGGACGGCTGGCGCCCGCATTTCGCAGTGCTTGGCCGGGTCGATGGCATGAAGGGATACCACGACCTGGCGCGCTATCCGGAAGCCCGCCAGGTGCCGGGGCTGGTGCTGTTTCGCTGGGACGCACCCTTGTTCTTCGCCAATGCCGAGCTTTTCCACGCACGCGTGCTCGAGGCGGTGGCCGCCTCGCCCACGCCGGTGCGCTGGCTGGTGTTGGGCGCCGAACCGGTGACCAGCGTGGACGTCACAGCCGCCGATGTGCTTGATGAACTGGACCACGCCTTGCGAGCCGCCGGCATCACACTGTGCTTCGCCGAGATGAAGGATCCGGTGAAGGACAAGCTCAAGCGCTTCGGCCTGTTTGCCCGCCTCGGCGAAGAGCGCTTTTTCGCCACACTTGGCGAGGCGGTAAACCGTTACCTTGATTCAAACCCGGTCGATTGGGTGGACTGGGAAGAACGCGCGGCAGGGTGAGGAGGGCGTGCCTTGACCGCCGGTAGGACTGCGGTCAAACAGCGCGCCTCCTGCGCAACACGGTGAGAGCCGCCAGGCCTGCGCCACAAGGCCACGCCGCCCCGGCTCGGAGTGGAGGCGCGCGTCGGCTGTTTTGCCGATGGCTGCCGGAAACACGCCAGCCTCGCCAGCAGCATGCTGTTGTGATGAATCATGCGTGTCTCAAGAATTGACCGCGGCGTCGGGCTCGCCGCAGTGCGCGAGGATGTGCGCGCGTGCCGCGTCGCGCAATGCCACCGCGGCCGCGAAGTCATCGCGGGCGCTATCGGATCGCATCACCGCGGCGCCGATGTTCACCTCGATGGCGCCGCGTCGCGCCAGCCACTCACCGTCGCGCAATACCGAACGCGCGCCGCGGATGGCCACCGGCAGTACCGCCACGCCGGCCGCCGCCGCCGCCACGAAGGCCCCGAGGCGGAACGGGCCCAATCCGGCCGCGCGCGTGAAGGTGCCCTCGGGAAAAAAGCCCGACGAGGTGCCGGCCTTCACCGCGGCACCCAGGCGCCGCGCGTCCTCGACGCTTTGGCGGGCGTCGAAGCGCTCGACGAACTGCGTCCCCAGGCGTCGCAGGTAGATGCGGCTGATCGGGTGTTTGAGCAACTCGCGCTTGGCCACGAAGCCGAAGTGCAGCGGCATGGCCGCGCACAACACCACCGTATCGAGATAGCTGGAGTGGTTGGCCACCAGCACGCAGGGCGAGTGCGGCAAGTGCTCCTGCCCGCGTACGGTGAGGCGGATGCCGCATAGCATGAGAAAAGCGCGTGTGGCCACGCGGTTGAACCGCCAGGCCAGCGCGGGGCGCGGCGTGGCGGCCGTCAGGAGCCAGGTTGCGGGCGCGATCAGGGCGAACAGCAGGCCGACGTACAAGCCGTAGGCCAAGTCGACGGCCACGGCCGCCTGCTGGCGCAGCAGCGGACCCAGCGAACCCGCCGCCAGGCGCACCGCCTGCCACCAGGCCGGCGCTGCGCGCGTGCCGATACGGCCGGACGCATACAGTTCGCGGCAGGCGGCGCGGCGGATCTTGCCGCTGGAGGTCTTGAGCACCGTGTGCGGCGGCGCCAGCACCACCTCGTCGGGCGCTTCGCCCAGAACCGCCAGGGTCGCTTCCATGATCCGTGCGCGTAGCGCTTCCCGCGCGGTAGCGTCCGTGGCCGGGGTCAGCCGCGTTTCGGCCAGCACCACCAGGCGCTCGGTGCCGCTGTCGGCATCGGCGTGGCCGAACACCGCCACGCAGCCGCGCCGCACGCCGGCGATTGAACCGACCACGTATTCCAGTTCATGCGGATAGATGTTGCGGCCGGCGCGAATGATGATGTCCTTGACGCGGCCGGTGAGATGCACTTCGCCGTCGGCCATATAGGCGCGGTCGCCGCTGTCGAGCCAGTCGCCATCCATCAGCTTCCGCGTGCCTGCGGGATTGCGGTAGTAGCCGCCGGTGGCCGACGGGCCCCTGAACTCCAGGCGCCCCTCGATGCGTTCGCCGCTCTCCCGGCCATGGCTGTCGACGATGCGCACCTGATGCCCGGGCATGGCCACGCCGCAGGAGACGAACTGCAGGGCCGTGGTGTCGTCGTCGGCGGCGGGCAGGGCATGGCCGGTGGCGCTGAAGGGCGCGCGGCGCACGCGGTCGACGCGCGGCCCGCGGCTCAGCGGCGGGCACAACAGGCCCACCGTGCATTCGGCCAGGCCGTACACCGGTGTCAGTGCCGCCGGGTTGAAGCCGTATGCAGCGAAGCGCTCGCCGAAGCGGCGCAGGGTCTCGGGCAGCACCGGCTCGGCGCCGTTGGCGGCGATGCGCCATGAGGAGAGGTCGAGGCCTTCGATGTCCGCATCCCCGATGCGCTTGACGCACAGCTCGTAGGCGAAGTTGGGGGCTGCCGAGATGGTGCCGCGGTAGCGCGCGATGGCCTGCAGCCAGCGCTGCGGATGCGCGAGAAACGCCAGCGGCGACATCACCACCAGCGGCGCGGTGAAGGTGAGGCTGGCCAGCCACGCGCAGA
Organism: Burkholderiales bacterium; assembly: GCA_040382235.1. Lineage (GTDB taxonomy): Bacteria > Pseudomonadota > Gammaproteobacteria > Burkholderiales > JAEUOS01 > JAEUOS01. Next base: position 6,030 of record JBEIFV010000158.1, read on the forward strand.
TCAGGCCCATGTCGTGATACAGCGGCAGCCAGCTGACGAACACGTCGTCCGCACCCAGGCCGGTCATCTGGCCGATGCCGCGAATGTTCGCCAGCAGGTTGGCGTGCGTGAGCACCACGCCCTTGGGGTCGCCGGTGCTGCCCGAGGTGTACTGGATGAAGGCGATGTCGTCGCGGCGGACCGCCACCGCCTGCGGCGTGCCGCTGCCTGCCGCAAGTTCAGGTACGGTCACCACCCGGGTGAGGCCCGCCACGCGCGCTTCCAGCAGGCGTGCCACGGCAAGCGCCTCGGGTACGGTGATGAGCATCACGGTTTCGGCATTGGAGAGAATGCCGGCATGGCGCCGCACGTGTTCTTCGATCTGCGAGGCCCGCGCTGGCGGGTAGATCGGCACCGGGATGGCGCCCGCGCGCAGGATGCCGAAATAGGCGTGGAAGTATTCGGGCGACGTGGGCAGCATGATCGCCACCGTCTGGCGTGGTGCCAGGCCGGCGCGCTGCAAGCCGGCGGCCACCTGGTCGGCCGCGCGTTGCAGTTGCGCATAACTGATGCGGGTTTCGCCGCTGTCGTCCAGGTAGATGATCTGCACCCGGTCGGGGTGCGCGCGCTCGTGCCAGTCAAGCACATCGACAAGCGTGGCGGCGTCGATCGGTGCCGCCGCTGCCGGTGTGCCCCAGTGCGCGGGCAACTCGGCTTGCGCGGCGGCCTGGGCGATCGCAGGCGCGTCTTCAAGTGCGGCCAGCAGGTCGCGCAGCGTAGCCGCCGTGCCCAGCGCCTGTTCCGGCAGATGTCCACCGCAAGCGCGCTCGATGCGTACCGCCAGTTCCACCCGGGAGAGGCTGTCGAGTCCGAGGTCGGCATCGAGGCTGCTGTCGAGCGTGAGCGGGTGGCTCAAGCCGGTGCCGGGGTGCAATTCGGCAAGAAACTGCCGTGTCAGCGTCAACGCATCGGCGACCTCCACGTCAGCTCCGCAATGGCTGGTGCGGCGCCACCCCTGTTGCCTGCGAGACATGGACGATCGCACTGCCCAGGCTGCGGTAGATCCTGCGCCTGCGAACCAATGGCCACCAGTCGTACAGGAACACCTGCATCGGCCGCCACATCGCGACCCAGCCGCCGATCAGGAGGCTTTCCTTCAAGACCCGCAGGAAGGTGTTGTCGATATGTGCGGAAAGTGCATCCGCACCCAGCAGGCACGCCGCCAGAAAAACCAGCCCGATCACCAGGCTTGTGCGGCCCTCCAGCAGCAGTACCTTGACGTTGCGCTTGAGCAGTTCGGCCTTGTAGTTGAAGTAGTTGTGGATCGCAGCGGCCACCGCTCGGGAGGGATCCTCCTGCGTCGCCTGCTCGATGTGGACCCTGATGCGGAAATGGTTGTTCTGTGGAAACTCCAGTGCCCAGCTTTCGATGAACTCCTCCGCGTTCGCATCGAGGTCACGACGATGGAACGGGGTCGGGTCCATCGAATTGAAAAGCTCCGCCAGGCTGCCTATGCGCAGTTCGATTTGATGGATCGGATGACGTTTGCGTTGCATGGCCAATGCCGGTATTGGTTGGTCATGGAGATCACGCCAACGTGTAACGGTGCTGACCTGTGGTCGCACTTGAAGAGCTGGCGATCAGCGGGTCAGCGAAGGCGCAGGTCGACACAAGTATAGGTAGTCTCGGGCATGCCGGGCCTGGCGTGTTGATTCAGGTCAACGCGGCATTTGCACCGTGGCAGTCACGCAGGCGACTGCTTCGGCATGCGCAGGGCGTGCGTCGGCGCGATCCGGACGGCGGCTGGCAGGCAGTCCATCGGCAGCGGGGCGAATCCACCGGAAGCACACGCATGCCCGGTATTTGCGCGAGATCAAGTCGCATCCGCATTCGGTGGGTATGATCGGAGCCATGCACTGCTTGCGTTGGTTGCTGATTTTCCTGTTGGGCCTGCTGCAAGGCATGGCGCCGCTGTTGCACGCACATCTGGGAGTTGATCACGCCGCCGGCCAGGGCGTGCACATGCATGGCGGCCGCGCCGTCAACCCGGGGACCGACAGCAACGCATTGGCCCCGGGGCTGCGGGCCCTGGATTCAGCGACCATTGGCCTGGGCCAGGAAATACGCCGCGATCCATCCGCCGCGCTGGGTGATGTGGCGTGCGGGCCGCCGCTACCGGGCGTGCCGCCCGCAAATCGGTCGGTCGCCGCGGATCCTCGCGCTTGGGATCGATACTTGCCCTTGGCGCGGCATTTTGTTGCGCCCCCTGCACAGGCGCCGCCGCTGGCGGCCTGAAAGCAACTGACCCGCGAAGAGCGGGTCGAGCATCGATATCGTCAGCACCGCGCCTTGGTACGCAAGCTGCGCGCGCGCTTTCACAAGGATTCGAAAATGTGCTTTTCAGGACAGGAGTGCCGCGTACTTGCGCTGGCGCTCGCTCTATTGGGCGGCGGCGCGGCGATTGCCGGCGCAACCGGGATCATCAAGATGAGCGCTGTAGAGCGCGCAGCGGCTGGCATTCAGACCGCGCCGCTTGAGGCGGAGGCGCGCACCGCGGGCACCACGCAGGGGCTGCCTGCCCAGGTGGCGATTCCGGCGCCGCAGTTGCGAGTGGTCAGCACGCCATTGGCGGGCCTGGTCGAAACCGTGCTGGTAGCGACCAGCCAAACGGTCAGGCGCGGCCAGCACCTGGCGCGCCTGGCAAGCCCGGGCCTGGCCGATGTGCAGCACACCTTCCTGCAGGCGTCCGCCCAGCACCAGCTGGCCCAAGCCTCACTGCAGCGTGACGAGATTTTGTTTGAGGAGGGCATCATCGCTCAAAGCCGGCTGGAGGCGGCGCGCAGCCGTCACCAGGAGGTGTCGGCCGATCTGGCCGAGCGCACCCAGGCGCTGCGCGCCACGGGTATGTCCGGGCAGGCGCTGGCGCGACTGCGCGCCGGCAGCGCGGTTGGCACCGGTATCGACCTGGTGGCGCCGATCGACGGCGTGGTGCTGGAACTGCTGGTCTCGCCCGGCCAGCGGCTGGAGGCCGCCAGTGCCGTCATGAAGATCGCGCGCCTCGATCCGCTGTGGCTGGAAATCCAGGTGCCGGCCGAGCGTATCGCCGCGATCGTGATCGGTGCCGAGGTCAGCGTGCCGGCCGCCACCGCGGCCGGACGCATCATCGCCATCGGACGTGCGGTGAGCGCAAGCACGCAGACCATCGCAGTGCGCGCGGAGATGCGCAGCGGCAGCGCCCGCCTGCGCCCCGGGCAGCTGGTGGAGGCGGTGATCGCCGGTGCCGGCGGCGACCGCCTGTGGCGCGTGCCGACTTCCGCGCTGGCGCGCAGCGGCGGACGGGCGCTGGTCTACATCGAGACGGCCGGCGGGTTCCTGCCGCAGGCGGTCGAGGTCATGGATGATGCCGGCGGCTCCGCGCTGCTGGCGGCGCCGTTCAAGGGCGGGGAGCGGCTGGTGATCAAGGGTGTGGCCACCCTCAAGGCGATGCAGGCCGGTATCGGCGGCAGCCCGTGATGCTGGCGCGCCTGACGGAGTTCGCGCTGTCCCAGCGGCTACTGGTGCTGGTGGCAACGGCCATGCTGGCCGCCGCCGGCGGCATGGCGTTTCGCGACCTGCCGGTGGACGCTTATCCGGACGTCTCCACCACGCAGGTCAAGATCATCATGAAGGCGCCCGGCATGACGCCGGAAGAGGTGGAAGCGCGCATCACCACGCCAATCGAGCTGGAGATGCTGGGCATTCCCCACAAACGTATCGTGCGCTCGGTGTCGAAATACGCGATCGCCGACATCACCCTCGACTTCGCCGAAGGTACCGACATTTACTGGGCGCGCCAGCAGGTTGCCGAGCGTCTGGGCGCGATCGCGCGCGACCTGCCTGCGGCGGCCAGCGGCGGGCTGGCGCCGATCACCACGCCGCTGGGCGAAATGTTCATGTTCACCGTCGAAGGTGAAGGCTTGTCGCTGGCTGAACGCCGCACCTTGCTTGACTGGACCATACGCCCGGCCTTGCGCACGCTGCCCGGGGTGGCCGACGTCAATTCGCTGGGGGGCTATGTGCGCAGCCTGGAGGTGGTGCCCGACAACACCGCGCTGCAGGCGCGCGGCATCACCCAGGCGCTGCTGGTGCAGGCCTTGGAGGCCAACAACCGCAATGACGGCGCAGGTCGCATTCGCGAGGGCGAGGAGACCCTGTTGATCCGCACCGAGGGCAGCATTCGCGATCTCGACGACCTGCGCGCAGTGGCGATCGTGGCGCGCGACGGCACGCCGGTGCGGGTAGGCGATGTGGCCCAGGTGCGCATTGGCAGCCTGACGCGCTACGGAGCGGTGACCCAGGACGGGCGCAGCGAGGCAGTGCAGGGCCTGGTGCTGGGCCTGCGTGGCGCCAATGCGCGCGAAGTGGTCGAAAGCGTGCGCCAGCGGCTGGCCGAACTTCAGGCCACCTTTCCCGCAGGCGTGAGCACGCGCGTGTTCTACGATCGGGGCGCGCTGGTCGACCGCGCCACCGGCACCGTGGCGCGCGCCTTGCTGGAAGCCATCGTGCTGGTGGTGATCCTCCTGTTGTTCTTTCTGGGCGACGTGCGTGCAGCGCTGGTGGTGGCGCTGACCCTGCCGCTGGCTGCGCTCGGCACCTTCCTGTGCATGCGGGTCGCGGGCATGTCGGCCAACCTCATGAGCCTGGGCGGCCTGGCGATCGCCATCGGCATGCTGGTCGACGGCGCCGTGGTGGTGATCGAGAACGCGGTCACGCACCTGGCCGCGCACGGAGGCGGCCGGCGCTCGCCGATCAACCGCATCTTTCGTGCCACCGCCGAGGTCAGCGTGCCGGTGGCCGCCGGTGTGTTGATCATCGTCATCGTGTTCCTGCCGCTGTTGGCGCTGGAAGGGCTTGAGGGCAAGCTGTTCGCCCCGGTGGCACTGACCATCGTGTTTTCCTTGGTGACCGCACTTTTGCTCTCCCTGACGACTGTGCCGGTCCTGGCGTCCTTCATACTGAAGAGCGGTGGCCATGGCGATCCCTGGCTGGTGCGCCACTCGCAGCGTCTGTACCAGCCGCTGCTCGAGCTGGCCCTCAGGCGCGGCACACCGTTCCTGCTGGCGGCCGGCTTGGCGCTGACCCTGGCTGCTGCCGTTTACCCGTTCATCGGCAAGACCTTCATGCCGTCGATGGACGAGGGTGACCTCATCATCAGCGTCGAAAAGCTGCCTTCGATCAGCCTGGATGAGAGTGCGGCCATCGACCTGCGCATCCAGCAGGCGATCATGGCGGCACTGCCGGAAGTGCAGAGCATCGTGGCCAGAGTCGGCGCCGACGAGATCGGCCTGGATCCGATGGGCCCCAACCAGACCGATACCTTTCTGGTGCTGAAACCCAAGAATGAATGGCGCCGGCCCGACAAGGAATGGCTGACCGACCAGCTGCGCACCGTGCTCGCCCGGTTTCCCGGCGTGGCTTTCAGCTTCACCCAGCCGATCGAGATGCGGGTCGCGGAAATGCTGTCCGGCGTGCGCGGCGATGTCGCCATCAAGATCTTCGGCCCCGACTTGAAGGTGCTCAACGGTTTCGCCACGCGTCTGGTGGAAACCCTCAAGGGTGTCTCCGGCGCAGAAGACGCGCTCACCATCAAGAACGACGGCGTGCAGTATTTTCGTGTTGTCATCGACCGCATGGCCGCGGGTCGTCTTGGCTTGAGCGTGGACGAGATCGGCGCGGCGCTGCACGCGCAGATCGAAGGGCAGCAGACGGGAGTGGTGCTGGAGCAGGGGCGGCGCACGCCCCTGCTGGTGCGTGGCGGCGAGGCTCTGCGCGCCTCGCCGGCGATGTTCGCGGCCATGACACTGCCGCAGGCCGGCGGCGCCAGCGTGCCGCTGGCGCAGGTGGCGCGGCTGGAACGCATCGACGGGCCGGTCAAGGTTGACCATGAAAATGCCGCGCGCATGGTGGTGGTGCAGGCCAATGTGCGCGGCCGCGATCTGGTGAGTTTTGTCGAGGATGCCAAAAAGGCGGCCGCGCAACTCGATCTGCCGACCGGTTATCGGATGACCTGGGGCGGGCAGTTCGAAAACCAGCAGCGTGCCGCAGCCCGCCTGGCGGTGGTGGTGCCGGTGGCGCTGGTACTGATTTTTCTGCTGCTGTTCATCACCTTCGGCTCGGTGCGCCAGTCGCTTTTGGTATTCGCCAACATTCCGTTCGCCCTGATCGGAGGCGTATTCGCGCTGGCTGTCACGCGCGAGTACCTGTCGGTGCCGGCCTCGGTCGGGTTCATCGCGCTGCTCGGCATCGCCGTGCTCAATGGCGTGGTGATGGTCAGCTGTTTCAACCAGTTGCTGGCCGATGGCGCTACGCTGCGCAGCGCGGTGCTTGATGGTGCGCGACGGCGCCTGCGGCCGGTGCTGATGACCGCCGGCATCACCGCGCTGGGCCTGGTGCCCTTGCTGTTCGCCAGCGGGCCGGGCTCGGAGATTTCCCGGCCACTGGCCATCGTGGTGATCGGCGGGCTGCTGTCGTCGACCCCGCTGACCCTCCTGATCCTGCCGATTCTCTACCTGCGTTTCGGCGTCGATTCGCCAACGCCATCCGTCGCGGAGCCATCACCATGAATGCAAGCGGGAATGCCATCGCAGCCTGCGACACCTTGCTGACCCTCACCGTGCCGGCCGAGGCGGGAGCGGTGGTGCTCGACCACCTGCTGGCGCGCTCGGCGTGGGCCAGCGGTTTTACCTGCGCCACGGTCGAGGCACGCGGTGCGACGATCGATTTGCGCGGACCTGGCGAGCAGGTGCGCGGCAGTGCGCGCCGCCTGCAGGTGCAGATCGCACTGGACCGGCAAGCCGCCGATGCGGTGCTTGCTGATCTCGGCACGGCGCTGCCACAGCGCGACATCGTGTTCTGGATGACCCCGCTGCTGGCCTTCGGGAGGCTGGCATGAACAGGTTTTCGTTGCTGGTGGCAGGCTGCGGCATCGCCTGGACGATCGCCGCCGGCGCCAAACCGCCAACGCCGGATCTGCCGCCGCTGGAACAAGTGGCGGCGGCGATCGAAGCGCATCCGACGGTGAGCGGGGCACGCGCCGGCATCGGACTTGAAGAGGCCAACCGCCGCAGGCTGATCGCCGGACCGTACGAGACCAGCGCACGGGTAATGGCGCAATCGCGCCACGATTCGATCAGCAGCCGCAATCTGGGTGAATGGGACTTCATCCTGGAACGCGGGCTGCGCCTGCCGGGCAAGACCGCGCTGGATCAACGCCTGGGCGAGCAGGCTGTCGATCAAGCCCGGCTGGCGGTCGGCGACGCCCGCCACGAGGCCGGCCGCACGCTGCTGCGCATGTGGTTCGGCTGGCTCAAGGCCGCTACCCAGGCGGGCCATTGGGAAGCGCAGCGCAGGCTGCTGGCGCGCCAGTCCGAGGTGATGGCGCGGCGGGTGCACTTGGGCGACGCGCCGCGCCAGGAAGCCTGGCTGGCCGAGGCGGCGCTGGCCCAGGCCGAGGTGGCGCTGGCGCAGGCTGCCATGCGGGTGGAGATCGCCGCCGGTGAACTGAGCACCAGCTACCCGCAGGTCAAACTGCCGCTGGCGATTCCTCTGACCGAACCAGCGGCGCTTGGCAACAGCGCGGCCTACTGGCTGGCACGGATTGCCGAACACAATCACGAACTCGCCCTGGCGCGCGGCGAAGCCCTGCGACGCAGAACGGCGGCCGAGCGCGCGCGCGCCGAGCGTACGCCGGACCCGACCTTCGGCGTGCGCGTGGGTTCGGAGCGCGCCGGCGCCGAGCGCGTCGTAGGCCTGGTGCTGGCGATTCCTTTTGCCGGGCCGCAACGCGCCGCCGCCCAGGATGCGGCGATCGCGCAGACCGAGATCGCCGAGCGGCACGCGGCAGCGGTCGAGCGGCGCCTGGCGGCTGAAAGCGCGGCCATCTATGCCGCGGCCAGCCGGGCCCATTCGGGCTGGCGCCTGGCGCAGGCCGGCA
>JBEIFV010000159.1:0-13726 GCA_040382235.1 Burkholderiales bacterium
CATGCGCAGCATGCACTCGTAAGCTTCGTCGGCGCTGCGCCCGCAGGCGACGGCGCCGTGGTGCGCAAGAATCAGCCCATTGGCCAAGGCCGCGTCGGCGGCGTGCCAGGCGGCCACACAGGCGCGCGCCAAGGCAACGCCCGAATGCTGGTAATCAACTACCGGTGCGCTGGCCCCGAAGGCGGCGCGCAGGTGCGTGGCGGCGCGCCGCGTATTTGAAAGCGCCAGGATCGACGCGGCATGCGTGTGGATCACATGCGCTGGCGGCAGGCCGGCATGCATCAGGGTTTCGATCGACGGGCGCGGCGCTTGAGGATCAAACACGTGGGGGGCCAGTGCGGCGTACATGGTGCTGTTGTCCAGACTGGCATCGTTGAGCAGGGCGCGGGTCGCTGCCAGGTCCAGTGGCGTGTAGTCGCGTGCGATGACGTGCGCCAGGTCTGCGCCGCTGCCCTTGACGTAGAGCACTTGGCGGCCGTCGCGGTCGAGCTTGACCGAGGTGTTGCCGCCGCCGTGCAGTACCAGTTCGGGTTGCTCACCAATCAGGCGCGCCGCTTGCAGCGCCTCGGCCAACTGGTCCGGTGCCGGGGTGCTTGTGGTGGCCCAGCGGCTATGCAGCATCGTGCCGTCCCTTTGTGACGTGACTGATTGTCCGCCGTTGGCTGCCGATTATAATTTGGTGGTGACATATCCCTTGGACGCAGGTGCGGCGCAGGTGCTTGTCGGCACCTGGGACGTGCTGGGTAATGACGCGCGCCAAGTGCGCGAAGCGGTTTTCGTGATCGAGCAGGGGATCGCGCGTGAACTCGAATGGGATCAATGGGATTGCCTTTCGGTTCACGCCGTGGCTCGCGATACGCACGGCGCGGCCATCGGCACCGGACGCCTCCTGCCCGCGCAGTTCGACCCCGACAACACTGGCGTGGCCCACATCGGGCGCATGGCAGTGCTCGCACAGGCGCGTCGCGGCGGCGTCGGCGGCCTGATCTTGGCCAGCCTGATGAATGAAGCTCGCCGCCTGGGGTTTTCGGCGATCGTTCTCAATGCGCAGACCTATGTTGCGACGTTTTATGCGGTGCACGGCTTCGTTGCCTTCGGCCCGGAGTTCCTCGAAGTCGACATCCCGCATGTAAGCATGCGCGCGCCACTCTGACGGGCCGGGTTTGAATTTCATCGACAGCCCGGCCTTCTACCTGGCGGCGATACCGGCGATCCTGTTGACCGGCATTTCCAAGGGTGGATTCGCCGGCGCGTTTTCGGGCCTCTCGGTCCCGCTGATGGCGCTGGCGATTTCGCCGGTGCAGGCGGCCGGTGTGATGCTGCCGATCCTGATTTTCATGGATCTGTTCGGCCTCACGCAGTTCTGGCGCAAAGCCGATTTCAGGGTCCTGGCCACCATGCTGGGCGGCGGGCTGGTCGGTACCTGTATTGGTTGGGCGACTTTTCGGGCACTCGACGAAAACCTGGTGCGCATCTTGGTCGGCCTGATTGCGGTGGTTTACCCGCTGTCGCGCTGGCTGCTGCCGGTAGCACCCAAGCCGGCGCAGGCAAGCATTGCGCGCGGCAGCTTCTGGACTTCGATCGGCGGCTACACCAGCTTCGTGGCACATGCGGGTGGCCCGCCGGCATTGGTGTATCTGATGCCATTGCGCCTGGACCGAGCGGCGCTGGTGGCAACCAATGGCGTATTCTTCACTTACCTTAACCTGATCAAGCTGCCGCCCTATGCGATGCTTGGGCAGATCAATTTGACCAACCTGGGAACCGCCTTGATGCTCTGCCCATTGGTGCCGATCGGCATCAAGCTTGGCATGTGGTTGCAGGGAAAATTCACCAACGAGCAGTTCTACCGTATCGGCCAGACCTGCATTTTCTTGACCGGCAGCAAGCTATTGTTCGACGGCCTGCGCAACCTTTCGATTGTTTGATGACCGCAATCCCGCTTCAACCCGCGCGTCGCGACGTCGCCGTGATCAGCGTGATCGGCGTGGCGCACGGCCTGTCGCATTTCCTGCAACTGGCCATGCCCACCCTGTTTCTTTCGATCCGCCACGACTGGGGCATTTCTTTCGCCCAGCTCGGCCTGGCCTCCACCCTGTTCTTTGTGGCCTCCGGCATTTGTCAGACCATTGCCGGCTTCGCGGTCGATCGCTTCGGGGCGCGGCCGGTGTTGTACAGCGGCTTGGTCTTGATGTCCGGTGGCGTCGGCCTGATGGGCCTGGCACCGAATTTCGAGATGCTGCTGGTGTGCTCGGTGATTGCCGGCATCGGCAACAGCATGTTTCATCCGGCCGACTACGGCATTCTCAACGCCAGCGTCACCATCCAGCGCCTTGGTCCGGCCTTCAGCGTGCATGGCATCACAGGCAACATTGGCTGGGCGCTGGCGCCGCCGGTGATGACCGCCTTCGCCCTGTGGTTTGGCGGCTGGCGTGGCGCGCTCATCGGTGCCGGGGTTCTTGGTTTCCTGGTGTTGGCGCTAGTGATTGCCAAGAGCGAACTGTTCGAACCCTTGCCGGAGAGCGCGGGTGATGCGGCCGGGCGGCACGCGCAGCCCGCCGGGGCGGCGGTGCTGCTCAGCATGCCGATCCTGATGTGTTTCCTGTTTTTCCTGTTGCTGGCCGCCGGCCTGATCGGTGTGCAGACCTTCGGAATCCCGATTTTGAGTCAGACCTACGGCATGTCGGCGCAAGCGGCGGCCGCAGCGCTGACTGCTTTCCTCCTGGCCAGCGGCGTGGGCGTTTTGTGCGGCGGCGCCTTGACCACCCGCACCACGCGTCACGAACATGTGGCGGCGGGCGGCATGGCGCTGGCTGCCTTGTGCGCAGCAAGCATCGCCGCAGTGGGCCCGCCGCTGTGGGCGATTCCCGGCTTTCTCGCAGCTGCCGGGTTTTTCTCGGGGCTGACCAATCCTTCACGCGATCTGCTGGTGCGCGCGGCTGCGCCCAAAGGCAGCACCGGGAAGGTTTACGGCTTTGTCTATTCCGGTCTGGACGTGGGTTCCGCGCTGGCGCCGTCGGTGTTTGGCTGGTTACTGGATCATGGGCAGGGCAGCGGCGTGATCTATGCGGTCGGCGCACTTTGGCTTGCGACCATCGGCAGCATTTACATGATGAAAGCGGCTACCGCTCGGCGCGGGTGAAGATTGGTGTTGCGGCCACAACCCCGCGTCGCAAACGCCCTCAGTCGATTCGACATTAACCTGTGCGGGCGTAAAATAGAGAAAAGTAAATGCAAGGCGTCGCGCCCAAGGGGTTGAACCGATGAAAGTCACCTTTCACCAGCTCGAAGTCTTCGAATGCGTTGCGCGCCGCCTCTCGTTCACCCGTGCTGCCGAAGAGCTTTCCCTATCCCAACCGACGGTGTCGGCGCAGATGCGCCAGCTCACCGAGGCGGTTGGCATGCCGCTTTTCGAACAGATCGGCAAGGCCATCAACCTGACCGATGCCGGGCGCGAGTTGCTGGCGGCTTCGCGCGGGGTTTTCGATACCTGGTCGCGCTTCGAGATGACGGTGGCCGACATGCGCGGTCTTAAACAGGGCTTGCTCAAGGTGGCCTGCGTGACCACGGCCAAGTATTTCGTGCCGGGACTGCTCGGGCCATTTTGCGAAATCTATCCGGAGGTTGAAGTACGGCTCGAAATCGCCAATCGTGCGCAGCTGGTTGAACGCCTGCGCGCCAACCTTGACGATCTTTACATCATGATGCTGCCGCCGGCGGATCTGGATGTGGAGAAGACCCCGTTTCGTGATAACCCGCTGGTGATGGTGGCCTCGGCGGCCCACCCGCTGGTTGGGCGCAGCGGCATCGACATGCGGCGCATGCGCGACGAGCGTTTCATCATGCGTGAAGCCGGCTCGGGTACCCGCATTCGCACCGAAGCGTTTTTCGCCGAGAGCGGATTTGTGCCCAATGTGCGCATGGAACTGGGCAGCAACGAAGCGATCAAGCATTCTGTCGCCGCCGGTCTCGGTGTGTCGGTGCTGTCGCGCCATGCGCTCGATGTCGCACCCGAACACGACGGCTTGGCGATTCTCGATGTGGCCGGGTTTCCCCTGCATGACGACTGGTACTTTGTAACCCTGCGCGGCAAGCGGCTGTCGGTGGTGGCACGGGCGTTTTTTGATCAGGTGGTCGCCGAATCCAGGCGTGCACGCCTGCTTCCGGCCGGTCTGCCCAGGCCGCCGGTGCCGGAAGCCAAAGCGCGCAAGTCCGCGTGAACAGGCCTGTCAATGAACGGCGTGGCCGGATCGCGCTTAGGGTAGACCCCAGAAGAATAGAGAAAACGCTATTGACATCACAAAAAGATGTTGATAGACTCTATCCATAATGTCCTCGCCTGGATTTTTGAAGCCGCAAAGCGGAGTCAAGGACCCAAGTGTCAAGGGGAGTAGCTTTCCGGTAGGGCTTTTCCACCGGCGGCCGATTCGTCAATACGGAGTTTCCTGCAAGGGGGCCTCCCGGATCGCCCGGCAGGTACCGACTTCGGTGCTTGTGAGCGAGACCTTGGCGACCGACTGGTCGGCAAAGGTTCATGCGCTCGCCTTTTCCGTAATCCTTTTCGTGTCGCGGGTTCCCCAGGGGTCGTGCCAGGCGCGGAGGATTTAGGAAGTGGATATTTTTTCGATGCAGTTTCTGTGGGCGCTGGGCGCGATCATCCTGATCGACCTGGTTCTCGCCGGCGACAACGCCATCGTCATTGCGCTGGCCGCGCGCAACCTGCCCAAGCATTTGCAGAAAAAGGCCATCATGTGGGGCACCGTGGGTGCCATCGTGGTGCGCTCGGCCATGACCGTGGTGGTGGTGTGGCTGCTCAAGATTCCCGGCTTGCTTCTGGTCGGCGGCGCCTTGTTGCTGTGGATCGCGGTCAAGTTGCTCAAACCGGCGGATCATGGTGACGAAGGCGGGCACACCGGCTCCAACACCTTCTGGGGCGCGATGAAGACCATCGTCATCGCCGACGCCGTTATGGGCCTGGACAATGTGCTGGCGGTCGCAGGTGCGGCGCACGGCAGCTTCCTCCTGGTCGTGCTGGGTCTTCTGATCAGCATCCCGATCGTAGTGTGGGGCAGTACGCTGATTCTCAAGTGGGTCGAGAAGTATCCGGCCATCATGTACATCGGTGCCGCGGTGCTGGCGCTGACGGCGGCCAAGATGATGTTCAGCGAACCGCTGGTCAAACCCTATGTTGAACCCTACATGGGCTTCGCGTGGTTCTACTATGCCGCGATCGTCGGCGCAGTCCTTGCAATTGGTTATTCCTTCAACAGAAAATCGACTGGGGCAACGCCATGAGCACAATCGCAATCGAATCGGGCACTTGCGTCACACCGTCGCTACCGGTGATCGCAAACTCAGAGAATCTGGCTATCGCCGGCTCCATCTTGCTACCGGTTGACGGCGGATCCGAGACGCAGGTCGCGGCCGAGCATCTGGCGCGCACCGTTTCGGGCAACAGTGCGGCGCATGTCCATCTGTTGCACGTCACGCCGTTCATTCACAAACACATTGGGCGCTATCTCCCGAAGAAGGCCAAAGAAGGGTTCATTGCCGAGCGCGCGGCCAGTTCGGTGGAACCGGTGCGGCGCCTGCTTGAACTGGCCGGCGTCAAAACCACGGTGCATGTTTCCAGCAGTCAGGATATCGCGGGCGAAGTGCTGGCAGTCGCCGAACGCGAGCAATGTGCGCGCATTGTTATGGGCGCCACCCGCAAAAGCCCGCTGTTGCGCATTGCGACCAATTCGGTGACCGGGCGTGTGCTGGCAGGGGCGACCATCCCGGTTGAGGTCATCGCCGGACGGGACGCACCCCTGTGGCAGCGCATCGGCATTCCGGCCGGTATCGGTCTGGCGATGGCCGCGCTGTTGATCGAACTGGACTGAGGTTTGTTGTGTCCATGCAGTAGCGGTAGCAGCGCCATCCCGGCTTCATCCTCGTAGTTCCCTTCCCAGTCGTTCCGACGACGCTCCCGGCAATGCCGGGAGCGCAGGGAAGCTTTCGTCCGAGGCATCCGCATGCGCTACTTGCGGGCGCCAATCCAAGCCTCGCATGCAATGGTTTCCCCCCATGCTTGCGGCAGGAACCAATGTTGTGTCGCAACATCTATATGTGTGTAAACATCAATGGGAAGTAACCAGAACATAGGGTCATGACTAAATTCATCGATCATCCTTTTCGTTCAAGTCATGCGTTGATGACGCGGCGCCTGCTCGCCGCCGTGACCCTGATTTGCGCCGGCGCGATTGGCGCGCAGGAGCGGCCGACAGCGGGTGCCGAACCACAGCCAACGTCGGCTCCCGCCGCGCCCTCACTCCCGCCCGCGGGCGCCTATGCGCTTGACGATTTGCTGGCGCTGGCACGGCGTGACAACTTCGCGCTGCAGTCGGCGCGCGCGCAGGCACTTGCCGGGCGTGCCGGCGTGACCACCGCGCGCGCCTATCCGAATCCTGAGCTTGAAGTGATGGGGGCTTCGTTTCGCGCGCGGTCGCCGGGCACTCTGGGCGGCAGTGGTTCGACCTTGGGCATTTCGCAACGCATCGAGAGCCCCGGCTTGCGCACCGCACGTATCGAGTCCGCCACCGCCGGGGCGCAGGCTGGTGAAATCAACGTATGGGTGGTTGAAAACAATCTGGTGGCGGAGATCAAGACGCGCTTTTTCGAGACCTTGCGGCGCCAGGAAGAACTGGACGCCGCGCGTGAAGACTTGACGCTCACCGAGCAGATTCGTGACCGCATCCGCGTGCGCACACGCACCGGCGAGGCACCCCGCTTCGACCTGATTCGTGCCGACAATGAGGTCGCGCTGGCACAGCGCCTGCTGGAACGCAGCGTGGCGCGCGTGGCCGAGGCCAAGGCATTCCTGAAGCAGGCGGTAAGCCCGATGTTGCCGGCGGAGTTTGCCATCGCAGGTGATTTTTATCGCCAGACGCCGCGTGCCGATTACGCCAGCCTGCGCGATGCTGTTCTGGCGGCCAACCCCGAACTCAAGCGCGCCCTGGCGGAACTCGCGCGCTCCGAAAAACAGGTCGAGGTCGAGCGGCAACTGGTATTGCCGTCGGTGCAGTTGCGCATCCTGTCGGAGAACGAACCGGAGATTCGCAGCGTGCGCGGCGGGGTGGCCTTGAGCGTACCCTTGTGGGATCGCCGCCGCGGGCCGATCGACGAGGCACGTGCGCAGGCGATCAGAAGCCGCAGCGAGTCCGACTTGCGCCGCTTTTCCCTGGGCCAGAGTTTCGAGGCGGGCTGGCAGCAGTACCAGGCGGCATTGAAGTCGGTGCAGGCGCTGGAAGGCGGCATCCTGCAGCAGGCGCGCACTGTGGTCGATATCGCCGAAGCCGCCTATCGCTTCGGCGAGCGCGGCATTCTCGAATACCTGGATGCCCGCCGCCAGTTGCGCGCCGTGCGCGGCGATCTCATCAACACACGATTTGAACTGCACGCGGCCAAGGCGGAACTCGAACGCCTGGCGGCAAGCGACATCAAGGGCGAATAGACCATGAAACATCACATGATTCCCTCCGGGTTGAAAGCCGCAGCGCTGGTGCTGTTGCTGGCGGCATGCGGCGACAAACCGGTGCCCGTCGCGGACAAGCCGGCGGCCGGCGCCTCCGGCGGCAAGAGTGCGGGCAAGGGGCAATCCGGCGCGGCGAGCGACCCGCTGAGCGTGGCGTTGGCGCCCGATCTGGCCGCCCTGGTCAAGTTGGGGCCGCTGCCCAGCACTGAAATCGCCGAGACCCTGCGCATCGCCGGCCGCCTGGAGGTCAATGCCTATAAAACCGCGCGCATCGGCGCACCGGTGACCGGGCGCGTCAGCGACATTCGTGCCGTGCACGGGCAGGACGTTCGCCTGGGCGAGACCCTGGCCGATTTGGCAAGCCAGGAGATCACGGCTGCGCAACTGGCATTCCTCAAGGCACACTCGGCCGAGCAGCTCAATGCGCGCGCCGTGGAGCGCGCGCAGTTGCTGCTCGCCGCTGACGTGATCGGTTCGGCCGAACTGCAGCGCCGCCAGAACGAGCTGGTGGTGGCGCGCGCCGAGAAACGTGCCGCCGCCGACCAGCTGCGGGTGCTGGGCATCGTCTCGAAGGCGATCGATCAGCTCGAAGCCACCGGCAAGTTGAGCACCACCGCGCCGATCACCGCCAGCCAGGCCGGCACCGTGATCGAGCGCAAGATCACGGTGGGCCAGGTAGTGCAGCCCTCCGATTCGCTGTTCGTGGTGTCGGACCTGCGCTCGGTGTGGGCGATCGCCGAGGTGCCCGAGCAGGAATCCGATCTGGTGGTGCGCGGCCAGCGCGTCGAGATCGAGGTGCCCGCACTGGGCAACGAGAAGCGCAGCGGCAAGATCGTCTACGTGGCCGACGTGGTCAACCCGGAAACGCGCACGGTGCGCGTCGGTGTCGACCTGGACAACACCGGCAGGTTGCTCAAGCCCGCCATGCTGATGACCATGCTGATCGAACGACGCAGCGCCAATCGGCCGGCGGTGCCCGCCGCAGCCGTGGTGCGCGAGAACGATGCGGACTATATCTTTGTGCAGAGCGCCGCGGGGACGGTCAGGCTCACGCGCGTCAAGCTCGGGGCGGAAAAGAATGGCGTGCGCGCATTGCTGGAGCCCCTGCCGCCAAATCAGGCGATCGTGCTCGATGGAGCGTTTCATCTCAACAACGAGCGGCTGAAGCGCGCGCTTGAAAAGACCTCGTCGCTGTTGCCGAGTCAGGCCGCCGCATCATGATCGAAGGCCTGATTCGCTGGTCCCTGAAACAGCGCATTCTGGTGGCGGTGCTCGCAGTAGCCTTGCTGGTGGCGGGCGGCATTGCGACCCAGCGACTATCGGTGGATGCTTTTCCCGATGTCACCAACATCCAGGTGCAAGTGGCCACCGAGGCGCCCGGGCGTCCGCCCACCGAGGTCGAGCGCTTTGTCACCGTGCCCATCGAGATCGCCATGACCGGCCTGCCGGGATTGACCGAGATGCGCTCGCTCAATCGCAACGGTATTTCGATCGTCACCCTGGTCTTCACCGACAAGACCGATGTGTATTTCGCCCGCAATCTGGTGCTGGAGCGCCTCATCGAAGTGCGCGGCAGCCTGCCGCCGGACGTGACGCCGGTACTGGGGCCGGTATCCACCGGGCTCGGCGAGGTGTACCAATACACCATCGAACATCCGAACGATCGCGGGCCGGACGGCAAGTTGAAGAACCTTTCGGTGGCCGAGCTGACCGAGCGTCGCACCGTGCAGGACTGGGTGGCGCGGCCGCTGTTGCGCAGTGTCGCCGGCGTGGCCGAGATCAATTCGCAGGGCGGCTACAGCAAGCAGTACCAGGTGCTGGTCAATCCCGACCGCATGCGCTATTTCGGTCTCACCGTCAAGGACGTGTATGGCGCGGTGGCGCGCAACAATGCCAACAGTTCCGGCGGCGTCTTGCCCTCGCATGCCGAGCAGTACCTGATCCGCGGCACCGGCCTGATCGCCTCGCTCGACGACATCCGCAACATCATGTTGAAGGAAGTGCGCGGTACACCGGTCTATGTGAAGGATGTGGCCGAGGTCGCTTTCGGCACCGAGGTAAGGCAGGGCACGCTGATCAAGAACGGTGAAACCGAAGCCGCAGGCGGCATCATGCAGATGATCCGTGGCGGCAACGCGCGCGAGGTAGTGACGCGCATCAAGTCCAAGGTGGATGAGATCAACGGCAAGCAGATGCTGCCGGACGGCCTGCAGATCGTGCCGTTCTACGATCGCACCGATCTGGTCAACGCCGCCATGGCGACGGTAGCCAAGGTGTTGGCCGAGGGCGTGATCCTGGTGGTCGTCATCCTGGTCATCTTTCTGGGCGACTTGCGTTCCTCGATCATCGTGGTGGCCACTTTGGTGCTCACGCCGCTGATCACCTTCATGGTGATGAACCGCATTGGGCTGTCGGCCAACCTGATGTCGCTGGGCGGTCTGGCGATCGCCATCGGCCTGATGGTCGATGGTTCTGTGGTGGTGGTGGAGAACGCGTTCGCCCGTCTGGGCGACCCGGCCAATGCCGGCGAGCCCAAGGTGCGCGTGATCCTCAAGGCAGCCGCCGAAGTGGGCAAGCCGGTGCTCTATGGCATCGGCATCATCATCCTGGTGTTCTTGCCGCTGTTGTCGCTCGAAGGCATGGAAGGCAAGATGTTCGGCCCGCTGGCGCTGACCATCGCCATCGCACTCGCGGTCTCGCTGCTGCTGTCCTTCACTCTCCCGCCGATGCTGTGTTCCTCCCTGCTCAAGGGCGGAGCGGAGCACGATACCTGGCTGTTGCGCAAGCTCAAGCGACCGTACTTGAAGATGCTCGATTTTTGCGTCGGCAATCCGAAGAAAGTGGTGATCGCAGCGGTGGGCGCGCTGTTTGCGAGCCTTGCGTTGGTGCCCTTCCTGGGTACCGCGTTCATCCCGACCATGCAGGAAGGCTCGGTCACGCCGGTGATCGTGCGCGTGCCCAAGATATCGCTGGATGAATCGATCAAGATGGAAACCGCGGCCATGAAGGCCATCATGCAGGTGCCGGAGGTCAAGTTCGTGGTCTCGCGCCTGGGGCGCGGCGAGTCCGCGGCCGATCCCGGGCAGCCGCATGAATCCGATCCGATCGTCACCCTGAAGCCCAAGAAAGAGTGGCGTCCGGGTTTGGTGCAGGATGACATCGCCAACGAGATTCGCGAAAAGCTCAAGAACCTGCCCGGGGTCGAGTTGGCGATCAGCCAGCCGATCGCCGCGCGCGTCGATGAGATGGTGTCGGGCGTGCGCTCGCAGGTGGCGATCAAGTTGTTCGGTGACGATCTCGACAAGTTGAAGGACACGGGCGACGCCATCGCGCGGGTACTGACATCGATTCGCGGATCCACCGATTTGCGGGTGGAGCGGGTGTCGGGCCAGGAATACCTCACCGTCAAGATCGATCGTGCGGCGATCGCGCGCGTCGGCATCAATGTCGAGGATGTCAACGACGTCATCGAAATCGCCGTCAAGGGGCGCGATGCCACGCTGGTCTACGAAGGCGAGCGCCGCTATGTGGCGGTGGTGCGCTTCCCGGAGGCCTATCGCAACAACATCGAGGCAATCTCCAATATTCTCCTGACATCACCTTCCGGCGCGGTGGTGCCGCTCAAGGACCTGGCTTCGATGACGCTTGCCGACGGGCCGGCCCAGGTGTCGCGCGAGTCGGCCAAGCGACGCCTGGTGATCGGTGCCAATGTGCAGGGGCGCGATCTGGGCGGCTTCGTGGCCGAGGCGCAGGCGCGCATCGCCGCCGAAGTCAAGTTGCCCGAGGGCTATTACCTGGCCTGGGGCGGCCAGTTCGAAAACATGGAGCGCGCCATGAGTCGTCTGACGGTGATCATTCCGATCACCATTGGGGCCATTTTCTTCCTCTTGTTCATGTTGTTCGATTCGGTGCGCTACGCGACGCTTGTGATCACGGTGCTGCCGCTGGCGTCCATTGGCGGCTTGGTCGGGCTGTTTGTCAGCGGCGAGTACCTGAGTGTGCCGGCGGCGGTCGGCTTCATCAACCTGTGGGGCATCGCGGTGTTGAACGGCGTGGTGCTGGTGAGTTTCATCCGGCAGTTGCGCGAACAGGGCATCGACCAGTTGCATGCCGTCATCGAGGGCTGTACCCACCGGTTCAGGCCGGTGATGATGACCGCCTCGGTGGCCATGCTGGCCCTGATACCGATGCTCTTTTCCACCGGCCCCGGATCGGAAGTCACGCGGCCGCTGGCGGTGGTGGTGATCGGCGGGCTTTTCTCCTGTACCGCGCTGACACTGCTGGTGGTGCCGGTGCTGTATCGGTGGTTCGAGGAAAAGCAGACGAAAGAGGCGTGAAGATGAAAAAAATCACCGCGATTGTGCGGCCGGTGCGATTGGAGGCATTGCGCAGCGCGCTCAGGCGTCTGCCGGGCTTTCCAGGCATGACCGTCAGCGATTGCGGCGGCATGACAGCGCCGGACCGGCTGGGCGAACAGCGCGACCCGCTTGCCGATTTTTCCAACAAGGTGCGGCTGGAGATCGTGGCGGACGACGTGCAGACCCGGCTGATCATCGAGACCATCCGTGCCTGTGCCGCCACCGGCCAGGTGGGCGATGGCCTGGTGTGGGTGGTGCCGGTCGAGGAAACGTGGCGTATCGGCCCGGACGGCATGCGTGCGGAACACGGCGCTTGAGTATCGATCCGGTCATCCTGTTTTTCCTGCTGGGCATCATCGCGCGCCTGGTCAAGTCCGACCTGCGCCTGCCCGAGCCGATTTACGAGGCCTTGTCGGTCTACCTGCTGCTGGCGCTGGGCCTGAAGGGCGGGGTCGAGCTGGCGCGCCATCCACTGGGCACCCTGGTGCCGCAAACCCTGGCGGTGATCGCCCTGGGCTGCGTGTTG
This sequence comes from Burkholderiales bacterium, assembly GCA_040382235.1. GTDB lineage: Bacteria > Pseudomonadota > Gammaproteobacteria > Burkholderiales > JAEUOS01 > JAEUOS01. The sequence goes on from JBEIFV010000159.1 coordinate 12,398, forward strand.
CCGTTACTGGCCTATGTCGCGCTCAAGCGGCTGGTGCGGCTCGACCGCGTCAACGCCGCGGCGATCGCCGCGCACTACGGCTCGGTCAGCGTGGTGACCTTTGCCGCCGGCGTGGCCTGGCTGGAAGCGCGTGCGATTCCGTTCGAGCCCCATCTCGCGCTTTTTCTCGCGGTGCTCGAGGTGCCCGGCATCGTGGTCGGTGTGCTGCTGGCGCGCGGCGCTGGTGCCGGTGCTGCGCTCACGCCGATGTTGAAGGAGGTGCTGACCGGCAAGAGCGTTCTGCTGCTGCTCGGTGGCCTTGCGATCGGTGCGCTGCTGGGGCCTGCAGGACTCAAACCGACCGCCCCCCTGTTTGTCGATTTGTTCAAGGGCGCACTGTGCCTTTTCATGCTGGAACTGGGCCTGGTCACCGGTCGCCAGTTCGCGCAATTGAAGAAGAGCGGCGTGCGTCTGGTGCTGTTTGCGCTCATCACCCCGCTGTTGTTCGGCTTCACCGGCGCCGCCCTGGGCGGCCTGATCGGCCTGTCGGTCGGCGGTGCCGCCTTGCTGGGCACCTTGGCCGCCAGCGCTTCATACATCGCCGCGCCGGCCGCCATGCGGGTGGCGGTGCCGGAGGCCAGTCCCGGACTGTCGCTGCCGGTGGTGCTGGGGGTGACCTTTCCGTTCAACGTGTTCGTGGGTCTTGGCGTGTATCACGCCTATGCAGTTTTTCTGGCGAGGTGAAGCATGGAGCAATCCTGGCATGCGCGCAAACTCCTGACCATCATCGCCGAGGCGGCATTGGAGCGCGCGCTGATCGCCGAGGTACGCGAGGCCGGCGGCGGCGGCTACACGATCTCGGAGGTGCGTGGCGGCGGCGGCGGCGGCGAACGCGCCGGCGACTGGGAAGGTGATCGCTCGATCGAGTTTCGCGTGATCTGCGACGAGGCCCTGGCCGGCCGTATCGCCGATCGGGTGATGGCGCGCTACGCCGAACACTACTCGCTGGTGCTGTACCTGACTGAGGTGGGTGTCAGGCGGGTTGAGCGCTTTCCGTGACCTGATCGGCGCGCACGCGAGACGCCGGCAGGATGGCGCGAAAGCTGCTGCCATGGCCGAGATCACTTTCGATCTCGAGGCGCCCGCCGTGACGCGCCAGCGCGTGCTTGACGATCGCGAGGCCAAGGCCGGTACCGCCGGTCTCGCGCGAACGCGATTTGTCGATGCGATAGAAACGCTCGGTGATGCGCGGCAGGTGCTCGGGCGCGATGCCGGGGCCGTTGTCGGTGACACAAAAGCAGGCGGAGCCGTCGGCCTGCCGCGCCAGGCTCACCTCGATGCCGCCGCCGG
>JBEIFV010000160.1:0-13557 GCA_040382235.1 Burkholderiales bacterium
CCCAGGCATCCGAGTATGTTGAAGGTGTTGCTGCCGATGACGTTGCCCACGGCGATGTCACGCTGACCGCGCAATGCGGCCGTGATCGAGGTGGCGACTTCCGGCATCGAAGTGCCGGCGGCGACGATGGTCAGTCCGATCACCAGGTCGGAGACGCCCATCGTCTTGGCGAATGCAACCGCGGCTCCGACCAGCCAATGTGAACCCGCTACCAGAAGCAACAGACCGACGCAGATCAGGAGCACTTGCATCAGCCAGTGGGAGGTCTGCGGCGCCGAAGCGGCTGTATCTTGGGCCGCCGATGAGGTGCTGCGCCTGGACTGCCACACCAGGAATGCAGTGTAGGCGGCAAGCAGGGCCAGCAGTAAAGCGCAATCGTATGGGCCAAGGCCGCCATCGAGCCCCAGGGCCGCCAGCAGAAGAGACACGCCGATCATGATGGGGATCTCCTGGCGAATGATCTGCGTATCGACTACCAGGGGCGTGATCAGGGCCGACAGCCCGAGGATGAACAGGACGTTGAAGATGTTGCTGCCCACCACATTGCCGACGGCGATATCGGTGCGCCCATCCAGCGCCGCGCCGATGGAAACGGCCACCTCGGGCGCGCTGGTACCGAAGGCGACCACGGTCAGGCCGACTACCAAGGGGGAAATGCCGAACGAAAGCGCCAGGCGCGAGGCGCCACGCACCAGCAGTTCGGCACCTGCGACCAAGGCCGCGAGGCCGGCAAAAAACACGAGTAGTTGCATGGATCTCTTACGTGGGCAGTCGAACCGCCATTGGCTGTTGCGGACCGCGTGCTGGCTTGATTACGCGGGTGGAAAACCGCGTCGTGGCGGATTCTGCACGATTTTGGGCCGGCCCGGAATGTGTTTTTGAGCAGGGATAACACCAATTGAAGTAAACTCGTGCTGATCTCAACAACTCGCTGACAAGCCTTATTCACCTATGCAAGCTTCGCGCCGGGAAGACCTGCGCCTGATCACCGGTCAGGGACGCTACGCCACCGATTGGAATCTGCCGCAGCAGTTGCATGCCGCCGTCTTGCGCTCGCCGCAGGCCGCTGCGCGCATTGTGCAGATCGATACTGCCGCGGCGCTGGCCGCGCCCGGCGTCAAGGCTGTCTTGACCTACGCCGATGCCGAACGCGCCGGCTTCAAGTCGATCGTCGGCGGGGTGGCCTCGAAAGACAAGCACGGCCAGCCGATGAAAAAGCCGTTTTACCCGGTGCTGGCCCAAGACCGTGTGGCGTATGTCGGCCAGGCCATTGCCTTCGTTGTGGCCGAAACCGCGGTACAGGCGCAGGATGCCACCGAGTTGATCGAAGTCGAATACGAGGAATTGCCGGCGGTAGTGACCTTTGCCGATGCGGTGGCGCCTGGCGCGCCGCGGGTGCACGACGATATCGAAGGCAATCTGGCCTACGTGCACGAGCACGGCGACGAAGCGGCAACCGCTGCCGCGTTCGCGAGCGCGCGCCATGTGACCAAACTGATGGTCGACAGCCAGCGCCTGGTGTGCAACCCGATGGAGCCGCGCGCCTGCCTTGCTGCCTATGACGCTGCTGCCGACCGCTACACCCTGCACGCGCCCTCGCAAGGCCTGATCGGTGCGCGCAGCCATATCGAACAGATCACCGGCCTGCCGGCCAAAAGTGTCGACCTGATCGTCGAGGACGTGGGCGGCAGTTTCGGCATTCGCGGCACGCCGTATCCGGAATATTTCATGTCGATGCTGGCAGCCAAGATGCTGGGCCGGCCGGTCAAATGGAGCGGCTCACGCAGCGATACTTTCCTGTCCGACTATCACGGCCGTGCGCTTACCTTGACCGGCGAAGTGGCGCTGGACGCAGCCGGCAACTTTCTTGCCTTCCGTTGGACCGACACGATTGACCTGGGCGCCTATGCCGGCCCGTTCGGTGCGTTCATCGGCACCCAGAATGTGTCGATCACCTCGCACGGCGTGTATCGGGTGCCGGCGGTATTCGTGCGCTCCCAACTGGCATACACCAACACCACCCCGATTTCCGCCTATCGCGGCGCCGGCCGGCCGGATATCGCTTACGCGATCGAACGCCTGGTCGATCAGGCGGCGGCCGAGCACGGCTTCGATCCGGTCGAATTGCGCCAGCGCAATTTCATTTTGCCAACACAGATGCCCTACAAGACATCGACCGGCCCGATCTACGACAGCGGTGACTTTCCGGCGGTGATGGCGCACGCACTCAGATCGGCCGACTGGGCCGGTTTTGCCGCGCGCCGGGCGCAGAGTGCGGCGCGCGGCAAACTGCGCGGCATCGGCTTCGCCTCCTATCTTGAAGCGGCTGCCGCCGGCGTATTCAACAAGGACCAGACGCTGGCCCGCATCGGCAGCGATGGCAGCATCACCATCCATTGCATGGCCGGTGGTTCCGGCCAGGGTCACGAGACCACTTTTGTGACAGTGTTTGCCGGTGAGTTGGGGATCGCCCCGGACGCGGTCCACTATCGTGCCAGCGACCCCAAATACGATCGCCTGGTGGGCAATGGCACCGGCGGTTCGCGTACTGCCGCAGGCCAGGGCAGTGCATTCAAGCTGCTGGCGCAAGCCCTGATCGCCAAGGCCACGCCGCATGCGGCCGGCGCTTTAGGCGTGGCCGAAGTGGCGTATGCGGCTGGCGTGTTCAGCGGTGGCGGCAAATCGATTGGCCTGGCCGACCTGGCGCGCAAGCTGGCTCCCGGCACCGACGGCATTCATCCGCTGGATTGCGAGGCCGAAGGCTCGTCGGGCGTGACGTTTCCCAACGGTTGCCATGTGGCGGAAATCGAAATCGATCCGGAAACCGGTGTCACCGACGTGTTGCGTTATACCGCGGTCGACGATCTGGGCACTGTGTTGCAGCCGATGCTGGTCGAAGGCCAGGTGCACGGCGGCGTGGTGCAGGGCTGGGGCCAGGTGTTCGGCGAGCATGCGGTCTACGATCGCGAGTCGGGCCAGTTCCTGACCGCCAGTTTCATGGATTACGCGATGCCGCGTGCCGATTGGCTCAAGGGCACATTCACGCGCGAGTCGCACCCGGTACCGACGGCGACCAACCTGATGGGCGCCAAGGGTGTGGGCGAGTCGGGCTGTTCCGGTTCCCTGCCGGCGTTGATGAATGCATTGATGAACGCGGTGCGCCCGGCCGGTGTGGCCGATCTGCAGATGCCGGTGACGCCGGTTACGTTGTGGCGTTTGCTGAAAGACGCCGCGCGCAAGGCGGCCTGACCGAATTTTCTTTCAAGGAGAGACGATGTACGCATTCGAATATCTGCGCGCGGGCACGCTGGCGGAAGCCGGCGCGATGCTGGCGAAAAACCCTGAGGCCAAACTTTTGGCCGGTGGACAAACTTTCATTCCCACCCTCAAGGCTCGCCTGGCGCAGCCTTCCCACTTGATCGATCTGGGCGGTATCAAGGAGTTGTCCGGCATCAGTGTGGCAGCCGACTCGCTCACCATTGGCGCCTTGACGCGCCATGTCGAAGTGGCGAACTCGGCCGCGGTGAAAAAAGCGATCCCGGCGCTGGCCGCACTGGCGCTGGAAATCGGCGACCAGCAGGTGCGCAATCGCGGCACCCTTGGCGGCTCGGTGGCCAACAACGATCCGGCTGCGGATTACCCGGCGGCGGTGCTGGCCCTGGGAGCCACCATTGTCACGACCAAGCGCGAAATCGCCGCCGACGATTTTTTCCAGGGAATGTTCGCAACAGTGCTGGAAGAGGGCGAGATCATCAAGGCGATCCGCTTCCCGATCCCGAAGCGTGCGGCCTATTCCAAGTTTCATCATCCCGCCTCCGGGTATGCGATGGCGGCGTCCTTCGTGGCCGATACCGCACTCGGGGTGCGGGTGGCGATTACCGGCGCCGGCGCCTCCGGCGTGTTTCGCTGGAGCGAAGCTGAAGCGGCGCTTGCGAAAAGCTTCACCGCTGCCGCAATCGAAGGCTTGAAAGTTGACGATGGCCGCTGCATCGCCGACCTGCATGCCGGCGCCGACTACCGCGCCCATCTTGCGGCCGTGATGACCAAGCGCGCCGTACTGAAAATTACCGGCTGAAACCCTAGGATTCGAGTCCCGCCATGAACAAGATCAATTTCACCATCAACGGCAAGCAGGTTTCCACCCAGGCCGAGGGCCGCACCCTGTTGGTCGACCTGATTCGCGATGAGCTCAAACTCACCGGCACCCATGTCGGCTGCGACACCAGTCAATGCGGCTGCTGCACCATCGAGCTTGACGGCAGCATGGTCAAGTCATGCGCCATCCTGGCGGCGCAGGCCGATGGCGCCAACATCACCACCATAGAGGGCCTGGCCAAGGGCGATGTACTGCACCCGGTGCAGCAGGCGTTCACCGAATGCCATGGCCTGCAGTGCGGGTTTTGTACGCCCGGCATGATCATGGCCGCGGTCGGTATTCTCAAGGACAACCCGAACCCGAGCGACGACGACATCGTCAAGGGTCTCGAGGGCAACCTGTGCCGCTGCACCGGCTACGTCAACATCGTCAAGTCGGTCAAGCGCGCCGCGGAGTTGATGAAGGCCTGATGCCGGAGCGGCCGCGCTAGGCGGCCGGTGCATTGCGTGGTTTCCTGTGGCACGCAAGAGCGGGCAGTCGGCAGCTGGCAAACTGGTGAGCTGCCCGCGGTTGGGCGCGCTCTGCGTTCTCAGAATCTGGACATCAACTGCGTGAAGCCGTAGAGCTTGTCGGTAATGCCGTTCATGCGCAATGCATGCCAGTAGGTGGCCACGTTGATGCTGATGACCGGCTTGTTGAGCCAGCGCTCGGCCTCGTCGGCGAGCCGCGCCATCGGCAGGTTGGCGCCGAATTGGACTATTGCCTCGATATCCGGGCCGTCAATGGCGCGCATGCCCTGGATCATGTCCTGGGCCGTGAGGATCGAATACGAGGCGGGGCTCTTGCCGCGCATGTGGTTGTAGCGCACGATTTCGTAGCCGGACGGCGCGAACACGCCCTGCATTCGCGATTCGATTGAAGGGTAGTAGGGCTCCATCACCGCGATCCTGCGCTTGACGCCATGGGCGCGCAGGGCGGCCACCACCGCATCGGTGGCGATGGCGACCGGAATGTCCCAGCCGGCAACGCGGCGGATCCTGGCCTTGAGTTCCTCGCCCCAGGCCGGTGTGCCGCCCCAAACCGACAATGCGGAGATGCCCAGGATGAAGGCATTCGGCTTGGCATCCATCACGCGTTCGACCGCGCCTTCCAGTGCGGCATCGATCAGTTCGATGGAGCGGTCGAAATCGTCGTTGTTGGCGATCGGCATATCCGGAATGACCATGCGCCCCAGGTGATTGGTCACACCCGGTGGTCGCATGTCGTCATATTCGGGTTGCACCACGGTATTGGTCGAAGGCGTGGTCACGCCGAATGCCAGGCGCCAGGCTAGGTAGTCGCGCATTTTGTTTTCTCCCGCGGGTTGTGGTTCAAGTCGGCTTTCAGCGCAAAGCTTCGAGTTCGGCGCAGGCGGCCGCTGCGGCCGTGCCGGCTTCGCCCAGTGCGTCGGTCAGGCGCCCGCGGTAGGCATCGCGCAGTGCGCCGATGGCATAAAGGCCCGGTGTCCTGGTGCGCATATTCGCGTCGGTCAGCACCGCGCCGGCGGGACTGCGCAGGACCAGGTCACCCAGCCATGCGCTTTCGGGTGCAAGGCCGATGTACGGAAAAACCGCGTCGCAGGCGAGGGTGTCGGTAGCACCGCTGGCGAGATCGCGCAGTTCGATGCCGCTGAGATGCTCGCTGCCCTTGATTGCCGTCACCTCGCTTGACCAGCGCAGCTGCACCGTTTCGTCACTGGCTACACGTTCCATCAGAACGCGGCGCGCGCGTACCTGTTCGCCGCGGATGATGATGGTGACGCGCGCGCCCGAGCGTGCAAGGTGGATGGCTTCCTGAAACGCGGCATCACCACTGCCCACCACGGCCACATCACGGCCGCGAAAAAGGCCGGCGTTGCACCACGCGCACTGCAGAACGCCGCGCTCGCGAAAGCGCTCCGCGCCGGGGACTTCCAGGTGTTTCAGGCGTGCGCCGGTGGCGGCGATGACCCTGGCCGCACGCCATTCGCGCGCCGCTGCATGCAGCGCGAAACCCGTGCCGCTGATCGATACACGTTCCACTGCATGGAATTCAAAGCAGGCGCCCAACGCCTTTGCTTCGGCCTGCAGGTGTTCGGCCAGGGCGAGTCCCGAGGTCGGGGTTGTCGCCGGATAGCCCTCAAGCACACCGATGTTGGCCACCAGGCCGCCCGGCAGGTCGGTGCCTGCGAAAACGATCACGCGCACGCCATTCTGGGCCGCGTGCCAGGCCGCGCTAAGCGCAGCGATGCCACCGCCTGCCACCGCCAGTTCGAAATCGGCCGGATTCATGCGATCCCCAGTCGCGTTTGTTCGGCAACACGCCTCGCGGCGAGCAGGTCCTGCCACAGGTCGGGCAAGCGCACCTTACGGCTGATGCGCGCCGGCGGAAACCCCCACGAAGGGCAATAGGCATGCTGCGCGATGGGGACATTGCCGCCCGCGACCACCAGCACGAGGTCTTGCGCGCGCGCGACGGCCGGCACGGCGCCCTGTGCTGCGGCGTCACGCACCGCTTGTGGCCAGCGTTCGATGTCGCCGACAGTTTGAAACAGCCAGGAACTGCGCCACTCATCGGCGGGTCGGCGGCCATGCTCGAAAAGCCACTCCCGCACCGCCTGCTTGCTCATGCCTTTGGCTGCCAGCGAGTTGGCGAGCGCAGGAGAAAGGATCACCGTGGAACGCCCGCTCCACAGGGTCGAGAAGGCGGACGCCGCCGTGCCCATCACGCTGGCGATCTCGGCCAGGCCACCGGTGACGTTGATGACGCTTTCGGCGCGCATCAGGGTGACCACGCTGTCATTGGGCGCGAAACCGGCCTCCACATGCAGCGGCTGCCACGGGGTTTCGGCCTCGTTCTCCGCCAGACACAGGGTGTAACGGCCCGGCTGTCCCAGTCCGGCGAAGGACACGGTGCCGGGCCATCCGCCACCGATGTTGTTCATCACCATGCGCAAGGCGCGGCCGATGGTGGCATTGGAACGCCAACCCGGGCCGAGTGCGCCGAATCCAGCGTTCACCGACAGCGCGCGCGCCACCGGCCCGCTGATCACCACCAGCGGCGCCACGTTTTCGTCGGTCGTCTGCACGCCGCGCAGGTTGAAATCCGCATCGAGGATCGCCTCGACCGCAGCCACCACGAGCGGAAAATATTGCGGCAGGCAGCCGGCCATCACCGCGTTGGCCGCGATCTTTTCGATGCTCGCCACACCCTTCAAGGGATCGACTTCGCCTAATGCGTGGTCGGCGTCAAAGGTTGAAAAACGCAGCATGCTGCGCACCCGCGCAAGCGTCGGTGCGACCACCGGCAGACCGTCGGTCCAGCCGCGCGCACAGAAAAGGGCATCGACGCAGGCATCGGTATCCTTGGCAGGTACGGCCTCGACGCGCATGCGCGGGAAATGCCCGGCCAACTGCGCCCGTTCCTGCATGCCGGCTTCGCGCGTTCGCGCCGCGAGCGTGTCGTCGATCCACTCGCCGCCGGCGCGCTGGCCCGCCGGAATCAGGACCCACGCGCGTTCGGATGCATCTGCCATGGATGCGCTTCCGCTTGCTTCAGGCCGCCTGCGCCAACTTGTCCTGCCAGTCTTTCGGCAGGGCAATCGCCTTGGTCACCGGGAAACCCAGAATGCCGTTGTGCACCAGCACGTAGCAGTTCGAGCGCAGGGCGTCACCGCTGACAGCGATCATGAAATCCTCCGCCTTGCCCACGATCGGCACCAGACGTTCCGGGTCCGCCGAGGCACCGAACGCGCGCGGCGCCCGGCCCAGGCGCGACATCTCGAGCAGCGAGCGCCGACCCGGTACCAGGTTGGTCCAGCCGGACATGTACTGTTCGAAGCGGCGTGCCGGCATGCGCGCATGGTCGAACAGCCAGCGTTGCACATCGGCCTTGGACCAGCCGGCACGGGCGATCGTCTCGGCGATCACCGGGCTCAGAATCAGCATCGGCCGGTACATGCCGGTGGACATGCCGACGGTGAAAATCACCTCCCAAGTGGTGTGCGTGACCAACGCATCGGCCAGATAGGGCAGGCATTTCTCCGGGGTGTCGCCGAATACCGAGGCCACCACATTGGCACCGGTGAAACGCGAAATCGTGACTGCGTTCGAACCCGCCGGGGCACCCATGTCGGCGGCCACGTTGTTCCAGCCAATGCGCTTCAAGACCGCTTCGTTCTCGGCCAGCACCACGCGCCAGGTGCCGCCGAAGGTGCCCTTGTCGTTGTGGTGCGGCAGGAAGCCGGCGACGTTGCGCAGGTAGAGGCGCCAGAAGCGGCCGATCGCGGTGTTGGCCTGAAAGCCGTCGCGCAATGCCCCTTGCTCGCAGTTGAAGCCCAGGTCGCGGGCGATCGGCCCGTTGACCACGATCTGGGTCTCCGAGCCCGGCGTGTTGCCGCTGTGCTCGACGCCATAGACCGGATCGACCATCGCTTCCACCGCGGCGACGAGGACCGGCATGTATTCGGGGCGACAGCCGGCCATCACGCCGTTGACCGCGATGTTCCAGATGGACGCTTCACGATTGTCCGGCAACAGTTTTCCCAGAACCTCGTCGGCGCCGCGCTCGGTGAAGGCCAGGAACTCCGCGATCTTTTCCGGCGTCGGCGGAATGATCGGCAGGCCGTCGCTCCAGCGATTCTCGAGGAACAGGCGATTGACCTCCTCGAAGCTGCCTTCGAACACGATCTCGCGCGGGCCCGGGTCGTGGCTCGGGGCGACCGCCTCGACCGCTTCGGTCAGGCAGCGTACGACATCATCGACGGTGACGGCCAGGACGTTCTTGCGCAACTCGTCTACCGATTGCACATCAACGTGGCCCGGGACGCGGGCGACTTGCAGGTTGGGGTAGCCGAGACCTTCGGAAGTCGATTTGGCCTGGCCCACGAATCCTTCGCAGCACAAGGAGGCGGTCGGAACACCGGCTTGCTCGGCGACTGCGCTGGCCCGCAACACGGCGGGCGTGCAACTCCCTCAGCAACCCATCCCGGAGACGATGGCATCGACTTTCAACTGCGCGATCGTGGCCGGCATCGAGCTCAGCACCTGGTGCTCGTCCTCGCCGTGGGTCGAGCCGAAGGTGTCGTGATCGACAAAGCGCAGGCCCTTGTAGCGCGCCGACAATTCCTCCTTGATCAGCGGCCAGATCTCGTCACCGCGAAACAGGAAATCCCAGACAAAGCCGACGGTCTTGCCTTCGAGTGATGTCAGGCGCGGCGCCAGCGGCTTTGCCTCAACTGTTCTGGCGCTGCGCGGCCACACTACGCGGTAGGTATTCGAGGACATGGTGCTCTCCCTTTTGGTGGAATTCGTTTGGTGCATCGGCTATTCGATGGATCGAACATGCGACAATCTGCGAATCATGATAACTTAGCTCGGGTCGTAGGTTCAATCCGCAGCAAGAGTTTGATCGCAGCATCGATCAAGCGGTCGATGCCAAGGCCCGATCGAGGCGCCCGCAGAAGGCGTACCCGGGTGATCGCGGCGGTGAATGGCCTTGATGCAAGCTCCACCAACCACATGCAGGGAGAGAGACAATGAATCTGATCAAACGCACGGCGTGCGCCGTGGCCTGGCTGTCGGCCCTGCCGTTTGCCGGGGCGGTGCAGGCGCAGGTGCAGCAGTGGGACATGTTCGCCTTTCCAGGTGCGACCCATCCGATCACCCTCAGACTCAAGGAATTTTCCGACGAGGTCAAGAAGCGTACCAATGGACAACTGGTGATCACGGTCCGCCCGGCCGGCGAGTTTCCTTTCAAGGCCAACGAGGTCGTGCGTGCCACCGGTCTGGGCCAGGTGCAACTGGGCGAGGCGTATTCCGGCTTCATTTCCGGTGCCGTGCCGCTGGCCTCGGTGGCCAACCTGCCGTTCCTGGTGCGCACCTCCGACGAACTCAACAAGGTGCGGCCGATCATCCGCAAGTATGCCGAACCGGAGTTCGAGAAGGCCGGTGTCAAGACCCTGTTCTACTTCGAATGGCCGCAGCAAAACCTGTACGGGCGCGGCGCGCAGGTGAAGAAGCTCGAGGATTTCGCCGGCCGCAAGTTTCGCACCACCGACGGCAAACAGAACGAAATGCTCAAGCGCCTGGGCGCGGCGGCGGTTTCGCTGACCCTGGCCGAAGTGCCGGTGGCGGTGGAGCGCGGCGTGGTCGACGGCTTCGTGACCGCCGGTTTCAACGTGATGGGCGCGAAGTGGCACGAGTTCGTGAAATGGGGCTACATGCCGAACATTCATGTCGGCGGACCTGACTACGTGCTGGTCAACCTGGCCGCCTACAACAAGCTGGCGCCTGCGCTGCGCACGGCACTGGATGCGGTGGCCGTCGAATGGGGGCCGCGCATGACCAAGCAAAACGCGGCCGACGAGGTGCGCGACCTGGAGACCCTGCGCACCAAGCACGCGGTGGACCTGTTCATCCCGCCCAAGGATGAAGTGGACAAGCTTACTGACCGCATGCGCCCCTACTGGACCAGTTGGGCGGAGGAGCACGGGGCCAATGGTGTGGCCGCGGTCAAGGAAATCCGCGCGGCGCTGGGGCGCTAGTCTTCTCATGCGAGCCGTAGCGGCTCCCGAACCTCTCGACGGTTGCGGGCGGGCGACATGATCAGGCGCATGGTGGATCGCCTGGTGCAGGCCGGCGGCTATCTCGCCGGCCTGTCGACCGTCCTGATCCTGCTGTTGGTATGCGTGGAAGTGGTGGCACGCATGTTCAACCGCTCCACCATGGTCGCCGATGAGTTGGCGGGCTATCTGAATGTGGGCATCATTTTCTTCGGGCTGGCCTATACCGTGCGCGAGGGTGGCTTCATCCGCATCGAGCTTTTGTATGACCGCCTGCGCGGCGCCTGGCTGGCATTGGCACGCTGGTTCATCGTCGCCACCAGCCTTGTTTTCACGCTGACCCTGACGTTCTTCATCGCCCTGCACGTGCAGTATGCGTACGTGCGCGACACGCGGGCGATCTCGGTGCTCAATACGCCCGAATACATTCCCATGACCATCATGGTGATCGGCTGCGTGTTGCTGGTGCTGCAGCTGCTGGCATTCCTCTTCGATCGCGTGCGCAAGATTCCATAGGGGTTGCCGGATATGAGTTCAGAGGTGCTGATGGCGGTGCTCTTTGGCGCCCTGGCGATTTTTCTGCTGGTCGGCCAGTGGACCGCCTTCGCGCTGGGTATGGTGGGGGTTCTCATCATCGTGCTCAGCAAGGGCTATATCGGCCTGCAGGGCTTGAGCTCGGTGGTCTGGAACAACGCCAACAGCTACATCCTGATCGCCGTGCCGATGTTCCTCCTGATGGGCGAGGTGATCCTGCGCAGCGGGGTCAGCAAGTTTTTCTTCGCAGGCGTGGCGACATTGCTGCGCCGCCTGCCGGGCGGCCTCCTGCATGCCAACATTGTCAGTTGCGCGATCTTCTCGGCGGTCAGCGGGTCGAGTGTGGCCACCGCCGCCAGTGTGGGAACGGTGGCGATTCCCGAACTGCTGCGCGCCGGCTACCAGCCGCGCGCGGTGTTCGGCTCGCTGGCGGCGGGCGGCACGCTCGGCATCCTGATTCCGCCCTCGATCGTCATGGTGCTGTATGCGGCGCTGGTGGAAGAATCGGTCGGGCGCCTGTTCATCGCCGGCATCCTGCCGGGCATCCTGATGAGTGCGGTGTTCATGCTTTATATCGCGATCCTGCTGATCCGCAAGCCGCACATCGCGCCCGCGCGCGACAAGCTTGATCTCTCCGCCGGGGTGCGTTCGGAGCGCCCGCTGCTGGACGTGCTGCCGATCGTCGCGCTGCTCGCAGGTGTGCTGGGCGGAATCTACGCCGGCGTCACCACGCCCACGGAAGCATCGGCGGTCGGTGCCGCCGGCGCCCTGGTTCTGGCCGCGGCCTACCGCACGCTGACCTGGCGGGTGTTCAGGGATTCGGTGATGTCGACGGTCAAGACCACCTGCATGGTGGCGATGATCATCATCGGCGCGCAGATTCTCTCCACTGCGCTGACTTTTTCCGGCGTCAGCCGCGAGTTGAGCGAGTGGGTATTGACCCTGGGCTTGAGCAAGTTCGAGTTTTTCCTGATGCTGGTGGTGCTCTATGTGATCCTCGGCTGTTTCGTGGACGGCATCTCGATGATCTACATGACACTGCCGGTGCTGCTGCCGATCATCAAGGTGGTGGGTTTCGACCTGATCTGGCTGGGGATCATCATCACCATCCTGATCGAACTGGGCCAGATCACGCCACCGGTGGGGCTGAACCTGTTCACCATCCACGGCATCTCCGGCGGGCACAAGTTCTCCGAGGTTGTGGCCGGTTCTTTTCCCTATGTGTTCCTGATGCTGGGAGTGATCGCGATGCTCTGGGTCTGGCCGGAGATCGCGCTTTGGCTCCCTACAACGATGCGCGGCAAGTAGGGCCGCTACGACCAGAGGGCAGCGTGCCAGTTTCCACTGACTGCAAAACTGCGCGCGATCAACCCTTGGCCAGGAACATGGCGATCGCAGCAATGGCCGCCAGCAGTGCGATCGTGACGGCGATGATGGTGCCTGTGCCGGAATCGCCCGGGTGCGGGCCGCTGGCAGGCACGGCGTCCAAATGCGCTGCCGCAGCGAGCTCCGGCGGGGCATAGCGGCGCTTGAGTTCCGCATTGAATTTGGTGAAAAACTCGTCGGCCAGCTTCTTCGAGGCGGCGTCGACCAATCGCGAGCCGATCTGCGCCAGCTTGCCACCGACGTTGGCCTGGGCGGTGTAGTCCAGGCGCGTTGCGGCGCCTTCAGCGGTCAATGCGACCTTGGCTTCGCCCTTGCCGAAGCCGGCGGCGCCGCCCTGGCCGTCGAAGCGAATCTTGTAGGAATTGGGCGCATCGACGTCCGACAAGGTGAGCTTGGCCTTGAAGCGCGCCTTCACCGGACCGATCGCCGCGGTCACCGCGGCGCTGAATTCATTGTCGCTGATGCGGTCGAGCTGTTCGCAGCCGGTGATCGAGGCTTTCAGGATCTCCGGGTCGTTCAGTGCATCCCAGGCGATTTGCTGGGTTACAGGCAGGGTTTGCGTGCCGGTCAGTTCCATGGGTTTATGCTTTTTGACAGTTTGCGTGGCGCAAGGAAACTCCGATTGTACCGGCCTGCCGTCGCATGACTCGCTTGGCGCGTGACAGGTGGGCCAAGGGCTTGGCTTGGAACTCCTCGGACAAGGCGCGCGGGTCGGGTTTCAAGGCTACGGTACGCGCTGAGGCCGCGCCGGCAGTGCTGGTGTCAACGGCGCCAGAGGCGGTGGCTGCCATCGAGGCCATGCCGCGCGGCGATGGGTATGGCGCCGCTGCGACTGCCGCGGCTGGCGCGATCAACTCGGTGCCCGCGCGCCCGGTCGTAGGCGCTGTCTGTTGCGGGCCGCGCGGTCAGACCGCTGCGCGTGCGCGGAACGGCAAGACTTGCGCGAGCTGTGCCGGCAGCG
>JBEIFV010000161.1:0-13541 GCA_040382235.1 Burkholderiales bacterium
AGCGGCTCCATGGTTTGCCCGTGCGGAATCGCCCACCAGTTGTTTTCGCCCAGCTCGCCGCGATAGCTCATCAGCATCACCACCGGGATGCCGGCGCCCAGGCCCATGCGCGCCAGCGGTTCAATCGAGGCACGCAGGCCGGAATTTTCCATCACCAGCACCGCACGCTTGCCCGACAGGAACACACCACCGCAAATCCCCGCACCTTCGCCTTCATTGGTGACGCGGATGGTGCGAATGTCTGGGTCGGCGTCGAGCGCCGGATAGAGCGGCTTGAACAGCGAATCGGGCAAATAGCAGGCCACGGTCACGCCGGCCCGCTTGAGCCCGCGCAGCACGGCATCCACCGCGGTCTGGTTCATGTTGCGTCCTTGGAATGGGTGGGACCGAGATAGCGGCCGTCGCGCGCAACGATGCGCCCCCGGCGCATCACGCAGCGGCGCGGCAGGCGCCGGCAGATCGCATCCGCGATGTTTTCCGCCGCCAGCACAACGCAGTCTGCATCGTCACCCACCGCGAGGCCATGCCCGCTGAAACCGCAGGCCTTGGCACCCAAGCTTGAAACCATCTGGTGGGCGAAGCGGAATTCGCTGTCGCGCCGAAACGCGCTGCGATAGGCGACGATCCAGGCGCGCTCCAGCATGTCGCCGATGCCGTACGGCTGCCAGGCATCGCGCACATTGTCGGAGCCGGCGAATACGGTGACGCCGGCGCCATGCAGCAAGGCCAGCGGTGGTGGTTCGACCCAGCCCGGCGCATAGGTGCACACCGCGATGCCGGCCGCGGCCAGCTTGTCGGCCATTGCCAGCTGCACGTCGCGCGGCGAGCTGCCCAGGCTGTGTGCGTGGCTGGCCGTCACCCGGCCCTGCATGCCGTGGGTAATCGTACGCAGTGCGACTTGCTCAAGTTCATGAATGCCCAGCGAGCCCGCGGTATGCAGATGGAAGTCGAGGCCAACACCGCGCTTGGCGGCCAGCGCGAACAGCGCGTCGAGCTGGCCGGTGATGTCGCCATCGATGCCGGCCGGGTCGATGCCGCCCAGCACATCGGCGCCCGCGGCCAGCGCCGCGTCGAGCAGGTCGATCATGCCCGGGTGGCGCATCACCCCCATCTGCGGGAAGGCCACGATCTGGATGGCGGCGGCATCGAGATAGGTTTCGCGCGCCTGCAGCACACCTTCAAGGCGGGTGAGCCCCTCGGCCGGAGCGATATCGACATGGCTGCGAATGCGCGTGCTGCCGCAGGCCACCATCTGCTCGATCAGGCGGCCGGCGCGCAGCGCAGTGGGATAGGCGATGCGCGCCTCGACCTCGCGTTCATAGCCGGCGCGTTCGGCGATGCCCAGGCCAGTCTCGTTTTCCATCCACGGCAGGCCGAACCATGTCTTGTCGAGATGGCAATGACCTTCGACGAAGCCCGGCAGCAGCAGATCGCCGCCGGCATCGAAACAATCTGCCGCCTGGCTGGCGGGGGGTGGCGCGTTGCCTGCGGGCGTGATCGTGGTGATCTTGCCGCCCGCGACCGCGATGTTGACCGTGGCACCGTCGGCCAAGCGGGCGCGGTTGATCAGAAGGTCGGTGTGCGGCATTGCGTGGTCCGTCATGTTCGGGGTCGAAGCGGTCAATGCGGCATGGGGAGGGTCTTGGGATCCACGGCGGATAAGCCTGTCAGGCAAGCCTGACAGGCTGCAGATGATGGTAAACCATTGCAGCTTGCGTGCCAGGCCGCCATCGCGTGGCGGGCATGAGGCTTGCACGCCGCTAAGCTGTCGACGAATCGAATTGGATACGGTGTTGCGCACGCTGCGCGCGACACCGGAAAGGAGCAAACGCATGGAATGGAGCATAGGCAACGCCACCCTGGCCGGGCGCGAAGGGCGCTGGCGCGTCGAAATCGCAGGGGTTCGCATCGCCGCAGTGCGTGAGGAACCTTCCAGCGCCAGCGGCATCGCCGCGGCGGCGCACGACGCCGGCGGTCGCCTGCTGTCGCCAGGCTTTGTCGACCCGCATGTGCATGTCGACAAGACGCTCACGGCCGATCGCGTCAGCGATGCGGTCGCGGCGGTCGATCTGGCGGCGGCGATTCGCGCCGTACGTCAGCTCAAGGCGGCCTTCACCGCGGAGGATGTGGCCGCACGCGCCCGGCGTGCACTGGAAATGGGCCTCGCGCACGGCACTACCACGGCGCGCACCCATTGCGAGGCCGATCCCTTCGTCGGCCTGAACGCGGTGCATGGCGTCCAGGCGGCGGCACGGCAACTGGCCGGACGGGTTGACCTGCAGATCATCGCCTTCCCGCAGGAAGGCTGGTTCGCCACCCCCGACAGCATCGAAGGCGGCGCCGCGCCCTTCATCGAAGAGGCGCTCGCCGCCGGTGTGCGCATCGTCGGCGGCAACGTCAATAGGCGGGTCTGGCCGTCCGACCCGGAGCGTCAGGTCGATGCCAGCTTCGCGCTGGCCGCACGCTACGGCTGCGACATCGACTACCACCTCGACAACTGGGACAGTGCCGACGTTTTCACCCTGCCCTATGTTGCGCGGAAGACCATCGCGCAAGGCAGGCAGGGCCGCGTAGCGGTATCGCACATTCCATCACTGGCCTGTGTTTCGGACGCGATGGCGGCCGACACCATCGACCTGGTGCGCCGCGCCGACATCAGCGTGTGCGTGCTGCCGACCCGCATTCGCCTCACCCGCGTGCTTGAACTGATGGAGGCCGGGGTGAACGTCGCCTGCGGCACCGACAACATGCGTGACCCGTTCGTGCGCTTCGGCGATGCCGATCCGTTGAAGGCGCTGTTGCTGCTCGCGCAGATCACCAACCAGTTGCACAACGCCGGCCTGGAACGGCTGTGGCAAACCATGACCGGCAATGCGGCGCGCATGCTGCGCCTGACCGACCATGGTCTGGCCGCCGGTTGCCATGCCGATATGGTGCTGTTCGATGCGCGCTCGGTGCCCGAGGCGATCCTGCTGCAGGCGCCGAAGCTGGCGGTGATCAAGGGCGGGTTGCAGGTGGCGGGGCTGGAGCGCGTCGCGCCGCACCCCTTGCAATGATTGCTCGCCGATGTCGCTGTGCTGCGATGCCGTCTCCCCAAAACAGTTCCAATCGCCGCAGGTGACAGCCTGACGTGCGGCGCGAACATCTGCACGCCGGTGATCGGCACCCGGGTGGATCCCGCACCGGCGCAGGCATCAAGCAAGTGCAACGCGAGTGGTGCCGTGGGAACCGGGCCGGCTCTTGCCGCTGGCGTCGGCCAGAACCGCCAGGAATGCCGCCAGGGCTGCGCTGCGGTCTTCAGCCCTGCGCAGGATAACGCCGACGGGCGGCAATGCCGATGGCAGCTGCAGGGCCAGGCGTTGCACCAGACCCAGACGCTCGTAATGCAGCGCGACACCGGCCGGCAGCATCACCACCGTATCGCTCTGGCTGACGATCGACACATTGGTCAGGAGTGATACGGATTCAAGTGTGCAGACCGGTTCCGCCAGACCCAGATTGGCAAAGCGGGTGCGCAGGATGGCGCGCAATGGCGTACCGGGTGGCGGCAGGATCCATTCCTGGCCGAGCGCCTCCCGCCAACCGAGGCGGCGCTTGCGGGCCAACGGATGTCCGGGTCGAGCGACCAGAACGATGTCCTCCTCATACAGGGGTTGGTACAAGAGGTCGTCGCCTGCTTCTTCCTGCAGGCGGCCGATCACGCAATCCAGACGCCCTTCGCGCAGGGCGAGCAGCAGGGCGCCGGTCGCGGCTTCCTCGATGCGCACGCGCAGGCGCGACCCGCGCTTGCGCAGCAGGGCGATGATTGCCGGTAGCAGCACGGGCGCTGCGACCGCATAGATGCCCACGTTGACGATGCCGGTGTGCCCTTCCGCCAAGGCGGCAAGCGCGTCATGCGTACCTTCCAGCAGGTTGAGCATCAGGCGCGCGCGCTCGACCGCGAGCGCGCCTTGGATGGTCGGCGTGACGCCGCTGCGGGCGCGCTCGAACAGCGTCGCACCGAATGCCTCTTCTGCCTCCTTGAGCAGCTTGCTCGCCGCCGGTTGCGTCATGTTGAGGGAGCGACTGGCCGCATGCACGCTGGCTTGCGCGCCAAGGGCGACCAGCAATTCGAGATGGCGCACACGCAAGCGTGTGCGGGCGGGCCAGGCGGACTTGCGAGTGCGGACAGTGGGTGGGGTCACATGATATCCATCGGTAATCACATAATGCCGATTATTCATTATTCCGCTATTACCTTGCGACATATACTCGACTTTTGCAGGGAGAAAGAACATGAAAATCACCATGCTGGGCACCGGCGCGGCGTTTGTCGATCCGGACCGCGCCCAATCGGGCATCCTGGTCACACTCGACAATGGCCGCAATTACCTGTTCGACTGCGGCGCCGGCATCACGCGCAACATGGTGCGTGCCAATGTCAGCCCTGCCGAGGTGAGTGCGGTATTCCTCACGCACCTGCACCACGACCATATCTGCGACTTTCCGCTGTTCGTGATCACCGGGTGGATGTGGGATCGAGAGGACTCGCCGGTGGTGATCGGGCCCAAGGGCACCGGGCATTTCGTCAAGAACCTGTTTGAGGGCGGCGCCTTCAAGGCCGATTTCGAGGCGCGCAGCAGCTACCCGCGGCGGCAAAAAAATCTGGCGGCGGTGCGGCCCAAGGTGATCGAGGCCGCTCCCGGCGTGGCGTATGAAGACGAACATGTGCGCATGCTGTGCGACTGGGTCGAGCATATTCCGCGCGAGATCTCGGAGTGCTTCGGTGTGCGCCTGGAGGCCGAAGGCAAGGTGGTGGCATTCTCGGGCGATACCGCGCCATGTGCCTCAATGGAGCGGCTGGCTGCCGGGGCCGATCTGCTGATCCACGAATGCACGTTCCCGGAATCGTTCATCGAGCACCGCAAGAAGACCGGCGTAGGCACCTTCGCCCATACCAGCCCCACCGAATTGGGCCGGCTGGCCGCGCGCGCAGGGGTGAAGCGCCTCTTGCCCACCCACTTCGGCCATTTCGATTCCACCCATGCGCTGATCAAGAAAGTGGCCACGCACCATTTTCCGGTCGAGCAAATGGGCCCGCACCTGATGGACGAGATGGTGCGCGACATCCGCAAGCACTACAGCGGCCCGCTGCAACTGGCCGCCGACCTGCTGCGGGTGGATGTTTGACCGATCGGAGCTGACATGACATCGCACATACCCAAAATCCCTTTCCGTGCCTTGCTGCTCGCGCTTGCCGCGGCAAGCGGCAGCGCCTTCGGGCAAAGCGGTGAACCCTGGCCTGCCCGACCCTTGCGCGTGGTGGTGCCCTATTTGGCCGGCGCCATGGGTGATGTGGTGACGCGCCGCCTCGCCGACGGCCTGCGTATGGAACTGGGGCAGAGCATTGTGGTGGACAACCGCCCGGGAGCCGGTGGCAACATCGGGACCCGCGCGGTGGAACAGGCGCCGGCGGATGGCTACACGGTGCTGGTGGCCGCCACCAACAACTTCACCATCAACCAGTTCCTTTACAAGGATCTGGGCTTCGACCCCTTGAAGCGGCTCGACCCGGTCACCGTGCTGGTGGATGTGCCCTCGGTGCTGTTTGTGCCGGCCGCCGTGCCGGCGCAGAACTTTCGCGAGTTCGCAAACTTCGCCAAGACCAATCCGGGCAAAGTCAACTATGGCTCGCCCGGCAGCGGCACCACGCCGCACCTTTCGGCCGAGACGATCAACAAGGCGCATGCGCTGGGCATGACCCATGTGCCCTACAAGGGTGCATCGCAAGTGGTGACCGCACTGCTCGGGGGCGAGGTGCAGTTTTATCTGGCCGGTGCAGGTGTCGGCGCGGCGCACGTCAAGGCGGGCAAGCTGCGCGCCCTGGCAGTGGCCGCGAAGTCGCGCCTGGAAGCGCTGCCGGAGGTGCCGACGATTGTCGAAGCCGGCATGGGCGCCATCAACGCCTCCAACTGGTGGGGCGTGGCGGTGCCTGCCGGCACGCCGAAGGCTGTGGTCGAGCGTTTGCACGCAGCGCTGTGCAAGACGTTGGCCGAGCCGCAAACCCGCGCTGCGATGGTGCAAATGGGCAACGTGCCGGTGTGCAACGCGCCTGCCGAAATGCAGCGCCAGTTGGCGGACGAAGCGGCGATGTGGCAGCGCACCCTGCCTGCCCTCGGCGTGAAGGCCGATTGATTGGTCGTCGGCGCCGAGAGCCGGGTGCAGGTGCCGGGCGGCCGCCTGCGCATGCGTGTCGATGGCCCGGCAGGCGCGCCGTGGCTGGTGTTCTCCAACTCGCTGGCAACCGACCTTGCGCTGTGGGACCCGCAGGTCGCCGCGTTTGCGCTGCGTTATCGCATGCTGCGCTACGACTATCGCGGCCATGGCGGCTCCGATCCCGGCTCGGGCGAATTCGGCCCCGATGTTCTGGCCGATGATCTTCTGGCGGTGATGCAGGCCGCCGCCGTGAATTGCGCCTGCCATGTGGGCACGTCGATGGGCGCGCTGGCGGGGTTGGCGGCGGCGGCGCGCATGCCGCAGCGCTTCGATCGGCTGGTGCTGTGCGGCGCACGCCTGGCTTCGTCCGCGGTTGCCGCGGCCGATCTCGAAAGCCGGGCCGGGGTGGCGCAGGCACAAGGCATGGAAGCGCTGGTGGATGCCACGCTCGCCAAGTGGTTTGGGGCATCGAATCCGGCACCAGCCCTGCGCTCACGTGTCGCCGCGATGATCCGGGCGACCGATGCGCAAAGCTTCGCCGCCTATGCGCGCGGCATGCGCGATTACGACTTCTCAACCATGCCGCAAGCCCCGGTGCTGCTCATGGCAGGCGGCGGCGACGCAGCTGTCGCCGCCGCGTTTGCAGCCACTGCTGCGCGCGATGCAAGTGTCGAATTCCGGCTGATCGAAGACGCCGGGCATCTGCCCAATATCGAGGCTGCCGACCAATTCAACGCCGCGCTGACTTGCTTTGCTCGCGGGCTGGAGGGCGACGGTTGTCGCCCGGGACTTAGGGAAACACTGAATAAGTCCGTAGGTTGAGAAAGAAGCTTCTGCAACCGGTTGAATTGAAACAAGCTTCCGATCGATTGTCCGCTTTCCAGGGACTTGTTCAGCGTTTTCTTAGGTGTAATTGTGACGTCCCAAACCGGCTGTGGGGTGGTGAGCAATAGAGGAAACCGTAGCGCACGGCACACCAGCCGATCGTGGCCCGCACAAGGCTGTCACCGCGGCAGCCGGCCGGCCAGCCGGTCACGCGCGCCAAGGCTGATCTGGGCGAAAAGGTATTGCGGCAATCCGGGCAGGCGGTCGGAAAGGGAAGTCACCGCTTGCAATGCGTGCGCGGCGAATTTGCCGGCTCGACCTCGCCGATAATGCGCTTCTGATCGCCCGCCCTTTGAACACCATGACATCGGCACCCGCCAATCCTCTCGCCCGCCTGCTCACACCCCGTTCGGTGGCCATCGTCGGTGCGTCCGACGACCCCTTGCGCATCGGCGGGCGGCCGATCGCCTCGATGCTGCGCCATGGTTTCGCCGGGCGCATCCTGCCGGTCAACCCGGGCCGCGCCACAGTGCAGGGCCTGGCGGCCTACGCATCGGTGGCGGCGCTCCCGGAAGCGCCGGATGTTGCGATCGTGGCCGTCGCCGCCGGCATGACCATCGAAGTGATCGAACAACTCGCCGCACGCGGCACCGGCGCGGCGCTGGTGTTTTCCGCCGGCTACGCCGAAACCGGGCCCGCGGGCGCGGCGCTGGAAGCGCGCATGGTGGCCGCCGCGCGCGTGCACGGCATGCGCATCTTGGGCCCCAATTCGCTGGGCCTTTTCAACCCGCGCAACGGCTTCTACGGCAGCTTCACCTCGGTGGTCGACACGCGCTCGCCGACACCGGGCGGGGTGGCCATCGCCAGCCAGTCCGGCGCTTACGGCGGGCACATCCTGGCGCTGGCCTGCGACCACGGCATCGGCATCGCCGCCTGCGTGATGACCGGCAACGAGGCCGACATTTCCTTGGGCGAGGTGATCGGCGTCCTGGTCGAGGACGAACATACCGAGGTGATCGCGGTGTATTCGGAAGGCATTCGCGATGGCGCGCGCTTTGTCGCCGCGCTCGAGGCCGCGCGCCGTGCCAGGAAGCCGGTGGTGATGATGAAGGTCGGCACCAGCCACGTGGGCAGCGCCGCCGCACAGTCGCACACCGCCTCGATCGCCGGCGATGATGCCGTCACCACGGCCGTACTGGCCGAATTCGGCGTCGCCCGCGCCCGCTCCACCGAGCACATGCTCGACATCGCGCGGCTGGCAACGCGGCGCATCTTTCCAGTCAACAACACGCTGGGGGTGGTTACCGTATCGGGGGGCGCCGGGGTCATCGCATCCGACGCGGCCGAGGCCTGCGGCCTGCCGATGCCTGAAATGCCGGCCGAGGTACAGGCGCGGCTGCGCGCCATCCTGCCCTACGCCGCGCCGCGCAACCCGGTGGACGTCACCGCGCAGGCCATCAACGACATTTCGCTGGTGGGGCAGTTCACCGAGGCAATGATCAGCGAGGGCGGCTATCGCTCGGTGCTGGGCTTCTTCACCTACACCGGTGGCGGGTCGGTGGCGGCGCCGCTGCGCGACCAGTTGAAGATGGCGCGCGACCGTCACCCGGACCGCTTGTTCGTACTGTCGGTGCTGGCCTCACCGGATCAAATCCGCGGCTACGAGGCGGATGGTTTCGCCGTCTTCGAGGACCCGACCCGCGCGGTCGCCGCCATCGACGCCATGGGCCGCTTTGGCGATGCCTTTGCCGCGCCACCCGCCCTGCCCGCGCCGGTGCTGCCGGCCTTTGCGCTGCCGCGAGCCACGCCCGGCGAGGCCGAAGCCAAGCGCTTGCTCGGCGCGGCCGGCATCGTGAGCGCCCCTGAAGCGGTGGCCGGCGATGCCGAGGCCGCCGTCGCCGCGGCTTCGGCCATCGGCTTTCCGGTGGTGCTCAAGATTCTTTCGCCGGACATACTGCATAAATCCGAAATCGGCGGCGTGCTGCTCGATGTGCGCGATGAAGCCGGCGTGCGTGCCGGTTACGCACTGCTGATGCAACGCGCCGCCCAGGCGGCACCTGGCGCGCGCATCGAAGGCGTGCTGGTGGCCAGGCAACTTTCCGGCGGGGTCGAATGCATCGCAGGCATCCATCGCGACCCGGTGTTCGGGCCGGTGGCCATGTTCGGCATCGGCGGCATCTTCGTGGAGATCATGCAGGACGTGGTGTTCCACCGCTGTCCCTTCGGTGAGGACGTGGCCCTGAAAATGATCCACTCCATCCGCGGCCTGCCGCTCCTGACCGGCGCACGCGGACGTGCCCCGGCGGACATAGCCGCGCTGGCCACCATGCTGGCGCGGCTTTCCGCCTTTGCCGCCGCGGCAGGCCCGCGCCTGCAAGCCATCGACCTCAACCCGGTGATCGTGTTGCCGCAAGGCCAGGGCGCGTTTGCGGTGGATGCGGTCATCGAGATTGCTGGCGATCCGGCCGCCGGGTAGGCCGCCCGGGCATCCGGGACAACGCGGTCGTTTTTGCAAGAATGGCCGGCAGATCGGCTTTGGTTCGAATCCATTCGAAGAACCGCGATTGAAATAGTGAGACAACGGAAAACCGTTGTGCCACGGCGGTTTCAACAGTGATCGGCCAAATCAGGCGACGTTTGACGAACCTTCATGGAACACGGGTTCGCACGCGCCTGCCAGCAATTGGACGGTACCTTGCGCGGCCAATGGACGAACGAGCCTACCCACGAAGCATCCGGTGCAGGCTGAAGCTGGCGCTGACCGCTATCGCGGTGGTCGCACTGCTCGGGCTGCGGCAGTCGGGCGCGAGCGGAAAAGGGGGCGCGGTGGATCTATATCTGCAACGGTGAAAATCAATTCGACTGTCCCTTTGGATCGAGCGCTGAACTCTTTCCACCAACGATTCAGATCGTGGTCTCGTCCGAATCAAGCGTAGTTGTCAGGCGGCACGCTCAAGCGGAACTTCCCAACCGGGAAACACGAGTACGGCGGGATGACACTTGAGGGCGCGGGCAAATACCTTGGCGCGCTCGACACCCAACTTCACGCGACCGTTTTCGATGGCGGAGATGGTGGCTTGCGGGATGCCGGTGAGTACGGACAGTTGGCTTTGGCTCAGTTCCTGAAGTTCGCGCAGGATGCGGACAGACTCGCCCACCGAGACCTCGACGCGCATTTTCGCAGGACGAAAATCCTTCACTTCATGGCCTCCTGTAATCGTGGGGCGTGACATGCACAACTTGAATCTGCAAAACTTCGCCGACAACCCTGTAAATCACTCGCCACTGAAGCCCGAGTCTGGAGGAGCGATGGCTTTTCCATTCACCAGACAGGGCCTCGTCGCGAAAACCCTTGATCGCCCGCAGACCTTGTGGTCCGGAAAGCCGGGCAATGTCTTTCCATTTCTCGTAACGCTTCAATATCTCGATTGGTATGGAGCCGGAAAGCTGTTTATCGACGCGGCGGTGCTCTTCGATTTGCCACATACCTCATTATGTATATACGATAAATGGTATGTCAAGAGCGGTCGTATCTCGTGTCGCATAACGCTGAGACTCCGCCTATAACGGGCACTTGCCGACTTCAATCAATCTTCGCCCCAGTCTGCCGAACCAGCTTCCCCCAAGTCTCGGTCTCCGCCTGTATCAGCGAAGCAAACCGTTCCGGTGTGCCGGTGACAACCTCCACGCCGCCTATGTTCGCCAGCCTTTCGCTCACCTCCGGCAGCGCCATGATGCGGTTGATCTCCTGATTGAGCGCGGCGATGATCGGCTTCGGCACACTCGAAGGGGCGACGATGCCGAACCAGGCGGTGAAGTGGTAGCCGGGGATACCGGCTTCGGCGATGGTGGGCAGGTTGGGGAATAGCGCCGAGCGGGTGGGGTGCACGATGGCCAATGTGCGCAACTTGCCGGCCCTGACCAGCGGCGCGGCGGCCTGTACGTTGACGAACATCATCTGCGTCTGGTTGGCGACCACCGACTGCAGCGCCTCCTGGCTGGCCTTGTAGGGCACATGGGTGTTGATTGCCGCGCAAAATTGACCCACCTGAGGGGGTAGTTGTCGTTGAAATTTGACCCACCTGATTCACGTACCCTGCCTGGAAATTTGGCGGGGAGAATGAAGGGTGATTCAAGTGGGAATGCTGGCGAAGATCAGGCGAATGCACGTACGTGACGGCCTGTCGATACACGAGATAGCAAGAACGACGGGATTGGCCCGCAACACTGTGCGGGACTGGCTGCGGCGCCCGGCGATGACGGAGCCGAAATACCCGAAACGAGTTCGGCCGACCAAGCTGGACGGATTCAAGGACACCTTGTCGGCCTGGCTCAAGGCCGACGCGCATCGCGGCAAACGCGACCGGCGAACCGCCAAGGCCATGTTTGAAGAGCTGCGCAGGCAAGGCTACACCGGCGGCTACGGCCGAGTCGCGGTCTATGCCCGGTGCTGGCGGGAAGAGAAAGGCAAAGCCGTCAAGGGTGGCGCGTTCGTGCCGCTTAAATTCCAGATGGGCGAAGCGTTCCAGTTCGACTGGAGCACCGAGTACGCCTTCGTCGGCGGGCTGCGCAAACGGCTTGAAGTCGCCCATGTGAAGCTGTGCGCCAGCCGCGCCTTCTGGCTGGTCGCCTACTTCAGCCAGGCCCATGAAATGCTGTTCGACGCCCACGCGCGGGCGTTTGCCGCCTTCGGCGGTGGGCCACGGCGCGGCATCTACGACAACATGAAGACCGCCGTCGACAAGGTTCTCAGGGACAAGGACCGGGTGATCAACGCCCGCTTCGAGGCCATGACCGGGCACTACCTGTTCGAACCGGAATTCTGCAACGTCGCCTCGGGTTGGGAGAAAGGCATCGTCGAGAAGAACGTCCAGGACCGGCGCCGGCAGATCTGGCACCGGGCGGCCGACCAGCGCTGGCCCAACCTCGCCACCCTCAATACCTGGCTGGCCGAACAATGCGCTGCCCACTGGCAGGAGGCCAAACACGCGGAATGGCCGGAACTGACCATCGCCGATGTTCTGCAGGACGAGCAAACCCGGCTCATGCCCAACCCGAAGCCCTTCGACGGCTACGTCGAATTGCCGGCCCGGGTCTCCTCGACCAGCCTGATTCACCTGCAACGCAACCGCTACAGCGTTCCGACCGAGCACGCCAACCAGGTGGTCAGCGTGCGGATCTACCCGGAGGTCATCGACATCGTGGCTGACGGACTGCGAATCGCCCGGCATGCACGCAGCTTCGAACGGGAGCAGACCTTCTACGACTGGCAGCACTACATCGGGCTGATCGAACGCAAGCCCGGTGCGCTGCGCAACGGCGCACCGTTCGAGACCATGCCCGAGCCGCTCAAACGCTTGCAAGGCCACCTGCTGCGCCACGCCGGCGGGGACCGGGTGATGGCGCAGGTGCTCGCGGCGGTGCCGATCCATGGCCTGGAAGCGGTTCTGGTGGCCACCGAACTGGCGCTGGAGGCCGGCAAGCCGAGCGCCGAGCATGTGCTCAACGTCTTGGCGCGGCTGAAGTCGGAGGGCAACATGGGAACCACCGGCGCGGCGGTGCAAACCGCGCTGAGGCTCAAGGAGGAACCGCAGGCGAACGTGGCGCGCTATGACGTGTTGCGCACCACCGCGACCTCGACGGAGGTGTCGCATGTCCAATGACATCGTGAGCCAACTGAAGCAATTGAAACTGCACGGCATGGCATCGAACTACCCGGAGGTGGTGGCCACCGCCCGGCATGCGGACTTCACGCCCGAGGCCTTCCTGCATCAGTTGCTCAAGGCGGAAACCGCCGAGCGCGAGGTGCGCTCGATCGCGTACCAGATGACGGCGGCGCGGTTCCCGGCGCATCGCGACCTGGCCGGATTCGCGTTCGACCAGGCCAAGGTCGATGAGGCGCTGGTGCGGGATCTGCATACCGGCACCTTCCTCACCGCCGCGCACAACGTGGTGTTCATCGGCGGACCGGGCACCGGCAAGACGCATCTGGCCACCAGCATCGGGATCGAGGCGATCCAGCGGCATGGCAAGCGGGTGCGCTTCTTCTCGACGGTGGAGATCGTCAACGCGCTGGAGGCCGAGAAGACACAGGGCAAAGCCGGCATGCTGGCGCACCGGCTGATGTACATGGACCTGGTCATCCTCGAAGAGCTGGGTTACCTGCCGTTCAGCCAGACCGGCGGTGCGTTGCTGTTCCACCTGCTCTCGAAGCTCTACGAGCGTACCAGCGTGCTGGTGACCACGAACCTGTCGTTCAGCGAATGGGCTTCGGTGTTCGGCGATCCGAAGATGACGACCGCCTTGCTGGACCGCTTTACCCATCATTGCCACATCGTTGAAACCGGCAACGATTCCTGGCGATTCAGAAACAGCGCAGCAACAGCTCACGCTGCTGCTGCGCTAAAACCCAAGGGAGAAAGGCAAAAACCACAACCCAAAACCAAGGACTTATCCACAGCCGCGTAGCTATACTGCGCACCAAATACCTGGGTCAAAATTCAATGAAAACCCTGGGTCAA
>JBEIFV010000162.1:0-13247 GCA_040382235.1 Burkholderiales bacterium
CGCCTGCCGCACGCGCCAGGCGACATCGCGTTTGCGCACCGGCACTTCGGTCAGGTAGATCGAGCCGTCGAAGGCGCCGGTTTCGTCGAGGGTCTTGACCGCGGCGCGCATCGCTTCGCGGTACTCGCGTTCGCGGAAGTCTTTTTCCCGCCCCAATCCGACCAGCAAGACACGGTCGCCCAGGAGGCCGGGAACATTGTGCAACAGCAAGGTACGCCCCGACTTGCCTTCCATGTCGCCGCGCCGCACGATGTCGGACAGGTAGCCCTTGCTGGCCGTGTCGATCAGTTCGGCCGGGCCGGTGAGCTTGCGCGGCTCGAACACGCCGACTACGATGCAGGCGCTGCGCTGCTTTTCGGGACTGCCGCTCTTTATGCTAAATTCCATCTTCTTTCCTCGCCCGAAAACCGGTTCAATGAATTTGGATTATGACGCGATTCCGGCGAAAAATCCAAATGTTGCCTGTTTAGCCCGATTTTCGGATTTCTTGGCACGCCGCGCGCAACGCCACTGGATGCGGCCCGCCAGCCTGTTTCAATGACCCACGCCGAACCGGTGCTGCACGGCAAGAGAGAGGCCCGGGAACCCCTGAAATGATTTTTCGCCGCGCCCTGCAGCGCGAACTGACACAGGCAGCCGGGGCTGTTTTCGTCACCCTTTTCACCGTGATGGCCACCACCCAGTCGATCCGGCTCCTGGGGGATGCCGCCAGCGGCAGGCTGGCGTCCGAAGCGGTGATCGCCTTGCTCGGTTTCTCGGCGCTCAATTATCTGCCGGTGCTGTTGTCGCTGACGGTGTTCATGTCGGTGATGCTGGTGGTGTCGCGCCAGTACAAGGATTCCGAGATGGTGGTGTGGTTCGCCAGCGGTCAATCGCTGATCGCCTGGGTGCGCCCGGTGCTCGGATTCGCCGCGCCGTTTGTCTTCATCATCGCGGCCTTGAGCCTCGGGGTATCGCCCTGGGCCAGCAATCAGGCCGCACGCTACAAGGAAAGCGTCGAGGCGCGCGATGACGCGGCGCGCATCGCGCCGGGCGCCTTCAAGGAGTCGGCCGGCGGCGAGCGGGTGTTCTTTGTCGAGATTGTCGAAGGCGATGCGGCCAATGTGCAGAACATATTCATAAGCTCGGTGCAGCAGGGCAAGCTGGGCGTGATGGTGAGCCGCCGCGGTTTCACCGAAATCGCGCCCAACGGCGACAAGTTCCTGGTGATGGTCAACGGGCGCCGCTACGAGGGCGAGCCCGGGCGCCTCGACTACAAGCTGATGGATTTCGAGCGTTACTCGGTACGCGTGCAGCAGAAAGCCGAGCGGGTGGAACCCGAGACCACACCCAAGCAGCTGACCACCGCGGATTTGCTGGCTGAACGCAGCAATCCGAACAAGGGCGAGTTCCTGTGGCGCATCGGCCTGCCCCTGTCGGCGCTGACCTTGTCGCTCCTGGCCATTCCGCTGGCGTTCGTCAATCCGCGCGTGGGTCGCTCGGTCAATCTGGTGCTCGCGTTCCTGATCTACCTGGTCTACAGCAACAGCATCAGCATTACCCAGGCCTGGGTGGCCCAGGGGAAGGTCGGTTTTCATTCAGCCTGGTGGCTGGTGCACGTGGCAATGGTGCTGCTGCTGCTGGTTTTATTCTTTCGCCGGCTCGCGGTCAATTCGGTGTTCCGTGCGTTTGCCCGGCCATGAGGGTTCTGCGCGGCTACATCACGGGCGAGATCATTTCAGCCACCCTACTGGTGCTGCTGGCGTTTCTCGGGCTGTTCGCGTTTTTCGACCTCATCAACGAACTGGGCGACATCGGCAAGGGCGACTACCGCCTGCAGCATGCGGCCCTGTTCGTGCTTCTGACCGTACCCGGCCATGTCTACGAGCTGATGCCGATCGCAGCCCTGATCGGCGCGGTGTACGCACTGGCGCAGTTGGCCGCGCATTCCGAGGTGACGGTGATGCGCATCTCGGGCCTGTCGACCTGGCGCGCCCTGGCCACGGTGCTGCGTATCGGCCTGATGTTCGCCCTCATCACCTTTGCGTTTGGCGAGGTGGTCGCGCCGCAGGCCGAGCGTGCCGCGCAGGCGCTGCGCCTGAAGGCGCTGACTTCGGTGATCGCCCAGGAATTTCGCTCGGGTTTGTGGGTCAAGGATGATTTTCGATTTGTCAACGTACGCGCGGTCAAGCCCGATTCGCGCCTGGTTGGCGTCAAGATCTATGAATTCGACAGGGATTACCGCCTGCAGTCGATCAGCTTTGCGGAACAGGGCGAATACCTGCCGCCCAACAGCTGGCGCCTGACCGGTGTGACGCGCACGGTACTCGGTCAGGGCGGGCAGTCCAGCCGCATCGAAAGCGCCGCGGAGTATGTCTGGACCTCGGAGCTCAACCCGGACATCCTGGGTGTGCTGCTGGTGCAACCCGACAAGATGTCGATCGCCAACCTGTATCGCTACACCCGCCACCTGGCCGACAATCGTCAAAAGACCGAGCGCTATGAAATCGCCCTTTGGAAAAAGGCGGTGTACCCGCTGGCGGTATTGGTCATGATGGGTCTGGCGCTGCCCTTCGCCTACATGAATGCCCGTTCCGGCGGCATCTCGCTGAAAATCTTTGCCGGCATCATGCTGGGCCTGGTGTTCCATCTGCTCAACAGCCTGTTCGCCCACTTGGGGGCGATCAACACCTGGCCACCGTTCGCATCAGCGGTGGCGCCGGCCTTGCTGTTTGTGTTGCTGGCCATGCTCATGTTGTGGCGCGCCGGGCGCACCTGATCATCACGATGTCCGGATATGCAAGGGCCGCCGCACTATCGACGGCATCTCAATGCAAGGGCGGTGGCATCGGCGCATTCGCGCGGCTGGCGCAATGGCTATCCTGCGAACCTTATACGCTGCCCGGAACGATGCCTGCAGGCAGGCTCTCGATGTAGTCGCAGATGGCGCCCGGCCGGGTCAGCCAGATGCGCTCGCGATGGCGCATGATGTGCTCGATCACCCGGCGAAACTGGCGCAGCCGATAGGGCTGGCCGAGAATGAAGCTGTGCAGCACGATCGGCATCACCAGTGGCCGGCGCACCGATTCCTCCAGCAACTCGTCGAACTGGTCGATCAGGTTCTCGCAGAACAGCTGCGACGGCGTGCGGCGCGACACGCATTCGAGCGAGTCGTTCAGATCATGCGCATAAGGCACTGACAGGATCGGCCCGTGCCTGGTACGGAACCACACCGGTTGATCGTCGAGTGCCCAGTCCATCATGTAGCCAAAGCCTGCCTCCTTGAGCAGGTCCAGCGAGTCGTGCGATTGCGAGATGTAGGGCGCCAGCCAGCCGCGCGGCCGCGCGCCTTCGTGTTTCTCGATCGTGGCCGCCGCCTCGAAAATACAGGCGCGCTCTTCGTTGGTGCTCATGTCGACCTGGCGTTCACTGTTGGTGCGGCCGTGGCCGACAATCTCGTCGCCGCGGTCGCTGAAGGCCTTGATCATTTCAGGGCAATAGTCGTACAGCTCGCTATTGGTCAGCAGTGCATAGGGCAGGTCGAAGGCTTCGGCCAGTTCCAGCAGGCGCCAGGCACCGACGCGGTTGCCGTAGTCGCGCCAGGCGAAGCCGCGCTGGTTGGGTTGCGGGTGCGGCGCCGCGTAATCGTTGCCCAGACCTTCGCCAAACGCGAAGTGTTCAACGTTGAGACTCAGGTGCACCGCCAGGCGCTTGCCGCCGGGCCAGCTGTAGTCGGGCCGCCCGGTGATGGCGGAGTAGTCGTAACGGCCGTGGGTCTTGAGCATTGCCTGCCTTTCGCGGAGCGTGTGTCGCCGGATTCACCTGGCTTTCGGTACCCGGCCCATCAGGTAAAACTCGTCATTGGGCCGCATCGCGGTCAGGTTCGCCATGCGGTTCGACAAACCGAAAAACGCGGCGATAGCGCCGATATCCCAGATGTCCTCGTCGGAAAACCCGTGCCCGCGCATGGCGTCGAAATCCGTATCCCCAATGCTGTACGACGCCTCGGTGATCCGAATCGCGAAGTCGCACATCGCCTTTTGCCTGGGGCTGATGTCGGCTTTCAGGTGATTGGTCGCGACCTGGTCGGCGATGAGGGGTTTCTTTTCGTAGATGCGCAGGATCGCGCCATGCGCCACCACGCAGTAAATGCACTGGTTGCGCCCGGAGACGGCCACCACGATCATCTCGCGCTCGCCCTTGGAAAGACCTGAATCGGGGTTCAACATCACGGCGTCGTGATAGGCGAAAAACGCCCGCCATTCGGCCGGGCGGCGTGCCAGTGCCAGGAACACGTTGGGCACGAAGCCGGCCTTTTCCTGGGTTTCGAGAATGCGCGCGCGGATATCCTCGGGCAGATCCTTGATTTCCGGGATCGAGTAACGGCTGATAGGGTGACTCATGGGCAAGCCTCTGTGCGTGTGACGGGGCCCAAGTTTACAGGCGGGCGGCGGCGTCGGCGACCAGACGCGCCACACGGTCGTTGAAGCTTGCCTGCGAGAAGCGGGCCAGATGCGCAGGAGCTGTGTGCGGCTGCAGGCGCGGCTCGGTCAGCGCACGATCCAGGACCCGCGCGAAATCACTGCCGCCATCCTCGCGCGGGTCGCGATAGAGGTAACCGGTGCTGCCGTCGGCGACGGTTTCGGTGAATGGCGCGGCCTTGACCGCGAGCACCGGCGTGCCCAGCACCTGGGCTTCGATGATGTTGAGGCCCAGCGCTTCCTTTTCCGGCAGGCCCGACATCAGGTAGTCGAGCTTGGGATAAATCAGCTCCGGGTGCTGCTGCCGGCCCCAGAAGCGGGCCCGTTTGCCGAGCGGCTTCAAGGCCTGCCGCAGGTCGGTGACCGAGCGATAGCCGCCGCTGCCGAAGATTTCCAGGTTGACCGCCGGCCGCGCGGCAATCAGTGGCGCGATGATGCGAAACAGCAGATCGAATTGCTTGATCGGTCCGAGCGCCGACACGATGCCCAGTGTCAGTCCGGGTGCGCGCGCGAAGGGCATGGCCGGCTTGAGCGCGGCGTGCCAGGGTTCAAACCAGGAGAGCACGCGATCGCGCAGCTTGCGCGTGTCCCAGGAGTAGCTGAGGCCGGCACGCTGGGTGTCGGTGCTGCCGGCGGCGAAGCGGTCGAACTCGGCCACGCCGTACAGCGCTTCCGCATAGGCATGACTGATGCCGGCCGCCGGCAGGGTTGACAGCACGTGTTGCGATACCGCGTACACCAGGGCATATTGTTCAAGGTGGCCGGCGCTGCGGCCGCTAAGCGGCATGTGGCAAAAGCCGGTCAGCAAATGTCGGGTGCGGGTAGCCGCCATGAATTCGGCGCTCACCGGCGCGTGTGTGACCAGCCAGGAACGCGTGGTCAATTGCGCGGCTATTTGTGCGTCGGAAGCGACGCGCACGATGCGCACGCCGGAACCTTCAAGGCCTGCCCAGTGACGTGCGTGCGGGTGGGCGTAGAGCGTGACCGTGCAGCCGCAGGCCGTGAGCGCGCGCACGAAAAAGATCGTGTACACCTCGGCGCCCAGAAGGTGCGGCTGCAGATTGACTACATGGCAATGCATGGGTTCAGGGCAGCGCTGTTCAGCGTGCGCACCGCAGCAAGCGTTCACACGCGGCAGCCACGCGTTCGACCTCGAGCGCCTGCATGCAGGCATTTGCCGCACAGGCATCGATGCCGCGCTGGCATCGACGCACCCAGGGCAGGGTGCGCTTGAACACGGTGGTCTGGTCGCGGCAGGGAAAATCGGCTTCGATCACCGCTTCGAACCGGTGTGCGCGCCAGAAACGGCCAGCCCCGAACAGCGCATCCGAGCCGGGGCCAAACAGGCAGGCAGTGGGTGTCCCGGTCAGCTTGGCGAGATGGCTGATGCCGCTGTCAGTGGCCACCAGCAGGTCGGCGCCTGCCAGCAAATGCCACATCTGCGCCAGGTCGAGTTGGCCCGCCAGCGAGGCGAAGCGCCCGGTCGGGTCGATTTCGGCAAGCAGCCCGCTCTCGGCGGGGCCGGCCGACCACACCGGACGCAGGCCTTGCGCCTGCAGATGGATGGCCAATGCCAGCCAGCGCGGTGCAGGCCAATGTCGCAAGGGCGAGCCGGCGCCCACGTGCAGCACCGCATAGGGCGCCGGCGGCAGGTCGAAGGCCTTGCATGGCGGGGCTGGCCAGGCGGCACGCTCGAAGACCTCGTCGCCATCGCCGGCCAGGCTGGCGAACATGTCGGCCAGATTCGTAGCGCTCTGCGGCCAGGCTACCAGTCGGTCGGCTGCGCGGTTCTTCCAGCCGGGCGTATCGCGCTCGAACGCCACCACCCAGCGCGCGCCGGCCGCGCGCGCCAGCAGCGCGTAGCGGTTGTCGCCCGGCACCAGGCTCAGGTCGTAGGGGCCGCGTCGCGTGATCGCGCGTGTGAGGCCGGGGTGATGCGGATCGTAGGCGAGTGCCTCGACGCCATAGGGGCGCGTCGCGTACAGGGGCAGGCAGGCCGGCGCCACCGTCATCTCGATGGCGGCTTTCGGATGGCGGCATCGCAGCCGAGCCAGCAACGCGGTGAGCATCAGGGTATCGCCCAGCAGCAGATGATGTGCGACCAGGATGCGCAGCGGCTGCTCTGGCTGGCGGCGCCTGAAGAGGCCGCCGGCGAGCGCGCGCGGCAGCACATGCAGGCGGCTGGCGAGCCTGCTCATGCGCGCCCTGCCGCGGCATTGCCGCCCAGCGCCGCGTGAAACACCGCTTCCATGCGATCGAGCATGGTGTCCCGGCCGTGCTCGCGGCGCACCAGTTCGAGCGCGCGGGCAGCCAGCCCCTGCCCGAGTTGCGGGTCGGCTGCGAGGCGCTTGAGCGCGCGCGCCAGGTCCGCCGCATCCTGCATGCGCACCACCAGCGCGGTTTCGCCATCGCGAGCGACCTCGCCGATGGCGCCGGCGTTGGTGGTCACCACCGGCCGCGCGCAGGCGAAGGCCTGCAGGATCGCCTGCGGCACACCTTCGTTGGCGTACGAGGGCAGGGCGAACACGTCGATCGCCTGCAGCCATGGCAGCACGTCGGCCTGGTTGCCGGTCAACGTCACCTGTGCCCCCAGTTGCAACCCGGCCACCAGACCCTCCAATGCCGCGCGCTGCGGGCCGTCGCCGACAATCAGCAGGTGCGCGTCGGCGCGGTCAAGTTGCGCGAATGCCTCGATGAGGAACCGGTGCCCCTTCCAGCTGCGCAGGGTTGCGACGATGCCGACGATATGCGCATCCGGTGGCAGCTGCAGGCGCATGCGCAGCGCCCGCTTGTCGTCGGGCGAGGCCAGCGGCTGGAAGTGCTCGAGGTCGATGCCGGTGGGAACCGAGACGATGCGTTCGGCCGGAAAGCGGTTGTCGCGCACCAGTTGCGCCTTGAGTGCCTCGCCGGTGGTGACGATGCCGCGCGTGGCGCGGGTGTAGAGCCAGCGCGTGGGCGCGTTGTCGGGCACCGGCGCCGAAATGTGGCGGGTGCGCACGATCGGCGGCGGGTGCTTCAGCGTCGCGCAGGCCAGGGCGGTGAGCCAGCTGTCGGTCGAGCTGTGGGTATTGATCACATCGACCGGATGCAGGGCGATCCAGCGGCGCAGCGCGCGTACGCCGGCAAAGCGCTTTTTCGCGATCGGCAATGCGGTCACCGCGAAGCCGCGGCGGCCGGCCTCTTCGAAGATGCGCGACTCGCGCGGGCACAAGAGGTGCATGACATGGCCGCGCCCCTGCATGCCCTCCATTTCGCCGAGGATACGGATTTCCTGCCCGCCCCAGCCCAGCGAATTCTCGGTATGCAGGATCCTCATCGCGCGAGGTGGCCCGCTTTCAGGCGCTTGCGCGTTCGGTCGCATACTGGATGCGGTAGAGGTTGGCGTAAATGCCGTCCCGGGCCAGCAGTTCGGCATGGGTGCCGGTCTCCATCACGCGGCCGTGGTCCAGCACCACGATGCGGTGCGCGTTTTCGATGGTCGAGAGACGGTGTGCGATCACCAGGGTGGTGCGGTTTTGCATCAGCACCTCCAGCGCGGCCTGCACCGCGCGCTCGGATTCGGAGTCGAGCGCGGAGGTGGCCTCGTCCAGTATGAGTACCGGCGCGTTCTTGAGCAACGCGCGCGCGATCGCCAGGCGCTGGCGTTGCCCGCCCGACAGGCGCACGCCGTTCTCGCCGATCAGCGTGTCCAGTCCCTGCGGCATCTGTTCGATGAAAGCCATCGCGTGGGCGGCGCGGGCGGCGCCCACGATGTCTTCACGGCTGGCGTCTTGGCGGCTGCCATAGGCGATGTTGGCGGCCACCGTGTCGTTGAACAGCACCACATCCTGTGACACCAGCGCCAGGTTTTCACGCAGCGAAGCCAGGGTCAGGTGCGCCAGATCGATATCGTCCAGCAGGATGCTGCCGGACTGCGGGTGAAAAAAGCGCGGGATCAGGTTGGCCAGCGTGGTCTTGCCGCCGCCTGACGAGCCGACCAGTGCCACCGTCTCGCCCGCGGCGATGTCTAGCGTCACATGCGAGAGGGCCGGGCGTTCGGCATTCGGATAGGTAAACCCCACATCCTTGAACGATAGGGCGCCGCGCGCGCGCGCCAGCACGCAGGTGCCTCCATCGTCTTCCTGGTGTTCGTCCAGCAGGCTGAACACTGATTCGGCGGCGGCCAGCCCGCGCTGCAGCGGCGCATTCACGTCCGCCAGATGCTTCAGCGGCGCCAGCAGCATCAGCATGGCGGTGATGAAGGAGACGAAGCCGCCGACGGTAGTCTGGTCATTGGACGATTGCAGGAGGGCGATCGCCACCACAACGGCCAGCGCGATGGCCGCGAACAACTGGGTGATGGGCACGCTGGCGGCCGCGGCGATGGTCTGGCGCATGTTGAATCCGCGCAGCGCGGCATTGGCCTGGTGGAAGCGTGCGGTCTCGTACTGTTCGCCGCCGTACACCTTGACCACCTTGTGGGCATCGATGGATTCGCCCAGAACATGGGTGATGTCGCCCATGGCGCGCTGGGCGCCGCGGCTCATGTTGCGCAGGCGTTTTGAAAACAGGCGGATCACCAACGCGGACAGCGGAATGATGGCCAGCGCCACCAGGGTCAGGCGCCAGTTCTCATACAAGAGCCAGGCGAACAGGGCCACCACGGTGAGCGAATCGCGCACCAGTACGGTGAGCACGGTGGTGGCTGCGCTGGTGACATTGTTGACATCGAATGCGATGCGCGAGATCAGCGTGCCCGAGGATTGGTTGTTGTAGAAGGCGGTGGGCAGGCGGATCATGCGCGCGAACATGGCGTCGCGCATGTCCATCAGGATGCGATTCGAGACCCAGGCCAGGGTGTACGAGGTCGTGAAAGTGATGATGCCGCGCAGCAGGAAAATGCCGATCAAGGCCAGCGGAATCCAGGTCATGCTGGCGCGGTCGCGGCCGCCGAAGCCGTCATTGAGCATCGGCTTCATGAGCGCCGGGAACAGTGGTTCCGTCAGGGCCGCCAGCGCCATGCCCAGGAGGCCCAGGGCGAACACCAGGCGATACGGTGCCACATAGCCAAGCAGGCGCCGATACAGTTGCGCGCTGGTTGGGGGAGTGCTGGCCGAGCCTGGGTCCGGCTGTGTCATGGAAGATGTCTGACGCCCCGTTCCGCCTGGGGCGGGACGGGGTTCGATGGGGGCTCTACGCCAAGAGCGCGATTTTACCCGGCGGAGCTAAGCGTTCCGTACAAGTCGAGCAGCTGCGCGGCCATCGCGTCGTGTGACAGGTGCGCCACGCTGGCGCGCGCTGCGGTGGCCATCGCGGCGGCACAGCCGGGTTGCGCCAGGCGGGCCAGTGCCGCTGCCAGGCCGTCGGCATCGAGCGCGTCGACCACGAAGCCGTTCTCGCCGGTGTTGATGAGTTCCTGCGCACCGCACTGCAAGGTGGTCACCACTGGTAGTCCGCTGGCCAGTGCTTCGAGCGCGGCGTTGGGCATCGGGTCATACAGCGCGGGCAGCACGAAGGCGTCGGCGGCGCCGTACAGCAGCGGCAGGTCGTCGCGCGAACCCAGGAAATGCGTGCGACCGGCGATGCCCAGGCGCAGGGCCAGGGTGCGGTAACGGCCGTGATGCTTGTCGGTGCCGGCGATCAGCGCATGGGCGGTGGTGCCGGCTTCGGCCAATGCCTGCAGCAGGCGCGCCACGCCCTTGCGCTCGAAGCCGGAGCCGGCGTAGAGGAACACCGGCGCCTCCGGCGGCAGCCCCAGTTGGGCGCGGGTGGCGGCGCGAAGGCCACGATTGCGCGGGTGAAAGCGTTCGAGTTCGACGCCGTTGTAGATGAGCTTGAGTCTGGTCGCGTCGAGTCCGAAGCGTTGCGCGATGTCGTCCCGCACCATTGCCGAATTGCAGATCACCGCTCGCAATGCGGGGTGCGCGAACATTGCGCGCTCGGTGGCCAGCACATAACGATGATAGGGATTGGCGGCGATGGCGAAGCGCCGGAAGGCCGGCAGCGCGCGCGCGCGTTGCTGGAGCCACGCGGCATGCACGCCGTCACCCGCGCGGTACAGCATGATGCCGGGGATCCGTTCGTGGCTCTGGACGATGTCGAAATGTCGGCCGCTGCCGGCCAGGTATGCGGTGACGCCGGCGGCGAAAGACTTGTCACGGCCAAGCGAGGTGCGGTAGGCGGGATTGCAGTCGATGAAGTGCACGCCGGGCCGCGCCTGCCACTGGCGCGCGATCACGGTCAGTTCCACCGAGCGGGTGGCGGTGAGCGCATCGAGCGCACGTTCGATGAATTGCTCGGCGCCCCCATGGGGGTTGTATTTCTGCCGGATGATGGCGAGCTTCACGCCGCTTCGTTGAGCAGTGAACGCACTTCATCGAGCACGCGCGCCACCGGCAGGGTGGTCAGGCATTCGCTGACCTTGCTGCCGCCGCAGCCGTCGTTGCCGCAGGGGCGGCAGGGATGACGGGCGGAGGTGACAATGCGGTGCGCGTTGCGCCATGGCCCCCACTCGATCTCGCCGGAGGGGCCGAACAGGGCCAGCGCCGGCGTACCCATGGCGCTGGCGATGTGCATGGGCGCCGAGTCGACGCCGATGAAGGCACGTGCGCGCGCGGTCAGCGCCGCCAGTTCCTTGAGCGTCAGGCGTCCTGCCAGGTCGATGATCGGCGTTGCGGCATGCGCCTTGATGGCCGCCACCAGCGCCAGTTCGGCCGGTGCCGGGCCGGCGGTCATGACAATGCGATGGCCGTCCTGCGCCAGCTTGTCGATCAGCTGCGCGGTGTTCTGCGCCGGCCAGGTCTTGAACATCCAGCGCGAGGCCGGATGAATCTGAATGAAGCCGCGGTCCGCCAGGCCGTGCCCGCGCAGCAGCGCGCCGGCACAGGCGCAGGCCTCGGCCCCGGGCACCAGGGTAAGGGCGCGCGCATCCTCGCGCGGGGTCAGTCCCAAACGTCGCAGCGCATCCAGATTGACTTCGACGGTGTGCCGTGTGTTGCCGCCGCGCGGTAGCGCATAAAGATGGCTGAATGCCTCGTTCCACAGCGGGTCATCGCCGCGCGCGCGTGGCGCCACGCTGATGCGCGCCCCCAGGGTCTTGGCCAGCCACATGCCGCGCCGGTGTCCGGTCAGGTGGATGATCAGGTCGTAATGGCGCGCATGCAGGCTGCGCCAGAGCCGCCATTCGCAAGCGGCCTGGGTCAGCCAACCCGCGCTTTTCCATTTTCGATCGATCAGGTGCAGGCGTGCGATCGCCGGGTGGCCGGACAGCATCTCCGCGGTATCGGCGTATACCAGCGCATCGATCTCGACATGCGGCGCGTGCTGCTTGAGCACCGAGAACACCGGGGAGCTCAGCAACACATCGCCGTGATGGCGCAGCTTGATGACCAGTGCGCGTCGCACTTGCGACAGATCGGCGGCGTCGGCCGTCACCAAGCCGTGGTCAGGCGTGCTCAATACAGGATTTCCGCGCCTGCCGGCGTGAGCCAGTCACGCAGCACCTTGAGCAACTCGTCGCGCGGAGTGACGCGCCAGTCGTCGGGCAGGTCGATGGTGCAGCGCGCCTGGCCGTTGTCGTAGTCGATCGACACCGGGCAGGGGCCATTGCGGTACGGGCCCAGCAGGTCCATCAGCTTCCTGGTGCTGGCCTGGCCGTTCATCGAGAGCTTGAGGCCGCGGCCGTGATTGCGCCGCATGTCGGCCAGGCTCATGATGCGTTCGGCCGAGATGCGCACGCCGCCGGAGAAGCGGTCATCGCGGACACGGCCGGCGATGACCAGCAATTCGTCGGGCTTGAGGATGTCGCGGTGCGCATCGAACAGTTCCTGGAACAGGGTGACTTCGATCTTGGCGCTGCCGTCGTCGAGTTCCAGGATGATCATCTTGCCGCGCCGGGTCATGGCGGTGCGCAGTTGCGCCACCACACCCGCCAGCAACTGCGCGTCATCACGCGGCTGCACCGCCGACAACGGGGTTTTCACCATGCGCCGCACTTCGCCAGCGTAGGCGTCGAACAGGTGGCCGGAGAAAAAATAGCCGAGCGCCAGTTTCTCGTTGAGCAGGCGATCGCGCATGGTCCATTTGAGGGTATGCAGCAGTTCCGGCTCGCGCGCGGCTTCGTCGGTGCCACCAAACAGGCTTACTTGCGAGGCGCTTTGCTCGGCCTGCTCCGCTGCTTCCATGGCAATGCCGACCGAGGCGAACAGCGCGGCACGATCCTGATCGATGCTGTCGAAGGCGCCGGCGCGCACCATCGATTCGATGGTGCGGCGGTTGACCAGGCGCTTGTCGACGCGTCGGCAGAAATCGAACAGGCTCATGAATGGCGCGCTGCTACGCGCTGCGATGATCGACGCGATCGCCGATTCGCCGCTGCCCTTGATGCCGCCCAGGCCGTAACGCAAAGCGGTCGGGTTTACAGGGCGGAAACGGTACTCCGCAAGGTTGACGTCGGGTGCCAGGATGGTGACGCCGTTGGCGCGCGCGTCGGCCGCCAGGATTTGCACCTTGTCGGTATCGTCCATGGTGGCCGACATGTTGGCGGCGTAGAACGCCGCCGGGTGATGCGCCTTCAGGTAAGCGGTGTGATAGGCCAGGAGCGCGTAGGCGGCGGCGTGCGACTTGTTGAAGCCGTAGCCGGCGAATTTCTCCATCAGGTCGAAGATCTCGTCGGCGGTTTCAACCGGGAGGCCGTTGCCGGCGGCGCCGTCGCGGAAGATCTGGCGGTGCTTGGCCATTTCTTCGGCATTCTTCTTACCCATCGCGCGGCGCAGCAGGTCGGCGCCGCCCAGCGAATAGCCGCCGACG
>JBEIFV010000163.1:0-13219 GCA_040382235.1 Burkholderiales bacterium
GCTCGATGAATGCGG
This sequence comes from Burkholderiales bacterium, assembly GCA_040382235.1. Taxonomy (GTDB): domain Bacteria; phylum Pseudomonadota; class Gammaproteobacteria; order Burkholderiales; family JAEUOS01; genus JAEUOS01. The sequence goes on from JBEIFV010000163.1 coordinate 16, forward strand.
TGGTGGCATGGCCGGCGACGAACTCCGGATCATGCAGACATGCGCCCAGAAATCCGAGGTTGTGGCGCACACCCAGCAACAGGGTGCGCTCGCAGGCGATTGCAAGCGCCGCGATGCATTCCGCGCGCGTCGCGGCGTGCACCATGATCTTGGCCACCATCGAATCATAGAAAGGTGAAATCCCTAGACCGGTCGCCAGCGCGGTGTCGGTGCGCGCGCCCGCGGCGGCCTCCCATAGCAGGACATCGCCCGCCTGCGGCAGAAACTCGCGGCCGGTGTCCTCGGCGCACAAGCGCACTTCCATCGCGTGGCCGCGCGCCACGACCTCGTCCTGCGCCAGCGGCAGGGGCTCGCCTTGCGCGACGCGCAACTGCCACTCCACCAGATCGAGCCCGGTCACAAGTTCGGTGACGCCGTGCTCGACCTGCAGCCGGGTGTTCATCTCCATGAACCAGAATTCGCCGCCCGGGCCCAGCAGGAACTCCAGCGTACCGGCACCGCGGTAGCCGATCGCGCGCGCCGCCGCGACCGCCGTCGCACCCATGGCGGCGCGCAGTGCGCTGCCGACCGCTGGCGAGGGCGTCTCCTCGATCAGCTTCTGGTGGCGCCGCTGCACCGAGCAGTCACGCTCGCCAAGGTGGATCACGGCATCGTGCGCGTCGGCAAACACCTGGATCTCGATGTGCCGCGCGTCATCGATCGCGCGCTCCAGAATCAACTGCGCCGAGCCGAACGCGGCCTGGGCTTCCGAGCGCGCCGATTGCAGCGCCGCTGCCAGTTCGGCCGCGCCGCGCACCAGGCGCATGCCGCGCCCGCCGCCGCCGGCGGCGGCCTTGACCATCACCGGATAGCCGATGCGCTGCGCCGCCGCGACCAGGCTCGCATCATCCTGGGCCGCCCCCTGGTAGCCGGGAATGCACGGCACGCCGGCGGCACTCATGCGATCCTTGGCCGCGGCCTTGTTGCCCATCAGGCGAATCGCTTCAACCGGCGGTCCAACCCATATCAGTCCGGCAGCTTCGACCGCGGCGGCGAAGTCGGCGTTCTCGGCGAGAAACCCGTAGCCGGGGTGCACAGCCTGCGCCCCGCTGTCCGCTGCGGCGCGTAGCAGGCTGTCGATCGCCAGATACGATTCGCGCGGTGCCGCACCGCCCAGCCAACAGGCGCGATCGGCGGCGGCCACATGCGGGCTTAGCCGGTCGGCGTCCGAGTACACCGCCACCGACCGCAGGCCAAGCCGGCGCGCGCTCCGAATCACACGCAGCGCGATCTCGCCGCGGTTGGCGATGAGCAGCGTGTCGAAGCGCCGCGCGGTGGCGGAAACGGCGGTCATCAGGGGAAGGTCTCAACGCCTGGGCAGGATGCCCATGTGCTTGCAGATGATCTGCAGCATGATCTCGTCGGCACCGCCGCCGATCGAAATCAGCCGCAGGTCGCGAAAGGCGCGCGACACCGAATTCTCAAGCGTGAAGCCCATGCCGCCCCAGTACTGCAGGCAGGAATCGGTGACTTCGCGGCACAGGCGGCCGACCTTGAGCTTGGCCATCGAGGCCAGTTCGGTCATGTCGCCGCCGGCCAAGTGCACGTCGGTGGCGCGATACACCAGCGAACGCAGCAGTTCGATCTCGGTCTTCAGTTCGGCCATGCGGAAATGCACCACCTGGTTGTCGAGGACGGGACGGCCGAAGGCAACGCGATTGCGCGTGTATTCGATGGTTTCGTCGATCACGTTGGTCAGCGCCGTGACGCGCCGCGCGGCCGCCGACAGACGCTCTTCCTGGAACTGCATCATCTGGTAGGTGAAGCCCATGCCCTCTTCACCGATGCGATTCCGCTGTGGCACGCGCACCTCGTCGAAAAAGATCTGCGCGGTGTCCGACGACCACATGCCGATTTTCTCGATCGGCTGCACGGCGACGCCGGGGGCGCGCCTGCCGCCTTCCTTGAGCGGCACGCAGACCAGCGACTTGTTGCGGTGCGGTGCGTCGTCGGAGGTGTTGACCAGCAGGCACACCCAATCGGCCTGGGTGCCGTTGGTGATCCACATTTTTGAACCGCTGATGACGTAATCGTCGCCATCCTTGCGGGCGCGGGTCTTGACCGAAGCCACATCCGAGCCGGCGCCGGATTCGGATACACCGATCGAGACGACATTCTCGCCCGAGATGGCCGGCACCAGGAACTCGCGTTTCAGGGCATCCGAGCCGAAGCGCGCCAGGGCCGGCGTGGCCATGTCGGTCTGCACGGCGATGGCCATGCTGACGCCTTGCGCGCCGATGCCGCCGATCGCCTCGCAATAGGCGATCTCGTAGGAATAGTCGAGACCTAAGCCACCGTATTCCAAAGGCTTGTTGACGCCCAGAAATCCCTGCCTGCCCATCTTGCGGAACAACTCGTGCGCCGGAAAGATGCCGGCCTTCTCCCACTGCGCGATATGCGGTGTGATCTCGCCGGCGATGAACTTGCGGACGCTGTCTTGCAGGGCTATGTGTTCAGTGGTGAATTGCATGCGTTTGTGCTCCGGGATTGCGCTGGTTTGCTAGAGGCGCGCCACGCCGTACTGCACCGGCCGCAGCACCCGCGCGGCGCCCTCGCGGCAGGTGGCGAGCACGATGGCGAGCACGGTGCGGGTGTCGCGCGGATCGATGATGCCGTCGTCCAACATCAGGCTGCTGGTATGGATGGCGCCGGACTGGCGCTCGAAATTGTCGACGATCTCGCGCTTCTCGCGCTCGAGCGCCGCGTGGTCGAGTTGCGTGCCGCGGCGCCTCGCGCCGGCCTCGGCGACGATCCCCATGGTGGTGGCCGCCTGCTCGCCGCCCATCACCGCCGATTTCGCGTTGGGCCAGGAAAACACGAAGCGCGGTTCGAAGGCGCGCCCGCACATGCCGTAGTTGCCGGCGCCGAACGAGGCGCCGCACATGATGGTGATTTGCGCCACGCGTGCATTGCTGAGCGCCTGGATCATTTTCGCGCCGTGCTTGATCATGCCCGCCTCTTCGGAGGCGCGGCCGACGATGAAGCCGGTGGTGTTCTGCAGGTAGACGATGGGCGTGCCGGCCTGGTCGCACAGCTGGATGAACTGCGCCGCCTTGGTCGCACCCTGCGGATCGAGCGGCCCGTTGTTGGTGATGAAGCCGGTGGCATGGCCTTCGATGAAGCCGGTGGCGCACAGGGTGGCCTGGCCGTAGGTCGGCCGGAACTCGCCGAACTCCGAACCATCGACCACGCGCGCGATCACCTCGCGCATGTCGACCGGTTTCCTGATGTCCAGCGGCATGATGCCGGCCAGTTGCCCAACGTCCAGGCGCGGCGCGCGCCATTGCGCGGGGCCGGTGCCGCTGCCTGCACGGTTCCAGTCGATGCCGCGCACGACGTCGCGCAACATCGAAATGGCATCAGCGTCGTTGTCGACGATATAGTCGGCCAGCCCTGACACGCTGCCGTGCATGTCGGCACCACCGAGTTCCTCCTCGCTGGCGATCTCGCCGGTTGCGGCCTTGAGCAGCGGCGGGCCGGCGAGGAAGGCGCGCGCGGCCGCGCACCATGACGACATAGTCGGACAGGCCCGGCAGGTAGGCACCACCGGCGGTCGAAGAACCGTGGACCACGGCCAGCACCGGCAGTCCGGCGGCCGACAGCAGAGCCAGGTTGCGGAACATGCCGCCGCCGGCGATGAAGCGCTCGACCCGATAGCTCTTCAGGTTGCCGCCGGCGCTTTCGACCAGCTGGATGAACGGCAGGCGATTCGCAAGCGCGATCTCCTGGCAGCGCATGACCTTGCGCGAGGTCATGTGCTGCATGGCGCCGGCGCTGATGCCCGAATCGTTGACCACCAGCATGACGCGCGCGCCGCAAACCAAGCCGATGCCGGCGATGATCGCGCTGCCTGGCACGCTGCTGGCGGGATCGGGGTTTTCCAGGCCACAGTAGCCGGCCAGCCCCATCAGTTCAAGGAACGGTGCGCCCGGATCGAGCAGCCTGGCAAGGCGCTCGCGCGGCAGGAGTTGCCCGCGTTTGGCGAACAGCGGCGCCGCGCGCTCGGATGCCTTGACCGCGCGCAGTTGCAGTGCATGCACCGCCTCGAGCAGTTCGAGCATGCCGGCACGATTGCCGCGATAACTGTCTGACGCGGAATCGATCGAGGATTCAAATACCTGCATGCGCGAAGGAAGCCTGAAGGGAATTACATCTTAGCAGCGCCAGTGCGCGGCGGCGCACGGCCCATGCGGCTCGCGCAAGACGCCGGCGTGCACGATCCGCACCCACCGCTTGCCATCATGCATCTGCGGCCTGGCTGTCGCCACGTACAAGCAGTGCGCCACGCTGCTTGAGCGAGGCGATTTCGGCCTCGTCAAAGCCCCATTCAAGCATTGCAAGATCGCTGCTCGCGCCGGGCGCCTCGGGCGCGGTCGGCAGCTCGTTCGCAGTGCGCGAGAAGCGCGGTGCCGGCGCCGGTTGCGGCACGCCATCGATAGCCACAAAGGCATTGCGCGCACTTTGATGCGGATGTTGCGCTGCTTCCGCCATCGAAAGCACCGGCGCGAAGCAGGCGTCGCTGCCTTCGAGCAATGCGCACCAGGCAGCGCGTGACTTGGTCGCGAAGCAGGCAGCGAGCGCGGCGCGCAATGCCGGCCAGTTGTTCTCGTCCATCGCGCCCGCCGAGGCCTCGGGCGGCAGACCGATCAGCGCGAAAAGCTGGTCACGAAACTTTTTTTCGATCGGCGCGATCGAGATGTACTTGCCGTCAGCGCACGCATAGACCTCGTAGAACGGCGCCCCCGAATCGAGAATGTTGGTGCCGCGCGGCCCGCCGTGCATGCCAGCGGCCTTGAGGCCGTAGGCTGAAGCCATCAGCGAATTGGCCGCGTCCACCATGGCGGCATCGACCACCTGCCCGCGCCCGCTCTGACGCGCCTCGATGATCGCCGCCAGCATGCCGATGCACAGGTAAGCCGCGCCGCCGTAATCGCCGACCAGGTTGAGCGGCGGCGTCGGCGGCTGGTCGCGCCGGCCGATCGCATCGAGCGCACCGGACAGGGCGATGTAGTTGAGGTCGTGCCCGGCCGCGTGGGCCAGCGGGCCATCCTGGCCCCAGCCGGTGACCCTGCCATACACCAGACGCGCATTGCGTCGCAGGCATTCATCCGGCCCCAGGCCGAGGCGCTCCAGCGTGCCCGGGCGGAAACCCTCGATCAAGGCGTCGGATTTTTCAATCAAGGCCAGCGCCAGTTCGACGCCCTCGGCACGTTTCAGGTCGAGCACCACCGAGCGGCGCCCGCGGTTCAGGAAATTGAAACGGGTCGGCCGCGCAAGGCCTAAGCCGCTGGCCTGCGGGCGCTCCAGCCGCAGTACCGTGGCGCCCATGTCGGCCAGCAGCATGGCCGCCATCGGACCAGGCCCGATGCCGCCGAATTCGACGATCCTCACTCCCTTCAATGGTCCCATGGCCGCACTCCTCTTTCTATTTCAACGCCGCCCTGGAAACAGCGGGCGATTTGGGCGGAGGCGGGCTGCCGCCGGCCAGGCGCGTGCACTCGGCCGCCGCCTGCAGCAGCAGCCGCTCGTTGCTTTTCGCATTGGCACGCATGCGCTCCGATGGCCCGGCGATCAGCAAGGCGGCCACCACGCTGCCGTCGCCGGCCATGATCGGTGCCGCCAGAGCGCTGGCGCCGCTCACTCGCTCGCCGTTGGTACGCGCGATGCCTTCGCGGCGGACGCGCGCAAGTTCAGCCAGCAGGGCGGCAGACCCGGTGATGGTGGTGGGCGTGTATTTTTCGCGCGGCGTGGTCTTCAGGTATTTCGTGAGGCGCGCAGGCTCGAAGTAAGCCAGCAGGGCCTTGCCCATGGCGGTGCAATACAGGTCGCGCCGCTCGCCCACGGTCACCGCGTAACGGATCGAACTCGAGCTTTCAACCCGGTCCAGGTAGATCGCCAGGTCCGAGTCCGGCGCCAGCGCGCCCAGCACCGCGGTTTCACCGGTCGCCTCGACCAGGCCGGCCAGCACCGGGCGCACAAGTTCGGTCAGCTCGCGCCCGGCCATGGCCTGCATCGCCAGCGCATGGATGCGCGGGCCAAGGCAATAGCGCCCCGCGGCGTCGCGCACCAGGCAGCCCTCGGCGCACAGGCCGGCAAGCAGGCCGACCAGGCTGGTCTTGGGTGAATCGGTGATGCGCGCCAGGTCTGACAGCGTGGCGCCCACGCGCGTACCGGCGATCGAATCGAGGATCGTGAAGATGCGCCCCACCGATTGCGGGCCGGCGCGCAGACTCTTCGCGGCGTGCGTGCGATCAGTGGTCGGCGCACGCATGCGATCGTTCCCGCAGTGATGTGTTGGCGCAGGTCAAGGGCGCCTCACACTTCGGGCTCGGTCGACGCTTCGCCGTTGTCGAAAGGCGCGTCGCGTTTCCTGAGCGCTTCTTTGAGCCCCTCCTCCGCCATGGTCTTCTTGAATTCCGCCAGGCCCGAAGACAGGTGGGCCCGGCCGTCGTGCTCGCCCGCGACGCGCTGCAGCGTGCGCACATGCATCATCTCCAGGCCCAGGTTGACGATCCGCTTGTGCGCGGCGAGCAGATCGGCCTCGACATGCGCGATGCGGCGCGCCAGGCGGGCGACCTCGGCGTCGAGCTTGGCGGCCGGCACGGATTTGAGCACCAGTCCGATCTTCGCGGCGTCCCTGCCGCGCACCACGTCACCGGTGAACAGGAGCCGCTTAGCCCATTGCGGACCGGCGTGATACAGCCACATCTGGCTGGCCGGCGAGCCCAGCGAACGGGTCGCCGGAAAGCCGATGCGCGCATCATCGGCGGCGATGACGATGTCGCACATGAGCGCGATATCGGTGCCGCCGGCCAGGCAGTTGCCGTGGATTTTCGCGATCACCGGCTTGAACATGTCGAAAGCCGTCATGCGCTGCTCGCCGCGTATCCGCAGGCTCCAGATGTCGTCGTCGTATGCGCCATTGCCGCGGTATTCCGCAGCATCGTAATCGGACGAACCGGTGCCTTGCGGCGCGCCCTTGCCCATGTAGCCGCCGCCGCCGGCCAGGTCGTAGCCGGAACAGAAATCGCGGCCCGCGCCTTGCAGGACTGCACAGCGAACGCTCTTCAGGTCGTCGGCCTCCATCAGGGCGGCCTGCAACTCCCTGACCAGCGCCGGGGTCAGCGCGTTGCGCTTCTCGGGCCGGTTCAAGGTGATGACGGCGACCCTGTCCTTGACTTCGAAGGTCAGGAACTCCGGAGCATCGAGCCACTTTCCCATCGCAACCTCCCTGATCTGCCCTTAGGCGCCGCCTGGCGCGTCACTGGCCGCCATTCCGGCAAGCTATTCGGGCTTGATGCCCGCGCGTCGCGCGAGGTCGGCGCCATTCTTCGACTTCTGGATCATGATTTCCCGCATGCCCTCGGGCGAGACCCGCACCGTGTCCCAGCCGAGCGTGGCGAATCTCTCGAGCACTTCAGGATCCTTCTGGAAGGTCGCGACTTCGCGACTGAGGAAATCCACGATGTCCGCAGGTGTTTTCGCCGGACCGAACAGACCGAGCCAGTAGCCCGCCTCGTAGCCCGCGACCCCGACCTCGGCCATGGTGGGAACGTCGGGCAGGAGCGGGTGGCGCTGCTTGAGTGTGACCGCCAGCGGCCTGACCTTGCCGGCACGGGCCAGCGGTGCGGCCTGATGCGGCCCGCCCAGCAGCAGATGCACTTCGCCTGCGAGCAGCGCATTGAGCGCCGGCCCGCCGCCCTTGTAGGCGATGGTCAGCAGGTCCCAGCCGACGCGCGTGCGCAGGTTTTCGAACTCGAGGGTCGGATCGCCGCCGGGCGAGCCGAAGTTGAGCTTGCCAGGGTTGGCGCGTGAATAGGCGACGAACTCCTGGAAGGATTTCACCGGCACGTTGGTCGCGGCCAGCAGAACGTAGCCGCTGGCGCCGATGATGGCGATCGGCGCGAAGTCGCGTGCGGCCACGAAGGGAACATCCTTGTACAGCACGTCCATCACCGGCAGCCATGAAACGCCCACCAGCAAGGTGTACGCATCGGGCACGGCCTTGGCAACCACATCGCTACCGATCACCCCGCCCGCCCCCGGACGGTTCTCGACAGTGACAGGTTGCTTCCAGCGCTTTTCCAGGAAGCGCGCCAGCAGGCGCCCGGTGATGTCGGTGCTGCCGCCCGGCGCGAACGGGACGACCAGCCGCACCGGGCGCACGGGGTAGTCGGCGGCCCAGCACTGGATGGCGAGGAGTGCGGCGAGAATTCCGGCACTGGCGCGCGCGACGATGCTGCGGATGGTCATTGCTTCCTCCCCCAAGAGTCATGCCCGCGACCCGCCCCTTGAATCGGCGGCGCGAATGCTGTAGAGTCAACGTACGCATAATAGTACACTGTTCGCAAAATATGCCACCCTGATTTGATCGACGATGCAGCGGTGCGTGCGTTTGAGCGTGAAGCGCGGTTTCAAGCCGCACCTGGATTGACCGTCGTCATTGGGTAATTCCCGTATCAACGTGTGATTAGGGAAACACTGAATAAGTCCGCAGATTGAGAAAGCCGCTCTTGCAACCGGTTGAATTGAAATGAGCTTGCGTTCGATAGTCCGCATGCCAGGGACTTGTTCAGCGTTTTCTTGAAAAAGCCAGCCATGCCCGCCCTTGAATTCACCGTCGAAAGCAACATCGCCACCCTCACGCTGAACCGGCCGGAGGCGAAGAACGCGCTCAACGCCGAGATCAGCGACGGCCTCGAAGCGGCCCTGCAGAGAATCGGCGTCGATCGCGAGATTCGCGTGCTCGTCATCAGCGGTGCCGGCGGCGCCTTCTGCGCCGGCGGCGACGTGCGCGCGATGAACGCCAGTGCCGGCGAGATGACCGCCGAGATGCGTCGCACCAGCATGCAGCGCCATCATCGCAACGTGAAGATGCTGGCCTCTCTCGACCGCCCGGTGATCGCAGCGGTCGACGGTCCGGCGTTTGGCGCAGGCTTTTCCCTAGCTCTGCTGGCCGACATGGTGATCGCCACGCCGCGCGCGCGCTTTTGCATGGCTTTCGCGCGCATCGGCCTGATCCCGGATTTCGGCGCCCTGTACACGCTGCCGCGCATCGTCGGCATGGCGCGCGCCAAGGAAATCATGTTTTCGGCGCGCGAGATCGGCGCCATCGAGGCACGCGAATTGGGACTGGTGCTCGAAATTGCCGAGGTTGAGGCACTGATGCCGCGTGCGCGCGCGCTGGCCACGGCCTTGGCCAATGCTTCACCGCTGGCCTTGTCGCTCACCAAGAGCGCGCTCAACAGTTCGCTTGGCAGCGATCTTGCGACCATGCTCGATATCGAAGCCGCGGGCCAGGGCATCGCCGGCGCCAGCGACTATGCGAAGGAATCGTTTCGCCGCTTCGCGGCACGCGAACCGGCACGCTTTGTGTGGCCGGCGCCCGGACCTGCCCAACAATGAACAGGGAGCACCATGCTTGACTACGCCAAGGTACGCCACTGGCAATCCGCCGAGATTCGCCACACCTATACCTCCACGGACGCCATGCTCTACGCGCTGGGCGTAGGCATGGCGCAGGACCCGCTGGACCGCGAGGAACTGCGCTATGTAACCGAGGACGACCTGCGCGTGCTGCCCAGCATGGCCGCCGTGCTGGCCGGGCCGGGCTTCTGGATACGCAACAGCCCCGAGACGGGCATCGACTATGTGCGCCTGGTGCACGGCGAGCAGTCGGTCACCCTGCACCAGCCGCTGCCGGCCGGCGGCACACTTATCGGCACCACGCGCGTCACCCGCGTGGTCGACAAGGGTGCCGGCAAGGGGGCGTTGGTGCATTCCGAGAAAACCCTGATCGATGCCGCCTCGGGCGCCCTGGTTGCGACCAGCGAATCGGTGACCTTTTGCCGTGCCGATGGCGGCTTCTCTGCCAACGGCGGCGGCGATGCACCGGGGCCGTCACCCAAGGCCACACCTGACACGCCGCCGGAACTGACGCTGGACTTCCCGACGCGCCCGGAGGCAGCGCTGATCTACCGCCTGTCCGGCGACTTCAACCCGCTGCATTCTGACCCCGAGGTCGCTGCCAAGGCGGGCTTCGCGCGCCCGATCCTGCATGGCCTGGCGACCTACGGTGCGGCCTGTCACGGCCTCATCAAAGGCTATTGCGGCTACCAGCCGGCGCGCCTGAAATCGATGAGCGCGCGTTTTTCGGCACCGACCTATCCGGGCGACCTGATCCGGCTTGAATGCTGGAAGGTCGGCGACGAGGTGGCGTTTCGCGCGCGCGTGCCGGCGCGCGACGTAACCGTGCTGTCGCATGGCCGCGCTGTTTGCGTGGCCGCCTGAAACGACCTGCGTTGACACGCGCACCACCATGGGGTTTAGGCGTAGTATCGTATTGAAGCAAGGCCTCTCGCAACGCCGCAATCAAGGCAGCGAGAGGAAAAAAGTCAAAACACAAGGAGACAAGCATGCGTAAATCAGGTTTTGCGATCACCGCCATGATGTTGTCGCTCGCCACACCGGCGGCGCTGGCACAGGCAGTCGACGGTCCCAAGGTCGAGTGGAAGCTTGGCTCCTGGGGCAAGCCGCGCGCGATCACCGCCGGCATCGAACTGCTGGCCAAGCAGGTCGGCGAGCGCACCGGCGGAAAATTCACCATCAACCTCGGCTACGGCACCTTTGGCGGCGAGCGCGAGTTGCTGGACATCCTGAACTCTGGCGGCCTGCAGGCGAGCATGGTCTGCTCGTCCTACCATCCGGACAAGATGCCGGCCTACACCGCACTGGACCTGCCGTTCCTGCCGCTGCCCGACTTTGAAACCCAGTGGGCAGTGCACGACGCCTTTCATGCCCATCCGCACATCGTGCAGGAAATCGCCAAGTGGAACGCGATCACCTATTCGGCCAACATGCTGCCGCAGTACGAATTCGTAGGAAAGGGCAAGCCGCCCAGGACGCTGGCCGACTTCAAGGGCATGCGGGTGCGCGCGCTCGGTGGCCTGGGCGACGCCATGAAGAACCTGGGCGCGGTGCCGACCTCGGTGCCACCCACCGAGGTGTACACCTCGATGGAGCGCGGCTCGGTCGATGCCGTGTCGTTTCCGACCACCTATGCGCATGCCTCCTACAAATCCTACGAGATCGGCAGCTGGTACACCACCAACCTGGCACCGGGCACGGTGGCCTGCCCGACACTGATCAACCGCAACGCATGGGCGCAGTTGCCGCCGCAATACCAGAAGCTGATGCTGGAACTGCGGCCGCGCGTGCGCGACGCGCTGATCACGGCGTACCAACAGGCGGACGAGAAGAACATTCCGCTGTTCAAGCGCAAGCTCACCTTCATCACCTATACGCCGGCTGAACTGGCCGAGTTCCGCAAATTGGGCGCGCAGCCGGTGTGGGACAAATGGGTTGCCGACATGAGCGCCAAGGGCATTCCAGCCAAGGAATTGCTGCAACTGATCGTCGACACCTCGGCCAAGGCGCAGAAGAAGTAGGCGCCCGCGAAGCGTAGCCGGAAAGCGCCATGGCCGGCCCTTCCGAATCGACTGGCGCCGCGCCGCGCCCGCCGCCCGGCGCGCCCCTGCTGGTGCGCGCCGACTGGCGCTTCGCGCAACTGGAGGATGTTCTCAACCTGATCGCCGCGTTCGCCATTTTTGGCGTCATGGCGTTCGGCATCGTGCAGATTCTGGGCCGCAGCATATTCTCCGGCTTGAACGCACTGGTGCCTTCGATCCCGCGCTTCGCCATCCACGGCTACATCGACTACATCCAGTTCATCGCCATTTTCTACGGCATGCTGGGGCTGGCCTATTGCCAGCGCCATGGCGGGCATATCCGCATGGAGATCGTGCTGGCCAGCATGCGCGGCCGACTGGTCTGGGCTTTCGAGAGCCTGGCGACCGTGGTCGCCATCGCGGTGACGCTGCTGTTGATCATCGGCACCTGGGACAACTTTTACAACGCCTGGTCCAAGGGCGATTCCTCGATGGACATCAAGCTGCCGCTGTGGCCCGCCAAGCTGGTGGTGCCGCTGATGCTCACGGTGTTGCTCGGGCGTCTGGCGCTGCAGCTGTGGGGCTATCTGCGCCTCTTCGCCAACCCCACGCAGGTCCCGCTGGCGGTACCGGTGGCCGAGACGGTGGAGCAGGCGGCGCGCCGCGAAATCGAGGAAACCCTGCGCCTGACCGAACCTGTGGCCGCGCGCCCGCCGCCGGCCTGACCCATGACACCTCTTGCGATCGGCACCCTCGGCGCCAGTGCACTGGTGCTGCTTGCCATCCTCGGCGTGCGTATCGCCTATGCCGCGGCCTTTGTCGGCACCATCGGCCTCATCATCCTGATGGACAATCCGTACGCGGCGCTGGTGGCGGCGGGCACGATCCCGTTTGCCAAGAGCACCAGCTACGAGCTCTCGGTGCTGCCGATGTTCATCCTGATCGGCTACCTGGCCTACTACGCCGGCATGACGCGCACCAGCTTCGAGGCGGCCAAACGCTGGTTCGGCTGGCTGCCCGGCGGGCTGGCGGTGGGCACCATTTTTGCAGTGGCCGCCTTCTCGGCGGTGTCGGGCGCCAGCACCGCCGCAGCGGCGGTGTTTGCACGGGTGGCGATTCCCGAAATGCTGCGCGAAGGCTACAACCGCAAGCTGGCCGCCGGCGTGGTGGCGGCCGGCTCGACCCTGGATTCGCTGATCCCGCCCTCGGCGCTGCTGGTGATCTACGGCATCATCGTCGAGCAGTCGATCGGCGACCTTTTGATCGCCGGCTTCGTGCCCGGCATCATTTCCGCACTGGTGTATTGCGCGATCGTCATCGTTCGCTGCAAGATCGATCCCTCGCTGGGGCGTCCGATCACCGGCTACAGCTGGAAACAGCGCTTCGAGTCGTTGCCGCCGACCGCGCCGATCTGGATCGTGATCGTGTTGATCTTCACCTCGATGCTGTATGGCTGGGCGACGCCGACCGAGGCCGGTGCCCTCGGTGCCTTCTCGACCCTGATGTTCGCCTGGTACCACCGCATGACCTGGGGCCAGTTCCGCGGCGCCATGCTCGAAACCGCCAAGCTCACCGTGATGATCTTCACCATCATCTGGGGCGTGCTGGTCTTCGTGCGTTTCCTGGGCTACGCCAACCTGCCGCTGGCGTTTTCCGGCTGGATCGGCGAGCTCAAGCTGCACCCCTTGCTGATCCTGCTGGCGATCTACGCCATCTAC
>JBEIFV010000164.1:0-13176 GCA_040382235.1 Burkholderiales bacterium
ATCAATCGCCAGCGCGTTGCGCTGCATGTCGTGCGCGGCTTTCAGGTCTTCAGCCGGGATCACTTCAGCGTCGATGAATGTCCTTAGCCGGGCGCAAAGTTCGGCGAATTCGCCGGCCGCACGCGTGGTACTCATTGCCGCATGTCTTTCATGGGTGCACACGTCATTTCTTGAATGCCTTGGCAAAGCGCTGCCAGCGCTCTGTATCCGAGCGCAGGAAAGACTCAAAATCGGCGGTGCCGAGGAACGCCGCTTCACCTCCGGCCGTCGTCAGACGTCCCTGCACTTCAGTCGTGGCAGCGGCGGCGCCCACTGCCGCCGACAGTCTCTGCACCACCTCGCGCGGCGTGCCCACAGGTACATGAAAGGCATACCAGGACTCCACGGTGACATCGGGAAATCCGGCCTCCGCAATCGTCGGCACATCCGGCAACAGGGGCGAACGCTTGCTGCTGGTATTGGCCAGAGCGCGCAGCTTGCCCGAGGTGACCTGCGGGATCGCCACCGTCGAAGGAATGATCGACATCGACAGGGCGCCATTGATCAGGTCGGGAATCACCGGCGGCGCGCCCTTGTAACCGATCGCTTCGAACGTGAATCCTGCCACCACGCCCAGCATCTGGGTCGCCATCGACTGCGTGCTGCCGGTACCGCCGTCACCCACCGGCAGGCCCGGTTTGCTGCGCGCCAGCGCCACATAGTCCTTGACCGTGCGCGCCGGAGAACTCAAGGGCACCAGAATGAAACTGGGCGAGAGCGCGTAGCGCGCCACCGGCACGAAATCCCTGGGCTGCCAGCGCAGGCCGGTCTCCAGCATCGGATTGTTGATGATGTAGGGCGCCGACACCAGGAGCGTGTAGCCGTCGGCCGCGGTGTTGGCGACGAACTCGGCGGCGATGTTGGCGCCCGCGCCGGGCTTGGATTCGACCACGAAGGGTTGACCCAGATCGGTGGCCAGGCGGATGGTGACCGCACGGGTCATCACATCGACCACGCCGCCGGCCGGGTAAGGCACGATCACCCGCACCGGTTTGGCCGGCCAGGCTTGCGCGAAGGCAGTGCCGCCGCAAAATGGCGCCGCAGCCGCCAGCAGGCAGATAGCAAAGCGCCGGATGACGCCGGTTCCTCTGGGTTCCATCAGTTTGTCTCCTTACCTAGGTTTGCGTACTTGAAATCAGGTTGCGGTGCGCTTCTGCGAGACGCTGTCGAACCATATCGTGCCACAACCCTTGCGACTGCGAGGTGACGAATGGAAAAAACCGTTCTGCACACCACGGCCCGGGATTTCACCATTGCCAAAGGTACACCGCCGATACCGCGCTTGACAGGCGCAGCGTGCGGCACCTAGGATGCAGCGGGGACCACCCGCCAACCTGGGCGCGCGGGCCGGCACGGCGGAGAACATCAATGAAGATCAGGGTCGAGACCGAAGTGGCCGGAAAAGTGTGGAAGATCGAGGCCGCTGTCGGGCAAGCCGTTGCTGCGGACGACACGCTGATCCTGATTGAATCGATGAAAATGGAAATCCCTGTCGCGGCCCCGCGCCCTGGCACGATCATCGAAATCCTGGTCGCGGAAGGTGACGCCGTCGTTGAAGGCCAGGTGGTGGTCGTGCTCGACTGACCCGGCCGCCGCGGTGACGCCGCATCTGCCGCCCGACCCGAACATTGCCCATGCTGACCCAGATCGCCATCTTCCTGGTGGCCGCCATCATCGCGGTGCCGCTGTCGCGCAAATTCGGTCTGGGCGCGGTGCTGGGTTACCTGGGTGCCGGCATGTTGATCGGGCCCTGGGGTCTGAAACTGATCGACGATGTCGGCACCATGCTGCATGTTTCGGAATTCGGCGTGGTGCTGCTGCTGTTCGTGATCGGCCTGGAACTGCAGCCTTCGCGCCTGTGGGTCCTGCGCAAGCAGGTGTTCGGGTTGGGCTCGGCGCAGGTTGCAGCCACCGCCCTGCTGCTGGGCGGAATCGCGCTTCTGGCAGGCTTGACCTGGCAGGCGGCGCTGGTCATCGGCATCGGGCTCGCGATGTCGTCCACCGCGTTCGTGCTGCAGACCCTGGCCGAGAAAAAGCAATTGACCACGCGCCACGGGCGCGAGAGTTTCGCCATCCTGTTGTTCCAGGACCTGGCCGTCATCCCGCTGCTCGCAGCCTTGCCGTTTCTGGCGCACTCCCTCGGACAGGCCAGTGCCGGCGGTCACGGCAGCGGCGGCTGGCAGGACGCGGCGAAGGCGCTGGCGATCATCGCTGCGCTCATCGTCTCCAGCCGCTTCCTGATTCGCCCGCTGTTTCGCACCGTCGCCAGTCATGGCGGGCGCGAGATATTCACCGCCACCGCGCTCTTCATCGTCGTCGGCGTGACCTTGCTGATGGAGGTGGCGGGTCTCACCGCCTCGCTGGGCGCCTTTCTGGCCGGCATGCTGCTGGCCGATTCCGAGTATCGCCATGAACTCGAAGCCGACATCGAGCCGTTCAAGGGGCTGTTGATGGGCTTGTTTTTCATCGCTGTGGGAATGTCGGCGAACCTGGGCTTGCTTGCGGTCCAGCCACTGCAGGTGGCCGCAATCGTACTGGGGCTGCTGGCGATCAAGTTTGCGGTGCTGGTGGCCGTGGCACGACTGGCGGGCACCCAGGCTTCGAGCGCGCGCAAGCTGGGCATCGCGCTGGCGCAGGGCGGTGAATTCGCCTTTGTGCTGTTTGGCACCGCGGCCGGCGTCGGCATCTTTACGCAAGCCGTATCCGAATTGCTGATTGTGTCGGTCACAGTATCAATGCTGGCGGCGCCGCTGCTATTCATCCTGGAGGAAAAGAGGCTGGGGCCGTGGCTGGACCGCAAACAAGAGCGCGAGTTCGATTCGATCGCACCCAATGCCGGCCATGTGGTCGTCGCCGGCTACGGCCGCGTGGGCCAGATCGTGGCGCGGGTGCTCTCGCTCAAAGGCATTCCGTTTGTCGCCTTGGAAAAAAACGCCGACCAGGTCGATACCGTGCGCAGGTTCGGCGGCAAGCTCTACTTCGGTGACGCCACGCGCATCGAATTGCTGCATGCCGCCAATGCCGATGCCGCCCGTCTCATGGTGCTGGCGATCGACGACCCCGAGGATTCGGTCAAGTGCGCGGCATTGGTGCGGCATCACTTTCCGCAGGTACCGGTCATCGCACGGGCGCGCAATCGCGTGCATGCGCATCGATTGATGGATCTGGGCGTCTCACGCTTTTACCGCGAAACCTGGCATACCAGCATGGAAATGGCGCAACAGGCATTGCTGCAACTGGGCATCGCGCCCTCCGAGGCTTCGATGACCATAGCCCGTTTTCGCGAGCACGATCAGGCGTTGCTCAGGAAGCAGCACGCAATCTACAAGGATGAAAGCAAGCTGGTGCAGACCGCACGCGAAGCCAGCGAAGAATTGCTGACCCTGTACGAAAGCGACCGCGAGCCCGACCGAACCGCCAGCACGCAGTAAAAGCGGCCGGGTGGCCACGGCGCTGCGCCGCCCTCAGGCAAGATATTGCGCTACGCGAAAATCACGGTAGAGTTGACAGTCGAAAGAGTCGCATAACGCCTGCATACTCCCCCCTATGTCAACACGTTCCCGATGCCCACGTAACCGCCCCGGCCGGAGCCTCATGCTGTCGGGCGTGATCGCCTGCGGCTTGGTGGCGTCGGCCAGCCTCGCGCCTGCCGCCTTGGCCCAGGCCAATCCGCTTTCGCCGCAGGCGCAGGCCGGGCGCAGCATATTTTTCGATACCCGGCTGTCCAATCCGCAGGGCACATCCTGCGCGAGCTGTCATGATCCGAAGCAGGGCTGGAGCGGCAACAATCGCTCCAAAACCGGTGTTGCCGCGGGCAGCACGCCGGACGCGCTGGGCGGGCGCAACTCGCCGACCTTGAGCTACATTGGCTTCGTGCCGGCCTTCCACCTCAAGAAGGACGAGGGCAAGATGAAGGCGGTGGGCGGCCTGTTCTGGGACGGTCGCGCCAATATCCTGGAAGAGCAGGCCCGCGGTCCGCTGTTTGCCAAGGATGAAATGAACCTTGCCGGCGAAGCCGAACTGGCAGATCGACTACGCAGCGCCCCGTATGCAGCGGAATTGCGCGCGGCCTACACCTTAGACGCTGCCGCAAATGATGCGAAATGGGTCGAAACCGCCCTGCAGGCACTGGCCGCGTTCCAGCGCTCGCCGGAGATCGCCCCCTTTACCTCCAAGTACGATGCGGCACGCCGCGGCGAAATCAAGTTGAGCCGCGAAGAAGTGCGCGGCCTGCGTCTGTTCGCAGATCCCAAAAAGGGCAACTGCATCGCCTGTCATGTGTTCGACAGGAACTCGAGAAACCCGGCCGATCACCTGTTCACCGACTTCACCTACGACAACCTGGGGCTGCCGCGCAATGGCGCGATCCCGGCCAATGGCGACGCCAAGCGCTTCGACCTGGGCCTGTGCGGCCCGACGCGCGAAACGCCCAAGGGCTTGTCAAACAGCGTGTGCGGCGCCTTCAAGGTGCCGACGCTACGCAACGCCGCACAGCGTCCTTTTTATTTTCACAATGGCTCGTTCACCGATCTGACCGAGGTGACGCGCTTTTACGTCGAGCGCGATACCCATCCGCAGAAGTGGTACCCCGGGGATGCGCAAGGGAAGCTTCTTGTGTTCGACGACCTGCCGGCGCGCCATGCGCGCAATGTCAATCGCGTCGAGTCACCGTATGACCGCAAGCGCGGCCAAAAGCCGCGTCTGAACGAAGCGGAAATCGCCGCCGTGGTCGCCTTCATCAAGACCCTGGACGACGGCTTCACGCGCTAGCCGACACGCCGCTTGCGGCGTGTCCGATGGGGAAGATCTCAAAACGGATTGGCAAGCGGGTCGGTGACCGCCTTGGTCAGCGCGCCAAAAAGCCCCGCACTTCAGCCACAGTGCGCTGCGCATTTTCCTCCTGCGGTACATGACCCAAGTCATCAAACACCACCAGCCGACTGCCCGCTATGGCAGCAGCGAAGGCTGCGCCATCGGCCGGCGGAATCAGGCGATCGCGGCCACCCCACAGGATCAGGGTGGGCACCGCAATTGCGCGCAGACGTTCGCTCGGATCATCACGCCCGATCTGCGCGAAGCGCAGCGGCAGCGCGGCTCGGTTTCCCTCCCGCAGGGTGAGCTCGTAGTAGCGGTCGACCAGTGCGGGCGTGACGCGGCCTGGATCGCCGAACACATTGCGTACGCTCGCTTCAATCAGCGCACGCGGCAGCAGGTTCGCCATGATGCGATTGACCCACGGCATGCGCGCCAGGCGAAAGCCGAGCGGCACGCTTTGCGGTCGCAGCGGATAACCGGCGGCATCCACCAGGATCAGGCGCGTCACCCTTGAGGGCGCTGAGAGCGCCACATTCCAGGCGATTTCGCCTCCCAGCGAATTGCCGCCCAGCACAGCCTGGCGCACGCCTAGCCGGTCCATGGCGGCCAGCACGAAGGCGACGTAACGCTCGATGCTGTAGTCATTGTCAGAGGCGGGCCCGGTCAGGCCGAAGGCGGGCAGGTCCATGCGGATGACCCGGCGCGTGCCCTTGAGAGCCACGACCCAGCCTTCCCAGGTGTGCAGGCTGGCCGATGTGCCATGGATCAGCACGACCGGCTGCGCGTCGTCGCGCGGCCCCTCGTCACGCACATGCACCTGCATGCCTTGGAGTGCGATGAACTGCGAGGGTGGCGGCGCCCAGCGTGCGCTGAGTTGGGCAAGGCTGCGATCCGGCGCCCATGAAAGGGCGACAGCGGCGGCTAACAGAAGGCCCAGGACAGCGGCAGCCGGCCACAGCCAGCGGCGCTTCGACTTCATCGATCCGGCGCGCAGTGCGGGCAGTACTCGCCGCGCAGGTACAGCGGCGATGCCTGTTCCGCTGGCGTCAGCACGGCGCGGCATTTGAAGCATTCGGCATGTCCTGCCGCTTCAAGCGCCGGCGTCAAGGCGACGCGGCGATCGAAAACGAAACAATCGCCTTCATAGTGGGCGCCTCCCACATCCTCGAAGTATTTGAGAATGCCGCCGTCAAGTTGCAACACGTTGTCAAACCCCTGCGCCTGCATGTAGAGCACGGCCTTTTCGCAACGGATGCCGCCGGTACAGAAAGTCACCACCGTCTTGCCGGCCAGTTCGTCCGCCAGCGCTTCGACGCACGCCGGAAACTCGCCGAACGAGGCGATGTGCGGGTTGATCGCGCCGGCGAAGCTGCCGATACCGACCTCGAAACCGTTGCGCGTATCCAGCAGTGTCACGGGGCGGCCGGCGTCATCATGCCCGGCATCGAGCCAGCGCTTCAAGACCTGCGGCGTCACTGCCGGCGCGCGTTGTCCGACCGGACGAATCTGCGGTTGATGCATGCTGATGATCTCGCGCTTGACCTTGACCAGCATGCGGTTGAACGGCTGATGATCCGACCAGCTTTCCTTGACCGGCAGGCCACCCAGACGCGGGTCGGTGGCAAGCCAGGCCAGCACCTCGCGCAGGCGCTCCTCAACGCCGGCCAGGAACAGGTTGATGCCCTCGGGCGCGATCAGCACCGTGCCCTTGAGGTCTGCGCCGACGCAACGCTTGAGGACCTGTTCGCGCAGTGCCTTGGGTGCATCAAGTTCGACGAACTTGTAGGCCGAGATATTCAGAAACCGCATGTCCCCGGATTATAGGCGCGACCTTCGTACACTAGCGCCTGCGCGACCTTCCAAGATGACGCATGCAGATGATTCCCGGGGACCCCTAGATGAACCAGCCCGCTTTCCTGGCCGACATTCGCCAGGGCCATCCGCAGTTCGAACCCTCGTACAAGAACCGACTCCGCAGCGCTCACCCCTTGAGCCAAGGAAATCTCATGCGTTTGCTGTTCCTGCTGCTGTGCTCGCTATGCGCGAACCACGCTTGGGCGCAGGCCAGCTGGCCGGCACGCGACGTAAAGATCATCATCGGCTTTTCCGCCGGCGGCACCACCGACATCATCACCCGTACCCTGGCGCCCGAATTGACTCGGGCCTGGGGCCAGGCGATCGTGATCGAAAACCGCACCGGCGCCGGCGGCAACATCGGCGCCGAACTGGTGGCCAAGGCCAGGCCGGATGGCTACACCCTGTTCATGGGTTCGGTGGGGCCGCTGGCGGTCAACGCCAGCCTGTACAAGGCAATGCCCTTCGACAACCTCAAGGACCTGGCCCCGGTCTCTTTTGTCGCCGATGTTCCCAACATGCTGGTATTCAATCCCAAGGCCATGCCGGCAGCCAACTTTGGCGAGTTCCTCGCGCTGGTGAAAGGCAACCCCGGCAAGTATTTCTATGGCTCGACCGGCAGCGGCACCACCTCCCACCTGTCGGGCGAATTGCTGCGTGCGCAAGCCGGCATCGACATCACGCATGTGCCCTACAAGGGCGCGCTGGCCTTGAACGACGTGCTGGCCGGCGAGTCGGTGCATTTCATGTTCGCCACCATTCCCTCGGCGATCCAGCATGTGCGCGCCGGCAAGCTGCGCGCGGTGGCGGTCACCAGCCTGAAGCGCTCGGCCGGCGTGCCGGATGTGCCCACGATCGCGGAGTCGGGCTTTTCCGGCTTTGACGCTTCTTCCTGGTTCGGCCTGGTGGGTCCGGCGGGCTTGCCGCGCGAGATCGCAGCCAAAATCGCCACCGACATCGCTCGCATTCTCAAGCAGCCGGAAATGCGCGAGCGCTTCGTGGCCCAGGGCGCCGACCCGGTCGGTTCGACCCCGGAGCAGTTCGGCCTGCATATGCAGGGTGAGACCGCCAAGTGGGCGCGTCTGGTCAAAGCCTCCGGCGCCAAGGCCGACTGAAGATCGCACCTGTCTCAACACCCCGTTCCTGGAACCAGCATGCACATCGTTGATCACTACGCCGCCTTTGCCTGCAGTTATCGCACACAAGCCATCACGCCGGAGGTGATGCACCACGCCAAGCGCGCGGTCATCGACTGGTTCGCAGCTCTCTATCCGGGCGCGGTGCAGGCGCCAGCCACTCTGCTGGAACACGCCCTGGCCGATGAATTCGGTGCCGGCAACGCCCGCCTGGCGCTGGGCCGAGCGGCGCCGTCACGCCTGGCCGCACTGATCAATGGCAGCGCCGCGCACACCGCCGAAGTGGACGACATTTATCGCGACGGCATCTACCATCCCGGGGCGCCAACCATCGCCGCCGCCCTTGCCGTGGCGCAGGCGCGCGGTGTCTCCGGGGTCGACTTCCTGCGCGCGGTGATCGCAGGCTACGAGATTTCCACCCGCATCGGCGCCGCCATGGGGCGCAATCACTACAAGTATTTTCACAATACCGGCACCATCGGCTGCTTTGGCGCCGCCGCCGCTGCTGCGGAAATTCTCAAACTCGACCCTACCCGCTTCGCCCATGCATTGGCGACGGTCGCCACCTTCGCCGCCGCCCTGCAACAGGCGTTTCGCATGGATTCGCAATCCACGCCACTGCACGCGGGCCGCGCAGCGGAAGCCGGCGTGCTGGCGGCGCTAGCCGCCGCCGAAGGCGTGACCGGCTCGCTGGACGTGCTCGAAGGAGACGCCGGCTTTGGCAATGCGCTGTCGCACGGCAATCAGGGGCCCGACTGGAACGCCACCCTGGCCACTCTCGGGCGCGAGTTTCACATCACGCGCATGACCTTCAAGAACCACGCCTGTTGCGGCCATTCGTTTGCCGCCATCGACGGCGCGCTGGCCTTGAAGCAGCGGATGGACATTTCGGCGCGCGACATCAAGCGCATCCGCATCGGCGCCTATCGCGCTACGCTGGAAGTGGCGGGGTATGACAATCCGCGCACCCCGGCCGAGGCGCGCTTCTCGGTCAAGTATTCGGTAGCCACCGCACTGACCCACGGCAATGTGCGCTTGGCCGCATTCGAGCCGGCACGCATCGCCCATCCGGCCACGCGCGAGCTGATGTTCAAGACCGAACTTGCGCTCGACGCCGAACTTGACGCCGCCTTTCCGCAGCAACGCGCCGCGCGTGTCACCCTCGAAACCTACGACGGCAGGTCGGTAACGCATCTGCAGCCAACGCGCAAGGGCGATCCGGACGCCCCGCTTACCGATACCGAGCTCGACGAAAAGTATCTTGAACTGAGCGCGCCGGTGCTGGGAGATGCGCCAGCGCGGGCCTTGCTTGGCACTCTGTGGGCATTGGACCAATCACCCACCCTCGACGCACTATGCCGCCCGAAGGCGTGAGCATCGGCCTCGCACAGGCCTTGTTCGCACCGCGCCGGGTGGCGCTGATCGGCGCCTCCGGCGACCCCGCCAAGAACACCGCGCGCCCGCAGCGCTTTCTGCGCAAGGTTGGCTATACCGGCGACATCCTGCCGATCAATCCGACGCGTGCCGAGGTTCTTGGCGAGCGCGCCTATCCGAGCCTGCAGGCCGCGCATGCCGCGGGCGACGGCGGCATTGACCATGTGTTCGTGATGGCGCCTGGTGAAGCCGCGCTGCGAGCGATCGAGAATTGCGGCGCCTGCGGTGTGCCGCTGGTCTCGATCTTCAGCGACGGCTTTGCCGAAACCGGGCCCGCGGGGGCGGCGCGCCAGGCACAGCTGATAGCGCGCGCTCGCGCGCTCGGGGTGCGCGTGCTGGGCCCCAACAGCATGGGCGTGATCGATATTCCGGGCAAGCTTGCGATCACGGTCAACGCCGTGCTCGAAGGCGACATTCCACCAGCCGGTTCGACCAGCGTCGTCTCGCAAAGCGGCACCATGCTGGGCACCCTGCTGTCACGCGGCGCGGCACGCGGCCTGGGATACTCGAAACTGGTATCGGTGGGCAACGAAGCCGATATCGGCGTCGGCGAACTGGTCGACCTGCTGGTCGACGACCCAGGCACCCGCGTGATCGCGCTATTCCTCGAGACCGTGCGCGATGCCGCGCAACTGGCCAGGGCCGCGCGCCGCGCGCACGCGGCAGGCAAGCCGGTGGTGGTCTACAAGCTGGGCCGCTCGGCGTTGGGTGAGGCGATGGCGCGTTCGCACACCGGCGCCATGGCCGGAACCGACGCCGCCCTTGACGCTTTCTTCCGCGACTGCGGCATGCTGCGCGTCGAACTGCTGGAAACGCTGATCGAGATCGCGCCGCTCCTGGCCGGGCGCGCGCCGGTGCGTCTGGATCACGCTCCACGCGTGGCGGTGGTCACCACCACCGGCGGCGGCGCCGCCAGCGTGGTCGACCGCCTGGGCGTGCTCGGCCTGACTGCGATGCTCCCTTCAGCCGCGCTCAAGATCGAGCTTGAGGCGCACGGCGTGCGGGTATCCGATTCACCGATCGTCGATCTCACCATGGCAAGCTCGGCCAAGCGTTATGGCGCGGTGCTCGCTGCGCTGACCGCCTCGCCCGACTGCGACGCGGTGCTGGCGGTGGTCGGCTCCTCGGCGCAGTTCCATCCCGATTTCGCGGTACAGCCGATACTGGCCACGCCCTGGAGCACCAAGCCGCTGGCGGCTTTTCTGACACCGCATGCGGATCGTTCGCTCACCCTGCTCGCCCAACAGGGCATCGCCGCCTTTCGCACGCCCGAAGCCTGCGCCGATGCACTGGCCTGCTTTTTTCGCTGGCGCGCCCCGCGTCACCAGCAAGCTCGCGCCGCATCTGTTGCAATGCCGGCGGCAGCGCTCAAGAAAAATCCGGATGAGGCCGACGCGCTTGCGCTGTTTGCCACACTGGGCGTGCCGGTGGTCGCCAGCGCCACCGCCATCGCGCCCGATTTCCGACACGACATCGCGTATCCGGTGGCAGCCAAAGTGCGCTCCTCCGACATTGCGCACAAAACCGAATCTGGCGGCGTGCTGCTGGGCATCGACAACCAGGATGAATTCGCCGCGCGCGTCCCGGCCATGTTGCGTGCCGTCGCCGACGCTGTCCCGCAGGCAAAGATCGCCGGCGTGCTGGTGCAGCACATGGAGAAAGGGCTGATGGAGGTGATCATCGGCTACCGCCACGATGCCATGGTCGGGCCGGTGATCATGGTCGGTGCCGGCGGTACCTTGGCCGAGATTTACCAGGACTACGCGATTGCGATCGCGCCGGTGAATGAAGACGAAGCGCTGGCGATGCTGAAACAGGTCAAGGCGATGGCCCTGATTCGTGGCTATCGCGGCCTGCCGCCCGGCGACACGGCCGGGCTAGCGCGCGCGGTCGCCGCCTTCTCAAGTTTGGCCCTGCTGCCCGGCCAACCGGTCGCGGAGGCGGAGATCAACCCGCTGATCATCAGGCACGACGGCGTGGTCGCAGTCGACGGCCTCCTGGTGATGCGCTCCTCCCTTGAGGAACACAAGCCATGAAATTCTGCATCGCCACCTGCGTGGCATTGGCGCTGGCAGGCGGTGCAGCCGCGCAGGAACCGCGCTACCCGTCGAAACCGATCAAGCTGGTGGTCGGTTACCCGCCCGGCGGCGCCACCGACATCGTCGCGCGCACCATCGCCGCCAAGTTGCAGGACATTCTGGGCCAGCCAGTGATTGTCGACAACAAGCCCGGCGCCACCAGCAACATCGGCTCCGAACTGGTCGCCAAGAGCGCGCCCGACGGTTATACCCTGCTGCTTGGCACGATTGCGAACGCCACCAACATGACGGCCTACAAGAGCCCGGGCTACGACACCTTGCGCGATTTCGCGCCGATCAGCCAGGCCATGAGCGCGCCCTCGGTGCTGGCGGTGCATCCTTCGATGCCAGTTGCCAATCTCGGGGATCTGATCGCACTGGCGCGCGCTTCACCCGGCAAATACACCTTTGCCTCCAGCGGCGCGGGCGGCTCGCCGCACCTGGCAGGCGAACTGCTCAAGCTGCGTGCCGGCATCGACATCGTGCATATCCCCTACAAGGGCGCGACCCAGGCCATGACCGACCTGCTGGGCGGCCAGGTCAACATGAGCTTCCAGACCGCGCTGTCGGCCATCCCGCACCTTACGGGCGGCAAGCTCAAGGTAATCGCGGTGTCGGCCAGCAAGCGCATGGCGCAGTTGCCGGGCGTGCCGACCATGGCCGAGGCCGGCCTGGCCGACTTCGAAGTGTCGAGCTGGAACGGCCTGCTGGCGCCTGCCAAGACGCCCGCGGAGATCATCGCAAGGCTTAACGAGAGCACGGTCAAGGCGCTGGCGACGATGGATTTGCGCGAGAAGTTCATCGCACAAGGTGCGGAGGCGGTGGGCAGCACACCGGAAGAATTTCGCGCCTACATTCGCGCCGAGATTGACAAGTGGGGGCGTGTGATCCGCGCATCCGGCGCCCGCTTCGACTGAACACAACGGGAAACGCCATGAACTTTCAACTCAGCGAAGAACAACAATCCTTCCGCGACTCGGTGCTGCGCTTCGCCGAAAAAAACCTGCGCCCCGGCGCCCGCGAGCGCGCGCACGCGGTCGACTATCCATGGGACGTGGCCCGGCTGATGGCAGCGCAAGGCCTGCTCGGCATCACCATCGCCGAGAAGGATGGCGGCCAGGGCGGCAGTCTGATGGATGCGGTGCTGGCCATCGAGGCGGTGGCCTCGGTGTGCCCGCGCAGTGCGGACGTGATCCAGGCCGGCAGCTTCGGACCGATCCGGGTGTTTGCCGAGTACGGCACGGCGCTGCAGAAGGAGCGCTATCTCACCCGCATCCTGGCCGGCGAAGGCGTGATCTCGGTGGGCATGACCGAGCCCGAAGCCGGTTCGGCGGTGACCGATCTGACCACCAGCGCCACGCCCGACCCGCGTGAGGCCGGCGCCTACCGGATCAACGGCGCCAAGGTGTTTTCCACCCACGCGCCGTATGCCGACGTGCTGCTGGTCTATGTGCGCTTCGGCTCCGGCGTGGGCGGCATCGGCTCGGTGCTGATCGACACCAAGGCACCCGGCGTGCGCTTCGGCCAGCGTTCCTCGTTCATGTCGGGCGAGGAATGGGCGCAGATCTATTTCGACGACGTGCTGGTCCCGCCCGAGTTGGTGGTGCTCAAGGAAGGCGGCTTCAAGAAACAGATCGCCGGCTTCAACGTCGAGCGCATCGGCAACACCGCGCGCTCGCTCGCGCTCGGGCGCTACGCCTACGAGGCGGCGCGCGGCTGGGCGATGTAGCGCAAGCAGTTCGGCCGGCTGCTCGCCGAGTTCCAGGGCCTGCAGTGGAAGTTCGCCGACATGAAGGTCAAGCTCGACGCTGGCCAGTTGC
>JBEIFV010000165.1:0-13139 GCA_040382235.1 Burkholderiales bacterium
CAAAGGGAGTCATTGATGGCTGTATTGAGCGCAGAAGGAAAAGAATTCGCCACCAGCACCGAGGTGCTGATCATCGGTGCCGGCGCCTGCGGCACCATTGCTGCATTGGCTGCCAATGAGGCCGGCGCCGATGTGTTGGTTCTCGAACGCGATGCAAAGCCGACCGGCAGCACATCGCTCTCGGGCGGGCAGATTCCCGCCGCTGGCACCAAACTGCAACGCGCCGCCGGTTTGCAGGACGACACGCCGGACCTGTTGGCGCGCGACCTGATCGACAAGGCGCACGGCGAGTGCGACCACGAAATGGCCTGGCACATCGCACGCGAGTCGGCCAGGACCATCGACTGGCTGGTCGAGCGCTACCAGATGCCCTTGTCGTGCATCATGGATTTCCGCTATCCCGGCCACAGCCGCATGCACATGCACGCATCGCCCTCGCGCTTTGGCGCCGAGCTGCTCTCCGCGCTGCTTTCAGCGGTGGAGCGCGAGAACATTCCGCTGGCCACCAACGCGCTGGTGAGCGACCTCTATGCCGACGCCGATGGCCGGATTCGCGGCGTGCGGGTCAACCGGCCCGATGGCAAGGTCGAGGACATGGGTTGCGAAGCGCTGATCCTCGCTTGCTGCGGCTACGGCGGCGATCCTGAACTTCTCAAGAAATACATTCCGGACATGGTCGACGCGCATTTCCACGGCCATCGCGGCAATACCGGCGACGCGGTGAAATGGGGCGAAGCCCTTGGCGCTTCGATCAAGGACATGGGCGCCTTTCAGGGCCATGGCGCGGTCGCCACCCCGCACGCCATCCACATGGGCTGGCCCTCGATCACCGAAGGCGGCTTCCAGGTCAACAAGCATGGCAAGCGATTTTCCAACGAAAACGCCGGTTATTCCGAACAGGCCATGAACGTGGTGCGCCAGCCTGACCATGTGGCCTGGCAAATCTGGGACATGCGTTGCGAAAAAATCGCCATCCAGATGCACAGCCACGGCGAGGCGCAAAAGGCCGGCGCCATCAAGGTGTGCAACACGATCGAAGACATCGCGCGCATGGTCGGCTGCGATACCGCCACCCTGGCGCAAACCATGAGCGAGGTGGCCGACATCGTCCGCGGCAAGACCCCGGACCCGTTCGGCCGCGACTTCGGCGGCAAGCCGGTGCTGGAAGCGCCATACAACGTGTGCAAGATCATGGGCGCGCTGTTTCACACCCAGGGCGGGCTTGAAGTGAACAAGGAAGGTCGGGTGTTGCGCACCAACGGCACGCCGTTTCCCAACCTGTTCGCCGGCGGTGGCGCGGCGCGCGGCCTGTCGGGGCCATCCGACTGGGGTTATCTGTCGGGCTCGGGCTTGCTGATGGCGACCAATCTTGGACGCTTGGCGGGGGAGGCCGCCGCGGCGATGGTCCGCGGATGACGCAAGCCATTTGACGCCTTGCGCTGACGGCGCTGCGACTGACCTTTAGTGATCATCCGACAGAAGTAGGGGTTCCATTCGAAGCAGCCTCCGCATGGGGGACCGTACGCGTCGTGCTCGCCTGTGCCGCTTGTATGAGCGTCCACACTTGAGCGGGGGCAGGGTCATTTTCCTGACGTCAATTGAAACCCTCAAGCAATTTGGCGGTCCAACGGTACGCTGTAAGGTTTCCCCCGTTTTTCCGGATCGTCCCATCCTGCCAAACCGGTCTCGCAAAGTCGCGATACCGCCTCTCTCCAGGTCCCACATGCCTCTACGTTTCTTGCGCGCGCTCGCCGCGATTTCCGTTTCATGGCTTTCCGCGGGGACAGTTGTCCACGCCCAATCCGAACCCGATGTGGGCGGCGCCGGTCGACCTTTGTGGGAAGCCGGCGTTGCCGGCTTCGGTTCGAGCGGCCCGGCCTATGCGGGCGCGAGTGACACCGTCAACCGCGCCATTGTGTTGCCGTGGATCATTTATCGTGGCCCGATACTGCGCGCCGACGGTGGCACCTTTGGCGCACGTGTCATGAAAACGCGCGATGTCGAGTTCGACATCGGCTTTGCGGGCGCCTTGAGCGCAAGAAGCCGCGATGTCGCCGTGCGCCAGGGCATGCCCGATCTCGGCTATTTGATCGAGTTCGGTCCGCGCGTTCGCTTCAATCTGGCGCGCCCCACCAGCGATTCCCTGGTGCGTTTCGACGTGCCGCTGCGTGGCGTGTTCGAACTCAAGGACGGCCTGACCTACCGCGGTATGGCATTCGAGCCGCGCTTGTCGTTCGACAAGCGCGATATCGGCGCCGGCTGGGGTTTCGCGGCCAACGCGAGCCTGAATTTTGGCGATCGAAAATTCAACGAGTACCTCTACGGAGTGCCGAGCCAGTTCGCAACGCCTGCGCGCAGCGCATACCAGGCCAAGTCCGGACTGATCACGCCACGCGTGCAATTCATGGTTTCACGCAAGCTCACCGAGGATGTGCGATTTTTCGGTTTTACGCGTCTCGACTTCGCCGGCAGCGGGGTCAATAGCGACAGCCCGCTGCACTTGAAGAACAGCGGCGCGTCCATTGGGGTGGGGCTGGTCTGGACCCTTGGTCGGTCAACTCAAAGAGCTGCGGATTGAATCGCTGCTGCACGGATTGAGATCCGGCCGCGCGGCTTGCGCCTGCTTCAGGCATCGCTGCTAGCGACATCGCCTCAAGCGCGCGGCGCGCGCGTTTTGGCGTGCTAAGTATGTAGCTCCTGAAACACCATTGCAGCCGTCACGCTGACTCCGACGCCACGAAACGAAATCGTCTCGCTGTCGCGTCGCTCATGTCGTGCAGCACAAACCGGCCATCCTGTGCTTGATCGAAGGTTCCGATACGCCTCGACTCCGGATGGACTCGCACACATTCCTTGAGAGACGGTAGTCGTCCGTAAAGCCCGAACTTTTGGCTGCAGTCGCAGGCCTCGGCGGTGGCGAGAACAAGTGCGCAAACTTGCTATGCTTTGTGTTCCCCGCGTCATGCGTGCACTCACGGACTCCCGGCGCGCAGACCGGTCTTGCCAAGGAACCCCCCCGTGCATCCCTACACCCTATCCCCGGCCACGCGCGAGCGTGCGCTGCGCATTCGCGGCAAGCTCACCAACGAAGCGCCGCTGCCGGCCGCACGCACCGCGCTCCTGGTGGTCGACATGCAGAATTACTTCGTTGCCGAGGGGCGGCCGACTGCCGTGGCGCAGGCAAGGGCGATCGTGCCGACCATCAATCGCCTTGCCAGTGCGGTGCGCGCCGCCGGCGCACTGGTAGTGTGGATCCAGACCACCGCGCAGGGCGCGCGCGAACGCTGGGCGCAGCATCATGCTGGTGTGCTCACGCCCGAGCGTGCGCGTCTGCGACTGGCGGGGCTGGATGAGGCAGGCCCCGACTTTCCGCTGTATGCCGCGCTCGACCCGAAACCGGATGATCTGCGCGTCACGAAAATCCACTACAGCGCATTCATCGCCGGTTCATCCACGCTCGATGCCGCGCTGCGCGCACGCGGCATCGATACCGTGCTGGTGGCCGGTACTGCGACCAACGTGTGCTGCGAGTCGACCGCGCGCGACGCCATGATGCTCGACTACCGGGTGGTGATGGTCTCCGACGCCAATGCGGCCGGCAGCGATGCCGAGCATCAGGCGACGCTTGACCTGTTTGTTTCCTTTTTTGGCGATGTGTTGACGGCCGAGCAAGTGGTGCAGCGCCTGCAGGCTTGATACGCCGGCGGGAGCTCGCCGAGGCCGCCGCCTCGCTGTCCTCGGCGGCCCATCCGTGCCGCCCTATGCCACCGCGTGGCTGCGCTCGATCTTGTCCTTGATGTGGCCACCGGCGCTGATCACCGGGTAACGCGGCGTCTCGCCGGGCGTAAGGCAGGTGGGCACGCAGGCGATTGTCTGGTCGTAATTGGGATGCACGAACATGCCGATCGACAGGCGCCGACTCTGCGCCACGCCCAGAGGCGGATTGACCACCCGGTGCATGGTCGAGGCCCAGCGTTCATTGGTCCAGCGGGCCATCATGTCGCCCAGGTTGACCACGAACTCCCCTGGCTTGGGCTGCACCGCCGCCCAACTGCCATCCTGCAACTGCACTTCCAGGCCACCCGCGGCGTCGGTTGCCGCCAGGATCGTCATGGCGCCGAAGTCGGTATGTGCGCCGGTGCGCAACTGCCCCGGCAAGGGCTCGTCGGCCAGCACCGGATAGTGGTGGCAGGAAAGAATGCTGAAGTGGCGGTCGAGGGTGCCGTCGAAGAATCCCTCCGGCAGTTCAAGCGCGGCACCGAAGATGCGCATCATGACCTCCGCCAGCGCTTCATAGGCTCGATACACCGCCGTCAAGGTTACGTCGATGCCGGCCGGTTCGGTCGGAATCAGGTTGGGGGCATAGCTGGTGGCAGCTTCCGGCATTGCCGCGTACCACGCACGATGATCGTCGACCGGCCCCAAGAAAACCGTTTCACGCAGGTCCGGCGGCGTCTGTTGCCCCAGTGTACTGGCCAGCCCGCGGGTGGCGAAGCCGTGATAGCCGCGTTGCTTCGCGGGGCCGGTCGGATGCCAGCGGTTCTTGGTTGCCGCCGGCAGGTCGAAGAATGCGAACAAATCGCGCTGGGCGCGCGCCATCAACTCCGGCGGGAAGCGGTGCCCGGAAATGATCAGGAAGCCGGTGCGCCGGCACACTTCGGCGACTCGCGTCGCCACCACGCGGCGCGCTTCGGCATCGCCATCGAGAAAGCCGCCGATATCGATGGTCGGAACGGCAAGGGGAGTGGTCATGAAGCTATCTCCGGCGCTGTCAGTTGCGGTGTGAAAGTTGGGCGTCAACCACGGCTTCGTAGGCCGGATCACGTTTAATGAGCCCGCCAGAAATCAGCGCCGCCTTCAGTCGCACATAGGGCGAGGGCGGCAGATCCGGCACGCGCGACCACAGGCCGGCGGCGCGATAGGCGCCGATGATGCGGCTGAGCGCATCGCGCGGTTGATCCGGCAAAAACGGCGCCACCGCATCGGCAATCGCTCCCGGGGTGGCGGCGAACAGCGCCGCCTGCGCGCGTGCCATGCCGGCAACCAGTCGGTGGCAGGCCTCGCTGCGCGCGCGCGTGAAGCGGCGGGTCGAGTAAAACGTGGTGTAGGCGATGTCGCCACGCTCGCTGAAGCGGTGCCATACCTGGCCATGCCCCTCGCGCACCAGGCGGTCGGCGTGCGGCTCGAACACCTGCACCACATCGACCGTGCCGCGCAGGTAGGCAGCAAGGTTGACCTTCATCGGCCGCACGCGGCGCCCGGCGATCGCCGAGGGCTCGAGCCCGGCACGCTGCAAGTCATCCTGAAACGTCATCCACGGTGTGGGCACATCGCCGGCCGGCGCCACCCTGAGGCCGGCCAAGTCGCGAAAGCGAAAACCCGGCTTGGCGCCACGCCCGACCAGCACAAAGGGGTCGCGCGCCACTACCTGGGCGAAGCACACCAGCGGGCAGCGCGGGTCGGCATCGTGATGCATCATCACGCGCATCGGCCCGCCCCAAGACACATCGACGCTGCCGTCGAGCAACTGGGTTGCGGTCTGCGCGGTGGAGGGCGACACCACATGATTGATCGTCAGCCCCTCGCTGCGCCAGTAGTCGCCGGCCAGCGCGAGGTAAAAGGGTACATAGGGCACCGCGCGCATGTTTTCGCACAGGGTGATGCGCAGCGCGGCGCGGCCCGACTTGCCCCCGCTTGCCGGCGTTGTGGTTCGCGTGCTCGCAACCAATGTCTTCATGACTGGCCATCCCGCACCGGAGGCTTGCCGATGCTGCGCCGCAGGTATTGCCCGTGGCCGCCGGCGCCGACGATCTTGTGCTCGTCCATCACGGTCACGCCGCGCACGATCGCGCGCACCGGCCAGCCCTTGAGCAGCTGGTTGTCATACAGGCTGTAATCCGAATAGGAGCCCAGCTCGGAGGCCACCACCGTACGCTCGCGCTTCAAGTCGACCAGGGTGAAATCGGCGTCGGACCCTGCCGCGATGCACCCCTTGACCGGTGCGAGATCGAAAATCGCAGCCGGGCCGCTGGCCAGCACCTGGCAAATCCGCGCCAGCGACAGCCCGCGCTTGTGGTACCCCTCGGAAAGCAGCACCGGCAATATGGTGGCAGTGCCGGGAAAGCCCTGCGAGGCCAGCCACATCGGCTTATCCTTGGTGGCGCGCAGGCGCGGCACATGGTCGGAGGCCACCACGTCGATACTGCCGTCGGCAATGCCTTCCCACATGGCTTCGAGATCATCTCTGCTGCGAAACGGCGGATTGGCCTTGCCCATGCCCCCCAGGTCGGAATCCTCGGTGTGGGTCAGGTAATGCGGGCAGGTCTCGATCCACACCTGGTCGTAGCGGCTGCGCCATTTGCGCACCTCGTCCAATGCCAGGCGGGTGGAGATATGCGGGAAGTACACGCGCGCGCCGGTGCGTTCGGCCAGATACATGGCGCGGATCGCCGGCTCCGATTCGGTGATCGCCGGCTTGCAGGCGGCCCAGTCCTTGAGCGTGGCCCCGCCCGCGGCCTGCACCTGCGCGCGCAGGCGGTTGACGATCTCGATGTTCTCGGTATGGCAGACGATCAGCGGTTTGCCGGCCGCCGCCGAGGTTTGCAGGAGGGCATGGAAGAAGCCGTCGTCGGTGCCGTCCAGGCCAAGGTAGCGGCCTTCCTCGCCCTTGAAATTCATGAAGTACTTGAACGATGTCACGCCATAGTCGCTCACATAGCTGGCCAGTTCGCGGATATGCATTTCGTTCGCCGTGCTGAAATGAAAACCGTAGTCGACATGGGAGCGGGTGCGCGCGTATTCCTGCTCGCGCCGGTAGACGTCCGCATAGGCCTCGTTGTTGAGGAAGTAGGCCACGATGGTGGTGATGCCGCCCTGTGCGGCATACGCCGTTTCGGTCGAGTACTCGGTGATCTTCTCGCCGAAGCCGAAATGCACGTGGGCGTCGATCAGGCCGGGTAATACGTGCTGGCCGGCGGCCGTTTGTTGCGGGATGCCGGCCGGCGCCGCGGCGCCCGGCGCCAAAACGGCGCTGATCTTGCCACCCTGCACCAGCACATCATGCGGCGCCGGATCACGGTCGGGAAACACCAGCGTGCCGCCACGCAATACGAAATCGTTCATTGTCTTGCCTCCGTCAATGGTTGTTCGTGCAGTCGTTCGATGTCTTGCCTTGTATAGCGCACCTGGCTGCCCGCTTCGGTATATAGCGCCGGCAGCGTGAAGGCGATGGCGGCGGGATTGATATCGCGCGCGATGCACACCAGGCGGTTGCCGTGGTCGTCATCGGGCCAGTCGCGAAAGCGCTGCGGTGAATGAAACACGCCTTGCACGCCATCGACCAGCACGATCTCGCCGGTTTCGGTCATCTTCAGGAGTCCCTTGACGCGCAACAGGCAGGCACCGAACTCCTCCGCGACATAACGCGACCAGGCTGACCAGCCGGCCCAGGTCACCGTATCGTCCAGGCGAAACGAGAAGGCGCGAATGCCGCTGACGTGGCCGCGCGCGCGCAGCGGGCCCAGCGAGGCGAGCGGGGCGCTCGGGCGATGCCGGCGGGCGCAGGCGAAGAACGCCGCGATCGCCGGTGCCTCGCGGAAGCGCTCCGCATCGGGGTTGATCTGTTCGAGGCAGGCCAGCACAGGCGCCGGGTCGGCCAGGTCGGCTTTGCTCAGCACGAGGCGATCGGCCAGCGCCGCCTGCTTGTCGAGTTCCGGATAGTTGGCGCGTGCCGCCATGAAGTGCTGCACATCGATCACGCAGACCGTCGCTTCCAGCGCGTAGCCGGCAGTCACCAGCGGATGGCCGAGCAGCACGTTCAAGAGCGGCGCCGGATCGGCCGCGCCGCTGGTCTCGATGATCACCCGCTCGAACGGCGGCAGGCTGCCGCCGGCGCGCCGCGCCAGCAGGTCGGCCAGGGTTTCGTGCAGGGCGCCGGTATTGACGCAGCAAAGGCAACCGGCATCGAGCAGCACCACGTTGTCGATCGCCTGCGAAATGATCAGGTGGTCGATGCCGATCTCGCCCAGTTCGTTGACCCCCACCGCGGTATGGGCCAGCGCCGGCGTTTTCAGCGCCGCGTTCAAGAGGGTGGTCTTGCCGCTGCCGAGAAACCCGGTCAGGAGGAATACCGGAATCTTGCCAGTACTCATTTCGCCTGCCGCTTGCGTGCCGGTGCCGCATCGCCGAACAAAGCCTGCACGACGCCGCGCAACCACTGGTTGGCGGGATCGTTGTCGACCCGCTCGTGCCAGTAGACCATCACATCGAAACTGGGTATCGGAATCGGCAGCGGATGGACCTTGACCTTCACCAGATGGGACGCCGCCTCGGCGGCGCGGCTGGGGAGGCTCACAATCAGGTCAGTGCCGGCTACGATCAGCGGCACCACCACGAAATGCGGTACGCGCAGCGCGACGCGGTCATGCATGCCGCGTTCTGCCAGGGTTTGCTCCAGCACCTGATGGCCGGAGCCCATCGAGGCGATCAGGATATGGCGCGCGGCCAGGTATTCGGGCGCGCTGATCGCGGCGCTGCTGCCGGCCGGGTGGTCGCGCCGCGTCATGCAGACATAGTGCTCCTGGAACAGGCGGGCACGGCGAATCTTGTCCGGCAATTGCGGCAGGTAGCCGATCGCCAGATCGATGTCGCTGGTTTCCAGGCGCACCGCAAGCTCGCTCGAAGCCAGCTGCGTCGTCTCCAGACGCATCGCCGGGCTGTGGGTTTGCAGATGGCGCATCAACCCCGGCAGCAGCACCATCTCGCCGACATCGCTCATGCACACGCGCAGGCTGCGGGTCGAGCTGTGCGGGTCGAAGCTGCCACGGCTGATCATGGCATTGCGCACCATGGTCAGTGCTTCCATCAGGGGCGGCGCCAGTTCGAGCGCACGCGGCGTGGGCAGCATGCCGGAGCGGCTGTTGACGAACAGCGGGTCGTCGAACTGGCGGCGCAGGCGCTTAAGCGCGCTGCTCAGCGCCGATTGCGTGAGCCCCACATGCGCGGCCGCGCGCGTCACGCTGCCGTGACGAAACACGGCCTCGAACACCGTGAGCAGGTTGAGATCAGGGGTTTCGCTCGGCACCAGGTATCCAGCAAGTCGATAGCATCAATGGGAAAAATCGATTTGGAGAATATTATAGACCCGCTCGAAGTCGGCTTCGCTGCGAGGTTGGCTCGGCTTGCGTCGCCGACGGCGCCTGGTTAGCCCAGCTCGCGCGGATCGGTACCGAACTCAGCCCTGATGATGTCGCAGATGCGGTCGAACTCGATGCCGCGGCGGATCGGGTTCAGGCTCGGCAGCGCGATGATCGAACTGCCCATGCCGGCCGGGTGCGAGTATTTGGTATTGCCGTAGTCGATCAGCAGGTCGGCCTCATTGCGCACCGGTTCCTCGACATCCATCAGCTTGTACTTGCTGCCGGTGAGCGATGTATTGGCCGACGAGCCCAGTACCGGCATGCCGCGCGCCCATGCCAGGCGCGCGATCTCGTCGTGCAGGGTGCCGGCATTGAGCAGCATGTCGATGGTGTCGCCGCGCGACGAGCGCTCGCGCGTCAGGGGCGTAAGTCCTGCGAAAAACGGGTGGTCGACCTTGTAGGGCACCACCACCGAGAACGGCAGGCCATGCTTCTTGGTGATCGAATCGACGATGTCGATCGAGCGCTGATCCAGAAGCGACAGGTTGATCAGCATGTCGCGATTGCTGAACATGCCGCAGGCTTTCTCGAAGCTGCGCTTCTTGCAGGCGAACACCCGCGCGATCGCAGCTTCGGCATTGCCGACGATCGCATAGCCCACATCGACCGGGAATACCGCGACCCCGCCTTTTGCGACGGTTTCGATCAGTCGCGCCGCATCGGCCTTCACATCCCGTACTGGCGTTTCCATGGGTTTCCCTTTCGCGGGTTCAGGCGCCCAAACCGGCCGCTGCCAATGCGTTCTGTAACCAGCGCGCGCGTGCCAACAATGCGGGCTCCTCGCCTGCCATGTTGCGGGCCACCAGCTGGACCCCAAGCGGCAAACCCCGTACTCCCCGGCCTGCGGGGAGCGTGATGCAGGGAACCCCAAGCATGGTCCACAAGCGGTTGAAGGCGGCGTTCCCGGTTGAAGCCAGACCCACCGGAGCTTCGCCTGCCGCCGGCGCCATCAGCAGCAATTCATCATCAGCCAGAAGTGTATCCATTAGCGCCTGGCCAGCAACCACCCGCGGGCGTGCAGCCGCGAGATCGCTTTCCGTAAACAGCAAGCCCTGGGCAATGAAGCTGGCGATTTCGGCCGACAACTTGTCGCGAGCATGAGTCCATTCATGAGCTAGCGACTGCGCTGCCTCGTAAGCCATGATCAGGCGGCTCAAGGGTTCAATTTCCGCAAACATGGCCGGCAGTGTGATTTCCCGGACTTCCGCACCGGCATGCTTCGCGGCCCGTGCCGCAGCTTCCACGCGCCGGATCGCCTGCTCCTCGGCTTCTTGGTCGTGATGGGTGCGGGCAAGCACAAAGCGCGGTCGCTTCGCGGTGAGTGCGCCCGCGGGTGGCGGGTCGCCCGCAAGCACGGCGGAAACGCGGGCCAGGACGTCCAGATCGCATGCATGCAGACCGATGGTGTCAAGCGACGGTGCCAGGTGCTTGAGCCCCTGCGTCGGATAACG
The DNA here is from genome assembly GCA_040382235.1 of Burkholderiales bacterium. Classification (GTDB taxonomy): domain Bacteria; phylum Pseudomonadota; class Gammaproteobacteria; order Burkholderiales; family JAEUOS01; genus JAEUOS01. Next base: position 10,649 of record JBEIFV010000165.1, read on the forward strand.
GCCGAAGGCCGGCTTGTAGCCGATGACACCGCAAAACGCGGCCGGGCGAATGGTGGAGCCACCGGTTTGGGTGGCCAGTGCAACCGGCACCATGCCGGATGCAACCGCCGCTGCCGAACCGCTGGAAGATCCACCCGGCGTGCAGGAAAGGTTATGTGGATTGCGTGTGCGGCCAGGTGCCATGAAGGCGAACTCCGTGGTCACGGTCTTGCCAAGAATGATCGCGCCGGCAGCCCGCAAACGCCGTACTACAAGGGCGTCCTCGGTTGGCCGGTGGCCGACGTAAATGGGCGAGTTGTATTGCGTCGGCATGTCGGCGGTCGCGATCACGTCCTTGACCCCGATCGCCATTCCATGCAGTGGCCCTCGTGTGTGGCCGGCATCAAGCTTGCGCGCTTGCGCCAAAGCCGCTTCATGGTCCAGCCACGCCCACGCCCCGATCTCGGATTCATGGCTGTCTATATGCGAGAGCAAAGCCTTCAAAGTGGTCTCGCAGTTCATGTGATGCCTTTCCGGAAAATGAAATGTCGAATACTCAATCCGCAAGCATAGCGCAGCAATGTCACTAAACTGCGAGTGCGGCATTACTTCGCCCATTTACCCATTCATCTTCAGGAGCAGTCAATTCATGGCATTGATCGAAAAAGACGTTGTCGTCACCACCCGCCACGGCCGCATGCCGGCATTCACCGCCTGCCCGGATGCGCCGGGCGCATTCCCCGCGATCATCTTCTACATGGACGCGCCGGGCTTTCGCGAGGAGCTGTGCAACATGGCGCGGCGCATCGCCAAGCACGGTTATTTCTGCATCCTGCCGGACATGTATTACCGCGTCGGCACCCTGCGCTTCGACCTGCCGCGCCGTACCGACGTGATGACCACCGTGATCTTCGCGGCCATGAACCACCTGACCCATGCCGACGTGCTCGACGATACCGCCGGCTTGCTTGCCTACCTGGATGCGCAGGACGCGGTCAGGCCCGGGCCGGTAGGCTGCGTCGGCCACTGCATGAGCGGGCGCTACATCACCAGCGTGGCGGCACATTTCCCCACGCGCATCGCCGCCGCGGCTTCGCTGTATGGGGTGGGCATCGTCACCGACGCACCCGATTCGCCGCATTTGCTGGCGGACAAGATCAAGGGTGAGCTTTACTACGGCTTCGCCGAAACCGACCAGCATGTGCCGGACCGCGTGATCCCGGAACTGCGCGCCGCGCTGGCGCGTGCCGGCACCCGGCATGAGATCGAGGTACACGCGGGCACCCAGCATGGCTATTGCTTCGCGGAGCGCCAGACCTATGCGCCGGTCGCCTCCGAAGCGTCGTGGGCCAAGGTGTTCAGCCTGTGGGAGCGCAACCTCAAGTAGCGGCGCGTGCAGTGGCTGTTCGGAATTTCACGTAGTCCGGCACGGTTTCCCCAGAATGCCATTCGAGGTGCGCCACGAGTGGCGCCAATAGATTTGCGCCAAAAACATACCCGCCGGTGGCACTGTGCCCGAGTTCGCCCGCGTGATCCGATTGGATGCGGAGCGCAACCTCGGGGTGATCAGGGCTGCCGGTATCAAGCTGGAATAGCCATCGGGCGTTGCCGGATGGTTCGTACGTTCGGACGATTGCGCTGGATCAAGTTGGCAGCCCGTACCCGCGTTAGCATGAAGGCCTCGACCAACGGCTGCGGCTCCGGCTTGGCTATGCCAACACAGACCACCGGATTGATATGCGACGCAGGAACCTCGTGAACGGCTGGCCGCAACCGCACATGGGGCGCGCTGATGTCAGACACTGAGCTCCCGGCGGTGCGCCGTATCGGGATCGCGCGCCCCCTGCGATGGCTGGCACTGGGCTGGCTGGATGTGCGCGCAGCGCCAGGGGCCAGCCTGGCCCATGGCATCGTGGCCGCAATCGGCGGGCTATGCATCCTGTGGCTCGGATCGCAGGCCTGGTTGCTGCTGCCCGGTGCGATCAGCGGATTTTTGCTGGTGGCACCGATCCTGGCTACCGGCCTGTATGAAATGAGCCGGCGCCGCACGCTCGGCGAAACGCCGACGCTCACGCACGTGGTCGGCGCCTGGCGGCGCGGCACCAGGCCGCTGGTCGGTTTGGGCCTGCTGCTGCTCGCTTGCGGCAGCGCCTGGGTGCTGGTCTCGGCCGTTCTGTTCAAGGCCTTTGTCGATGTGCCGATTGCCACCTTGCGCGATTTCCTGCATTACGTGCTGGCGCAGCAGGGCGCGCTGTTGTTCTGGCTTTGGATGCTGGCCGGCGGCCTCGGTTCGGCGCTGGTGTTCGCGCTTACCGCGGTGTCGGTGCCGCTGTTGCTGGACCGCCGGATTGCGCTGCGGCCGGCCCTGATGTCGAGCGTGCGTGCGGTGGGCGACAACCCGCTGCCAATGGTCCTGTGGGCCGGGCTCATCATGCTGGCAACCATGCTTTCCATGGCCACCCTGATGGCGGGCTTCGTGGTCAGCGTGCCCTTGCTCGGGCATGCCACCTGG
>JBEIFV010000166.1:0-13097 GCA_040382235.1 Burkholderiales bacterium
ATGCCGAAGCCAAAGGTGAGCGCACCAAAGCCCTGGCGATTGCGTCCGCGTTATTGGCCGACGGATTGAGTCCGGAACGGGTGGCTGCCGCGACCGGATTGTCGATCGAAGAGTTGCGCGCGCTGCAGGGCGTGGTGCGGAAAAGCAGCACCGAATAGCGAACCGAAAACCGCCATGAGCCCATCGCCCCTTCCGAAACGCTACCTCGATCCGAAGATCGACTTGGCGTTCAAGCGCGTGTTCGGCGAGCATGCGAATCTCTTGAGGAGCTTCCTGAATGCGCTCCTGCCACTTCCTGCCGACGGGCAGATCGATACCCTCGAATACTTGACGCCGGAACAGGCGCCCGAGATTCCCGGCCTCTACAAGCACTCGATCGTCGATGTCAAATGCACCGATCAAAAGGGCCGCATCTTCATCGTCGAAATGCAAATGATGTGGAGCGCCAGCTTCGAGCAGCGCATGGTGTTCGGGGCCAGCCAGGCCTATGTCAAGCAAATGCGCGTCGGCCCGACTTGGCATGAGCTCAAACCGGTGTACGCGCTGGCGATCATCAACGGCACAATCCCTGCAGCAAGCGGAATCGCGGCTGACGGTTACTACCACCACTATCGCATCGTCAATGTCGAGGAGCCCAAGCAAATGCTCGCCGGGCTCGAGTTTGTGTTCATCGAATTGCCCAAGTTCAGGCCCGAGGGCCGCGGCGAAAAACGTCTGCAAACGCTGTGGCTGCGTTTCTTGCGCGAAGTGGGCGCGGCGCCGTCGCAAGTGATCGACGCCGAGATGCTGCAAGACCACGATATTGCGCAGGCCCTAGGTCTGGTCGAGCAGGGTGCGTTCACCGAGGCCGAGTTGGCGGGTTATCACAACGCGCTTGACCAGACCACGACGTATATCAGCATGCTCGCTGATGCCGAAGCCAAAGGTGAGCGCACCAAAGCCCTGGCGATTGCGTCCGCGTTATTGGCCGACGGATTGAGTCCGGAACGGGTGGCTGCCGCGACCGGATTGTCGATCGAAGAGTTGCGCACCCTGTAAGGGTGGCACAACGGCGTCGAACAGCGACCGAAACGGCTACGCAATTATTAAAGACCACGGGTTGGATTTCGTGGATTGCGATGCGGTTTTCGATGGTCCGTCCCGACGTGGGACGATGACCGGATAGCTCACGGCGAGCTGCGAATAAACCTGCCCGGCTGGTCACACGGCGTCGTTGTGCACATGACCTATACAGAGCGTGGGAACGAGCCGCACATCATCAGCCTGCGCAGGGCAGACAAACATGAAGTGAGGCGTTTCGCGCAAGAAATTACCCGCTAGCCCCGCTGAATGGGAAGCGGTGATCGCGACGGCACCGGGTGAAGATCGCCGGTCTACAGCCAAGGTGAAGGCCGCTTGGGCAGACGTGGTCGTCGTCAAGATTGGCGGATATCAGGCCGCACGAACCGCATTGGCGACCAAGCGCAAGCAAGGTCAACGCGGGCAGCAGCGCGAAGGCTGCAAGAACGCCAAGGCTGGCTTGACCGTTGCATGCAGGCAATGGCGATGACATTGCCCAAGGCGCTGGTTTGGCAACATGTTCGCGCGCTTCGCAAAGGGTTGATCGAAGTCTGATGCAAGTCGAAGTGAAAATCGGTCGCGACCCGCATCGAAGTGTGGCCGGCATCGACCGTGCGGTCCGGTAAGGTGCCATATCTCCAGCCCAAAGTTGGTCAATCCGGTATGATCAGGTAATACCTATACCTACCCGCTGCTTGAGGTCCCTATGACAACCACTGCCACCGTCGCCCGTCCGGTCGCCATCAAGATCGATGCGGACACCAAGGAGCGCCTGAAACGCCTGGCTGCCTCGCGCCAACGCACCCCACACTGGTTGATGCGCGAAGCGATCAACCAGTACGTCACGCGCGAGGACAAGCGCGAGGCATTCCGCCAGGACGGCATTAACGCCTGGAACGAATACCGATCCAACGGCCAACATGTGACTTTTGAAGAGGCCGATAGCTGGCTCGCCAAGCTGGAATCAGGTCAAGATGTCGATCCCCCGGAATGCCACGACTGATCTGGTCGCCTCCGGCGCTCGCCGATGTGCAGCGACTCTACCGCTTCCTTGCCCAGAACAACACCGACGCCGCCCGGCGTGCTGTGAAAAGTATCCGCGAGGGCGTGAAAATACTCGCACTGCGGCCCGCAATCGGTCGACCGGCGGAAGAAATGGAGCCCGAATACCGCGAGTGGATCATCGATTTCGGCGGCAGCGGCTATGTCGCGCTGTACCGCTACGAAGCTGATGCAGCGGTGATTCTGGCCCTTCGCCACCAACGGGAAGCGGGCTACTGACGTATTCTCGCGCGCTAGTTGGTCAATCCAGCTACAATTTGACCAACTAGAGGAGCGCTGGTCATGCAAATCAATATCTACGAAGCCAAGACACACCTTTCAGCCCTGCTCGACCGCGCCGCATCCGGTGAGGAAGTGGTGATCGCGCGCGCCGGCAAGCCGGTGGCGCGCCTGATGCCCTTGACAGGCTCGAGCGTGCCCAGCGGCGTCCGGCTCGGCGGCCTGCGTCGCGCGCGCCTGAAGCTTGCGCCCGATTTCCACGCACCGATGAGCGACGACGATCTGCTTGGCGCCTGACCTTGAAGGTCCTGCTAGACACCCACTGCCTGATCTGGGCACTCACCGATGCGCCGGAGTTGGGCGACTCGGGACGTGCTGTGATCCTGGCGGCACAAGGCGTCTGGTTCTCGGAAGCCTCGATCTGGGAAATCGGTCTCAAATGGCGCAAGGGCAAGATCAACCTGCAGCCGCGACGCATTCTCGATCAGGCCCTGCGCGACGGGTTTCGCCCGCTGGCACTTGATCTGGAGTCGATTCTGCTTTCTTGCGAACTGCGTCTGGAGCACGGCGACCCATTTGATCGCCTGCTCTACGCGCAGGCAAAGCATTACGGTTACCGCCTGATGACGATGGATCGTGCGCTTTCTTCGTTCGGGACGACCGTGGTCAACCCGCGATAGATTCGGTGGGAATGGTTCGCGTGGATCGATGCTGGCATTCCATGTGGACGCTAGCGGTAAACCGTTGACCTATGATCGATTTCGATCACCTCGATTGGCAGAACGGTGTCTTTGATCGATACCACCAGGTGCCAATCGCCGACTTGGTACTTCCAGATCATACCGAGCGTGTCACCATGCAGCGCTTCGCCGGTTGACCGCGGGTTGGACAAAGCCTTGACGCGGTCCATGAACGCGAGGATGCGGAAAGCCACCGGACGATCCAGTTTCCTCAGTTGCCGTTCCGCGCTCTGGCTATAGACATGCTATAGGCCAAGGCTCTTTTTCAGCGCTTCATGGCTGATCAGCTTAGTCGGATCAGTGGGCTTGCGTTTCTTCATGCGCTCAAAAAAGGCCAAGTCGGCCTTCTTCTCAAGTTCACCCGCCGCGTGCTTCTTGGACTTGCCGGTGCGTCCGATCAGGGCTTCCATGATCCGGATCTCCTTGCGTGACAAGCAATCCACGAAGGCAGTGCCCAAGTCCATTGTTTTGGCCAGTCGTCGCAACCTCGACATGATCAGCTTGTCGAACTCCATGTCGAGCGGCTGCCCCAAGAGGTTTTGGCGCGCGGCGACGCGGTCAGCTAGATCCACACGGGCAAGGCATTCTCCGGAGTGCGCACGCAGCGATGGCGAGTGGAAATCAGGCTAGCGGCTACCGGTAGATCGTCGATCTGTGATCAATTTCGATCACCACAGCCTTCAGAACGGCATCCCTGACCGATGCCACGATGCGCCAATCGCCCACCCGGTACTTCAAAAAGCTGCCGAGCTTGTCGCCATGCAGCACTTCACCGATGGAACGCGGACGCTCGCCGGGCGTGACTTGGGCCAGGATTTCGCCGGCCGTGACGGCTGGCGCATGTATCACGGCCGCAGGTACCCGGCCTTCCGTCCCACCCGCATCGCGGCTTTGAGACCGTCACCATCGTGCGCCGTGGCCTGATCGACGATGCCGATTCGCTCGGCGCCGCCGCCCGCTTCGGCGGCGGCGACATGCAATGGCTGACCGCTGGGCGCGGCGTGGTGCATTCGGAAATGTTCCCGCTTCTAGGCCGCAACCAGCCCAACCCGCTGGAGCTTTTTCAGGTATGGCTCAACCTGCCTGCAAAAGACAAGATGGCCGCACCCTACTTCACCATGCTGTGGGCCGACGACATTCCGCGACAGGTGTTTACCGATGCAAACGGCAACACCACCCAAGTAGCAAGCATCGCCGGCCGCCTGGGGGCCACCGCACCGCCGCCACCGCCACCCAGCTCGTGGGCCGCCGCCGCCGACTCCGACTTGGCGATCTGGACCATCAAAATGGCCAGGGGCGCGCGCTGGACCCCGCCCGCGGCCAGCGGCGCGGCCACCCGGCGCAACCTCTACTTCTTCAAGGGCGCAAGCATGGGCCTCGGCGGCCGCACGCTGGCCGTACGCTCTTGCATCGAACTGCGCGCAAGCGAAGCGGTGGAACTGGTCAACGGCGACGCAGCCGGCGAGTTCCTGTTGCTGCAGGGCAAGCCGATCGGCGAACCGGTAGCGCAGCACGGCCCCTTTGTGATGAACAGCCCGGCCGAAATCCAGCAGGCGTTTGCCGACTATCGCCGCACCCAGTTCGGCGGCTGGCCATGGGATTCCGAGGCGCCGGTGCATCAGCGCGAACAACGGCGGTTTGCCAGGCATGCTGATGGGCGGGTCGATTCAAAGTGAACCCGGCCGAAGGCGAATGAAAGTGAAAACCGTCAACCGATTACGGGCGAGGGCGAGACTTAAGGCCAATAGATTTGCGCGATTGAACGCGCGCCGTGGCGCCACGTGCGCTGACACTTGATGTAGTGTTTGCCAGATTCGTATCGTGAGTCGAAAGTGTCGCGGCGGTTGAAGCGGCGGAATCCGAAATCGCTGAAAATGTTATTCGAATGCCGGCTTTCAGGGAGTTCCGGGGCATCCAATCGATCACTGTTTTCGTCTTTGAATGGAATACCAAGAGCTTGGTTTTCGCGAAGTCTGGATGAAAAGCTCAGTGGCGCTTTTGATGATGCCCTCCAGAGCGTTGACTTCTCGTATTATTTCTAAATCGAGGCGCTGCCGATGAAGTTTGAATGGGACCCATCAAAGGCTGCGGAAAATCTTGCCAAACATGGTGTTTCATTTGATGAGGGCGCCACCATATTTCTTGATCAATTGGCGATATCGGGTCCCGATCCTGACCATTCTTCCGGAGAGTCTCGGTATATTTCCTTTGGGCAGTCCAGCCTTGGTCGTTTGCTTGTCGTATCGCATACATACCGTCCCGGCAGCATTCGCCTCATCAGTGCAAGGCGCGTCACTCGCGCGGAAAGAAAACTTTATGAAGAAGGCTAATGACGAGATGAGGTCGGAGTACAAACGCTCGGACTTCAGAAAAATGGTACGTGGTAAGTTCCATGCAGAGGTCGTAAAGGGCACATCGGTGGCCTTGCTCGACCCGGTCATTGCCAAGGCCTTTCCAACGTCCGAGGCTGTGAACAAGGCGCTACTCGGCTTGCTAACGCTTACGGAGCAGACGGCACGTATAACGGGTCGCTCAAAGCGCCCGGCCCGCAAGCGGGAGGCCGTTTAGCTTTGTTGTTGAGGCTTTCCAAGCGCGGTGCGCGGCAGCAGAACCAGGCGGGTTGACGCATCGCGGGCGGAAAAATGCGCATCGCGGGTTCCGCACTCTTTCGCCGCATCTGGAGTCGATTACGCCCTCCTGCGAGTTGCCACAGGCGCATCGACACCCGTTCGATTGACTTCCAGGCATGCACAGGCCAAGCATCACCGCTACCACTTGGAATGAAGCTGGATCGCGCCCTTTCTTCATTCGGCACGACCGTAGTGATCCCGTAATGGATTCGTGGCCACAGGCAGGTCAGCGGCCACATGTTGCCACGACCGCACGCCGGCGCTTGCGCACAGCCACTGATCGGCATGGTGCCAACAACCCGGGCCAATATGGTCGTGATAACGCGTATTTGGCCCGGAATACGAATGACATTTGCATACGGCACCATTCGATACCGAAGTCAATCAACAAGCCGTCCAACCAGCCTGTTGCACAAAAGCCACAAACCCACCCCAAAACATGACGCAAGTCACACAAAAACTTGGCTTCGCCGCAACCCTTTGGGACAATCCTTTCAAGCCCCCCGCTTCTAGTCGGGGGGTGGAAATTCGGTGGTGCTGAGTTCGCGATAGCGCGCAATTGATATATCCGTGAATTCGAATCCGCTCCGTTTACTCTTTGAGGAGATTTAAATGCAAAAGAAACTTCTCGCCGCTGCTGTGCTGTCCGCCTTCGCAGGCGCAGCATCCGCGCAATCGGCGAACGTCACACTGTATGGCACGCTGATCGGTTCGGTTGAAAACGCGGCCGCCACCGGTGGCGACAGCACCACCCCCATCGCCGGCACCGGCAACAGCTCGGTTCGTGGCGCTGGTACCGTAACCGCAGCCACTGGTGCGATCGCACCGGCTGCAGGCCCCGCCGGTCAATCGCAACGCATGCGCATGAACCCCGCCGGTAGCAACTTCGGCATCCGCGGCACGGAAGATCTGGGCAACGGCCTGTCGGCATGGTTCCAGATTGAAATCGCCGCCACCCTTGGCTCGCCGGCCGGCGCCACTGTCGGCCCCAACCACGGCAATGCGCCGTCGTATCGTAATAGCGCGGTCGGCCTGCGTTCCAACACCTGGGGCACCTTGGCTCTCGGTTCCTGGGATACCCCGTTCAACGTTCTGTATGGTTCGACCAACGCCAATGCCCGTACCGGCGGCCCGTCGACCTCACTGAACGCCAACATCATGGGCGGCACGTCCTTTGCAAACGGCGCCTGGTCTTCGCAGAACGTTCTGGCGGCTGGTTGCGGTGGCGGTGCTAATGCCAACCAGTGTTTCAACGCTGGCAGCAACTTCGATCGCCGGCAAAACGGTCTCGTTCAATGGTGGTCGCCGAACTGGAGCGGCTTTGAGCTGCGTGGTTCGATCGCCCTGCCGCAGGAAACCGCTGGCGTCACCGCCGACAATCGTGCCGGTGGCCTGGCTGCTATCAAGTACAACATTTGGGATGTTTCGGCCTCCTACACCAATGGCCCCCTGATGGTGGGTTATGCATATCAGCGCCAGAACGATCTGATGGCTGCTGCTGCCGGCGCGTTCGGTGGCCTTAGCATGGGTACCGCTGGTACCGGCGGTGCTGCGGTTGGTACCTCGGTCAGCGGATCGACCGGTGTCGGGCATCGTCTTGGTGGTCGTTACGCGTTTGCCCTGGGTGGCGGCAGGAGCATCGGTGTAGGTGCCTTGTGGGAGTCGCTCAAGTGGAACATGAGCTACACCACGGCCAACTCCACCGCAGGTTTCTCTGATCTGTCTGAACTGAAGAAGACCGGCTATCGCCTGCAAGCCAATTTCGCGACCGGCAGCCATTTCTTCGGCTTCGAGTACGCGAAAGCCAACGAAATGAAGGGTAGCGTGTCCAACCAAATCGGCGCGTTCGGCTTCAATGGCAGCGGCACTTCGGCCAAGGCTTACATCCTGAGCTACAACTACATGATGTCCAAGCGTACCAGCGTCACCGCTTACGCGACCATGGTCAGCAACGACTCGAACGCCGCTTACAGCGGCATCGTGTTCGGCGGCATCCTGGGTGGTCCTGGTTCGGATCCGAAGTACTACGGCGTGAACCTGCGCCACGCGTTCTAATCTGGCTAACCCCAGTTAGTTCGAATCAAGCGGGCGCCTTCGGGCGCCCGTTTTTTTGTCTGTCGGGAACATCATGATCGAAAGCCCGACTCTGCACGAATGCCCATGGCAAAACCCGCCAGCGACTTGCCATCACGAGCCGACCTGAGCGCGCTTACGGGCTTGTTTGGCGCCGGTCGCCTGACCGAAGCCGAAGCAATGGCGCGGCGCCTCATGGCGAAGTTTCCACGGTTTTTCTTTTTGCCCAATCTGCTGGGCGCAATTCTTTCGCAGCGGGGAAAACCTGAACTAGCGCTCGAGTGTTTCCGGCGCGCGATTGGCTTGAAGCCCGATTTCGTCGAAGCCCACTGCAATGCCGGCATCGCCCTGCACATGCTCGGGCGCCATGCCGAAGCAATCACCGCCTTCGAAGCCGCCATCCGCTTGAAGCCGGATCATGTGGAGGCGCACAACAATCTCGGCAATGCGTTGCAGGAGCTGGGTCGATTCGGCGCGGCGCTCACGGCATTCGAGGCAGCCGCCAGACTGCAACCCGACTACCCGCCGACCCACAATAACCAGGGCAGCGTGTTGCAGGCACTCGGGCGCCACGCGGAGGCTATCGCGCATTTCCGGCAGGCACTGGCACTGGCACCCGACTATGCCGAGGCGCACAACAACCTGGGGCTTTCGCTGGCTGCTAGTGGCAACGCGCCGGCGGCGATCGCCTGTTTTCACGAAGCGCTGGTGTTCGCGCCCGACTATGCCGAGGCGCATGGCAATCTCGGCAATGCGCTGCTGCACGCTGGCCAACATGCGGCAGCGGCCGCCAGCCTGCGGCAGGCTCTCGCACGCAAGCCCGAATGGGCCGAACTGCACAACAATCTCGGCAATGCGCTTTTGGAGTTGCGGGAGTTTGACGCTGCGGTGGCCGCCTATCGGGCGGCGCTTGAACGCAGGCATGACTATGTCGAGGCGCACAACAATCTGGGGAGCGCCTTGAAGGCGCAGGGCTTGCTGGACGCGGCCGATGCAGCTTATCGCAAGGCGCTGGCGCTTGATCCCGGCTTTCGCCTGGCCGCAGGCAATCTGGGGCGTGTGCGCCTGCTGCAGGGGCGCCATGCCGAGGGCCTGGAGTTGCTGATTGAGCACACAGGATTCATTCGCTTCGACGCCGCCGCCCATCCCGGACCCGGGGTGCGGTTGATTCTGGAGAAGGCAGATGCAGCGCATTGACATCGCTTGCGGGAAAAGCCCGCATTTCATCGGCGCCTGGTTTCTTGAAGACCGCGCGTTGTGCGACCGCATGATCGAGTTTTTCGAGGCCCATCCGGAGCTGCAGCGCCCCGGCATGTCGGCCGCCGGGGTCAACCCCGCATTCAAGAATTCGGTCGACATCAATGTCAATCCGCGCGACCTTGAACTGCCCTCGCATGCGGTGCTGGCGGACTACATGCGTGAATTGTTCGCCTGCTTTCGCGACTACCTGGACCAATGGCCATTTTTGGCCGGGTTTCTGCGCGAAGTCGATATCGGTGACTTCAACATCCAGCGTTACGAGCCGGGTGGCCATTTTGCGCTGGTGCATTCGGAACGCACCGCGCTGCCTACGCTGCATCGGGTGCTGGTGTGGATGACTTATCTCAACGACGTGGAGGCCGGCGGCCGCACGCATTTCACGCATTACGACCTGGAAGTCAAGCCGGAGCGCGCCAAGACCCTGATCTGGCCGGCCGAGTGGACCCATGCGCACACCGGCAATGTGGTGCCGGAGGGGACCAAGTACATCATCACCGGCTGGATGCATTTTCCGCTCAAGCTTCAAGCTTCCGCGGCGGATTGATCACCGCTGACAGGTGTGCCCGGCCTGACGCAGCCACTACCAAAGCCCGCGTGACGGCAGCCGGGTCTCGTGCCGACATCAACATCCAGCGTTACCTGCCAAATGGCTTATCAAAAAAATATTTGAAATCCCGTACGGCGTAATCACCGGTTAATCGGGTGCTCGGTGATGAACTGGCGCAGTGCCGCGTTGATGCGGGTTTGCCAGCCCTTGCCGGTGGCCTTGAAAGCATTCAGCAGATCGGCATCCAGGCGAATCGCGGTGAAAACCTTGGTTTCATCAGCCTTCGGGCGACCGCGTGGGCGCTTCATTGCAACCAGTGTGGCGTAGGTTTCAGGCGCGAACACCTCGCCCGCTGGCTTGGCTTCGGCAGTCCAATTGCTGTCCAGTTCGCGGCTATCCGGATCAGCAGCGATACCTGCATTGATGGCCGCGTCTTCTTCATCGGTTGGAATGATCGTTCCGGGTTTAAGTTTTGGCATAGTCGTTTACCTCTCTGGAGTTGGCCTTGCGCAGACTGATGACCCGCACTGCATCGGCACGCAGGCAATACACCATCACATGCAGGCGGTCGCCAATGTAGCCTTTGGCCTCAAAACGCGGCTCGGCATACCGCTTGCGCGTGCCCTCGCGAACCACTGCGGCTTCCCATTCAAAGCCATCCGCATCGGCAAGCGACAAACCATGCTTGTCGATATTCATCGCGTCTTTGACCGGGTCAAACTCGTAGAGCATTTTAATTATTGTATAAACAATAAATGGGCCCGTCAAGGATTTTTTGTATCAACATTAAAGCGTTTGAGAACACGGTCGAATCGCGCGAAGGATAAGTCTGTTTTGTTTGCAAGTGCCTGCTTTTATTCACAAAACAACGGGCAGTTAGCTGCGAATCTACCTCGCGAGGCGACGGAGAAAAACTGTATCCCTCGTCACCGGTGACGTCGGCTGGACGTGATGCCCGCCTGCCTTGGCCGGGTTTCTGCGCGAAGTCGACATCGGCGATTTCAACATCCAGCGTTACGAGCCGGGCGGCCATTTCGCACTGGTGCATTCGGAGCGCACCGCGCTGCCGACGCTGCATCGGGTGCTGGTATGGGTGACCTACTTGAACGACGCCGAAGCCGGCGGTCGCACGCATTTCACGCATTACGACCTGGAAGTCAAGCCTGAGCGCGCCAAGACCCTGATCTGGCCGGCCGATTGGACCCATGCGCACACCGGAAATGTGGTGCCTGCGGGGACCAAGTACATCCTCACCGGCTGGATGCATTTTCCGCTCAAGTTGCCGTCTTCCGCGGCGGAGTGATCACCGCTCTCAGGTGTGCGCCAGCCTGGTACCGCCGCCCATCGTGACTAAAGTGATGCCGACGCCAAGGTCGGCCTGACTTCGTTCAATAGCCTGATCACTGTCGCGGCCAGATAAGCGTCATACCCGGATTTCCCAAAGGCGTTGTCGAACGCGCTCTTCTTGATGAAGCGCTGCATTTGCGCTCTGAATGCGCCGCCCGCTGCGATGCCCGGGATCGCCACGACGGCGAAATCGAGCAGCTTCTCGAAGGTTTCAATGCCATAGTCGTCGATCTTGGCGTTGACCATGTGCGCGTCAAGTGTCGCGCCCCGTTCCGTAAGCCATGCGATGTCCCAAATGTCGCGATGGCGAATCCGTGCCGGTGTGGCAACCTGATGGCCGGCTTCAATTCTGGAAATCGACGTCGGCAACGCGACCAGCTTATGGGCCAGAATTTCATCGATTTTCTCGGTGTTCACGATCACCGTGCTCATGCCCTCCAACACCGAATAGTTCAGCCGCAGCGGAACCGGCTCTCGGGTGTAAGCGGGGATATTGGCGATTTCGAGCTTGATTCTTTGTCTGGGCACGTCACGCGATTGCGGGGTGGTTTCGATGCTGATCACCCACTTGTCCACACGGACTCGCGCACCCGCGTTGGCGGGCTTTGGCTCCTTCACGGTGACATCGAGGCCGAAGCGATCGCCGATCCTGCTCTCGATGCAATCCTTTATTTTCTCCATGCTGGCTGAGGAAAACTCCTTGCCGCCGGCGAAATCGAGGTCCTCACTGAAACGCTCGGATCCGCGGCACAACCGAAGCGAGGTGCCCCCCTGGAACACCAGGTTTTTGAGCAAACCCGCCTCGTCCAAGGCATTGAAGATTTCGAAGTGAAGCAACTCCTTTTCGACTACCGGTCGCATGGTGGCCAGATCGGTGTCTCGCAAGGCCATTTCCACATATTGCTTGAAGTCGTCTTTTTTCATTACGCGTCGACCACATCAGCGAGCTCTTCGGAATCAAGCATGTCGGTGTTGCGGCCGACCCTCCGCAAGTCCTGAACCGCTGCGCGTTTTTTTGCGATGCGCAACGGCCGCCCCTTGACGAAAACGGTTCTTGCCAGCATTTCTGGACGGCTTCTCTTGGTATGGGTGAATTCGATCACGCCGTAGGGCGTTGTATGCGTTCCGCTCGCGCCGGTTGTCATCACCGTCAAGCGGCCGATCGGAATCTGCGAGATGACGCCGTGCTCGGACAACATGCTTTCCAGGCTGACATAACAAAGCTTTCCTGGCCGCAAGGCTTTGGCCACTTCTTCGATGGTCCATCCCGGGTTGCGCGACGCTGCTGCCGGATTGACATAGACGCCCCTGGCCGCCTTGACAAGCAGCCTGTCCTTGACCATGCGTTGAAGCGATTTTTCCATCGACTTTTCGGTCTCGTCAGGAAAAAGCTTCTCGATATCTCGTTTCGCCACAACGACGATGCCACGCCGTTCCAGCTCCGCAAGTCGGTGTAGCAAGTCCAAGCGGTTCATAAGTATGATATTACCCTATTAAAACTTCGGGTTATTATATACTTGATGCCTATCCTGCGGCTGTATCAGAACCGCCCGAGGAAACCGGCTCGGCTTACATAGACGGCCGCGCACAGGCGCCGTCGAGTTGGGGCGGGTTCGTAATGATTGAAACACGAACATCGACAACACCAAACACCGGGATGATGGGGACCAGCGCTCCCTTGCTTCATTTTCGAGACCATTCAAGAAACCTGTTGAGAGTACTAAATTGAGCCTCAGACAAGCGGAGCCCCGAGCAAATGGCACATGCAATTTTGGCGGAAACCACAGCGAGTATTTTCGAACTGAAAAAGAACCCGATGGCCACCGTCGCGGCCGGGAAGGGTTTTCCGGTGGCGATCCTGAACCGAAATGAGCCGGCTTTCTATTGCGTTCCGGCGAAGGCTTTTGAAGCGCTGATCGACAAGCTGGAAGAGA
This sequence comes from Burkholderiales bacterium, assembly GCA_040382235.1. Classification (GTDB taxonomy): domain Bacteria; phylum Pseudomonadota; class Gammaproteobacteria; order Burkholderiales; family JAEUOS01; genus JAEUOS01. Next base: position 12,872 of record JBEIFV010000166.1, read on the forward strand.
TGGAGCTCAATTCGACCGCCGATGCGCGCTTGAAGGACGGCAAGCCGCTGGTGTGGGTAAAGCTTGCTGACCTATAGGCTCGGTTTCCGTCCCGATGCGCTGGCGGAGTGGCGCTAAGCTGGATGCGACAGTGAGCGAGCAGTTCAAGAAGAAATTGGCCGAACGCTTGCAGTATCCGCATGTTCCCGCGGCAAAGCTGGCAGGTCACCAGGCTCGCTACAAGATC
>JBEIFV010000167.1:0-12852 GCA_040382235.1 Burkholderiales bacterium
CGCCCGCCCGCGCGGCCGCGCGGGCCCGCCTCGGGCTGGCCGACGACGCGCCGGTGGTGGCCATGCTGCCCGGCAGCCGCCAGTCGGAACTGCGATACCTGGCCGACCGCTTCGTGCAGGCCGCGCTGTTGCTGGCCGCCGCGATGCCGGCGATAGTTTTCGTCGTACCGCTGGCGAGCGACGAAACCGCCGCACTCTGGAATGCCGCGCTGGCGCGCCATCAGGCGGGCCACCTGCGCATCTCGCTACTGCCGCGCGATACGCATGCCGCACTGGCCGCTTGCGATGTGGTGCTGGTGGCAAGCGGCACGGCCACGCTCGAGGCCGCCTTGTTCAAGCGACCTATGGTGATCGCCTACAACATGGCCTGGGGTTCCTGGCAGATGATGCGGCGCATGAAGTATCAGCCTTACGTCGGCCTGCCCAACATTCTCTGCGGCGAATTTGTCGTGCCGGAATTCCTGCAGGAGGACGCGACGCCCGAGAACCTGGCGCAGGCGATCGGTAACTTGCTTGCCGATGACGCCACCCGTACGCGCGTCTCCGGCCGTTTCGGCAAATTGCATGTCGAACTGCGTCAGGACATGGCCACGCGCGCCGCCGCGGCGATTGTCAGCCGCTTTTTCGAAGCCGCGGGCTGATCCGCAGCCCCGCGTAGAATCCTAATATGGTTCGCGAAGACCGCCTTGCCGAAGATATCCAGCCCGACCTGCTGTCCGGCGTGGACAAGCATGGACGCAAGATCAAGGCATTGCGCCGGCCGCCACCCCTCAAAGGGCTGCTGATCTGCGGTGTCGACGAGGCCGGTCGCGGCCCGCTGGCAGGCCCGGTGTACGCCGCGGCCGTGGTGCTCAATCCAGGCAAGCCGATTCGCGGGCTGGATGATTCCAAGACGCTGACAGCGGCGCGCCGCGAAAATCTGGCGGTCAAGATCCAAACCAATGCGTTGGCGTTCGGCATCGCCTCGGCGTCGGTCGAGGAGATCGACCGCATCAACATTCTGCAGGCAACGCTTCTGGCGATGCGTCGCGCGGTCGAAAAGCTCCTGGTCACGCCGGACGAAGTGTGGGTCGACGGCAGTCAGGCGCCGCTTCTGCGCTACACCACGCGCGCCATCATCAAGGGCGACGCGCAGGTGGCGGCGATTTCCGCCGCCTCGATTCTGGCGAAAACCGCACGCGACCGCGAATTGGTGGCGCTTGCCAAAGCCTATCCCGGCTATGCGTTCGAGCGCCACAAGGGCTACGCGACGCAACTGCACCTGGCTAAAATCCGCGAACTGGGCGCCTGCCCGGCACATCGACGCAGTTTCTCGCCTGTCAAGCACATCCTGGGTGACCTGATATGAGTTACAGCCTGTGGCTGCTGGTGCATTTGCTGGGCGTGATCATCTGGGTCGGCGGCATGTTTTTCGCGCATTTCGCCTTGCGCCCGGCCGCGACCCTGGTGCTGCAAGCCCCGCAGCGCCTGCCGCTATTGGCGGAAACGCTGGGCCGCTTCTTCAAGTGGGTGGCATGGAGCATTGTTCTGATCCTGGCAAGCGGGGTCGCCATCATGATGCTGTTCATCTCCAACGGTGGCCGCCTGGGCGCGCATATTCACATCATGACCGGCCTTGGCCTCATCATGATGGCGGTCTTCGGGCATATCCGTTTTTCCGCTTTCAAACGGCTGCGCACGGCCGTCGCGGCACAGGACTGGCCGGCCGGCGGTGTGGCGATGAACCGCATTCGTCAGCTCGTGCTGGTCAACCTGGTGTTGGGTGTGATCGCCACGGTGGTGGTGTTTGTCGGGCGCGGCTGGACTTGAAAACCTGTTGCGGGTTGATGGCTGACAGACTTCAGCGGCGTTCCCCGCGCGCATAAGCCGTGCCGGGCGCGCTTGCTGCTTCTGACGTTCTTCCCCATCTTGGTCCGGATCATGACGGCCAGTGTGATCAGATCAGGCGTCATCAGCATGAAATATTGCGGCACACGAATGCCGGCCGCGGCGATGCGCGGGATCAGGGATTCGATACAGCCGAACAGCAGCGCGCCCAACAAGGCGCGCCATGGCTGCCAGCGCGTGAAAATCACCATCGCTGCCGAGATCCAGCCGCGTCAAAGGCATTTTTCCGCCATTTGTGTTGTAGTTCGCGACAGGCGAGCAGGTTTCCCCGTTCGCCCTGCATTCCGGCGATTTGTTCGAGGTTCACGAGGAAGGAAGGTTGCCACACCATGATTACCGACTTGAAAGGTTTGCGTGAACGCTACGCGGCACCCAACCAGCGCGCCCTGGCCAAGCAGTTGGACCATCTGGATATCCACTGCCGGCGCTTTGTCGAGTTGTCGCCATTTGTGGTCATCGCAAGTGATGGTGGCGAAATGCGGCTGGACGCCTCGCCGCGCGGTGGCGATCCGGGCTTCGTGAAGGTGCACGACGAACATTGCTTGCTGATTCCCGACGCACAGGGCAACAATCTGCTGGATACCCTGAGCAACATTCTGGCGACCGGCAAGGTCGGGCTATTGTTTCTGGTTCCCGGCTTTGACGAGACTTTGCGTATCAACGGCACGGCGCGGCTGCGCGACGAGCCTCTGTATCTGGACAAATTTGTCGCCGAGACGAAGCCGCCAAAACTGGTAATCGAAGTCACTGTGGCAGAGGCGTTCCTGCATTGTGGCAAGTCCATGATGCGTTCGCGCTTGTGGAGCAGCGAGGCGCAGGTCGAGCGCAAGCTGATGCCCAGCATGGGGCAAATGCTCAAGGACCAGATCGGTTCAACGGCGCCGGCGGAAACCCAGGAAGAAATGGTCGCGCAATACATTCGCAACATGTGACGCACGATGCTTTAGCGCCCCGCGTCGCTCGCTTCGTCGCAAGCGCCGAGCGACGCCGCGGACAAGCTTGCGCCTGTACCTGCCAACCCGCGGGCCACTGGCAAACCGGGGAAATTTGCTCGAACAAACGCGAGCACTTCTTCAAGACCGGCGACTGCGTGACCCGCACTGGTCAGCCGGCAGCCGCTGGCCAATCAGCGTACCAGCGCTTGAACAGCCGGAGTTGGGCTTCCGCATAGTGCTGTTGACTCGTGGAGAGCTTGTCACTCGAATTGAAATGCCGTTCGTACTCCGGATTTCCAGCGAGCACCATGAGGTATTTGTAGTACAGCACCAGGTCGACTCCTTCGTCGAACGAGGACAGCACGCCCAACGCTGCTTCCAGCTCCAAAGCCTGCCGGTGCGCCGTCGCGTCGCCCTTTGCCGCGCGCTCGCAAAGCGTAACCAGATGCATGACTTCATGCGGCAGCACATTTCCGATACCGGTGATGGTGCCGACCGCTCCGCAGTTGACGTATCCGTGGACGACCTGCGTATCCACCCCCACCAGCAATGCAAGCGCGGCGTCATGCCCGGTGATGTATTCGGCGGCATAGCGCAGCGCCGCGGCACCGCCGAACTCCTTGAATCCCACCAGATGCGCGTGGCGCTCGCGCAAGGCGAAGAATAAATCGGCTTTGGTTTCATAGCCGTAGTAAGGGCTGTTGTAGATCACGCATGGAAGGTCCACCGCCGCTTCGAGCACGCGTTCAAAGTGGGCGCGCTGTGCGGCAACCGACGAGCCGCGCGAGAGCACGCGCGGAATCAGCATCAGGCCTTTGGCACCGACGCTCCTGGCGTGTGTGGCCAGGGCTGCGGCGCGTTGTGAATTCTGCGCTCCGGCTCCGACGATCACCGGTACGCCGCCCTTCACCAGGTGTTCAACCCCTTCCATCCGTTGTTCGTCATCCAGCAGCGGCCAATCCCCCATCGAGCCGCAGTACACCACTGCCGACATGCCGGTGGATATCAGTTCCTGACCCTTGCGCACCAGAGCGCTGAAAACCGGCTTGCCATCGGCGCTGCATGGCGTCATCAATGCGGGGATGACCCCCGCGAACACGTTGTTCGACATCTGAGTTCCTTTCTGGCCGCGACTTGCGCCTTCTTGGTCGAATCGCCAGGTCGCGGATTTTGCTAAGCCTTGAACTATTCGACTGCGCACAATTTTCTCACCATCCGGTGCGGCTGGAAGAGAGTGTGCTTAAAACCAAATGCAGCATTTCACGGGGAGACGCTTCACTTTTTGCACTTGGTCTTTGAAACCGCCCTGTTAAAAAAGTGTCTCCAAGTAGTTGAAATAAAAAGAAAGATTTATTCAGACCCCTGGAGGCCGCGATCTGTCAAATCTCAGTGTAAAAAAATCGACACATTCGTACTTTGACCGACGGTCAGTCGATGGCTAATGCCGGGCCGGAAGCATCTTCTCGGTCAACTGCAACAGGTTGGGCAGCCGCGGCGGCGCCAGCAGCCAGCCGAGACAGACGCCGACGCTATTGGCAACAGCGTCCGCCGCATCGGTAGAGCGATATCCGGTCATGCCCTGGATCACTTCAAGCACGATGCCCATGGCAACAAAGCCCAGTGCGAAGGCGATTCTGGTCGCGCGCCTTTCATGCAGATGCGAGAACCATCCCATCAGCGTGCCATAGGCTGCCAGGTGCCCGAGGCGACTGCCTTCGTCGCCTGGTATTTCCAGCGGCGCCGGGGTGAGTGACTGATAGAGCACGAACACGACCAAGGCCCAGCCGATGGCGTGCCACAGGGCGCGATGGCGACAGGGCTCAGGCATGGCGTGGTTGCCCAGGCGTGACTGGCCTGGCCGCGGCTCGTCGCGTTGCGGCCAGGCTTACGTGCGCGAAGTAAGCGGTGACCGCAATGGCGGCCACGGCCATGCCGGTAATCGCGCCGGTCCAGAAGCCGATGGCACCCATCGGTACGCCGAACGTCGTGGTAAAGGCCAGCAGGTAGCCGCCGCCCAGGCCGATGATCCACAAGGCCAGGGCGAAAGTCAGCATCGGTACCCAGGCCTTCTTGTAGCCGCGCAAAGCGTTCGAGGCCACCGCGTTCATCGCATCGAACACATGAAACCCGGCCACCATCAGGATCAGCGGTGTGGCTACTTCCATCACCTTGGCATCCTTGGTGTACAAACCGGCGATCGATGGGCTGAACCAGGCCAGGAGCGTTGCCACGCACAGCGCCACGCCAAGCCCGATGGCCATGCCGGTCCAGCCGGAGGCGCGCGCGCGCGCATAGTCGCCCGCGCCGATGGCCTGGCCCACCAGCACGCTGGTGGCAGTCGAGATCGCCAGTGGCACCATGTACGCCAGGCCGCCCAGGTTGGCGGCGATCTGGTGCCCAGCCGACCAGTTTTCACCCAGGCGCGCGATAAAAAGGGCCATGAAGGTGTAGGAGGTGACGTCGATCAGGAACGCGCCGCCGATCGGCAGGCCCAGCTTGACCAGGCGCCAGATCGCCGGCAGGTCGGGGGCGCCCAGGCGCGCGAACACCTGGTAGCGAGCAAACGCCGGTGCCAGCGCGGCCCAGGCGAAGGCGGCGAGCAGCATCAGCCAGGCTTCGATCACCAGCGCCCAGGCGCAACCGATGCCGCCCATGGCGGGCACGGTGCCGATGATGGGCAGGTCGGTGGCGCCGTACATCAAGAGCCAGTTGAGCGGCACCTTCAGCCCCAGGCCCAATAGCTGGATCACCATCACCGCGCGCGGTTGCGAAATCGCCGTGGACCAGGCGTAGAACACGCGAAACAGCAGCATCGCCGGCGCCGCCCAGGCCAGTGCCCGCAGATAGGCGCGCACATCCCCCGCGATGTCGGCCGACATGCCGGAGAGCGCGATGAATGGATCAGGGGCGTACAGCAAGCCCACGCAAGGCAGCGTCAACACCAGCATCAGCCAGAAACCCTGGCGCACGTCGTGCGAGATTTCGTCATGCCGGCCGGCGCCGTAATGTTGCGAAATGGTGGGTGACAAGGCCAGCAGCACGCCCATCAAGGCGATGAAGATGCTGAAGAAAATCGAGGTGCCAAGGCCCACCACAGCCAGGGCGCGGGCCGAGTAGTGGCCCGCCATCACCGTGTCGATGACGCCGTTGGCCATGGTGGCCAGTTGGCCGATCAAAACCGGCCAGCCGAGGCGAATGATGTCTTTGGCGGTGGACTTGAACATGCTTGCCATGTCAGATGCTCGGCCGCGCGGATCCGCCTATAGGCGCGCGCGAACCAACGCCGCCGCAAGGGATGGAGCGCATGCGAACCGGTGGCAAACGGATGGGAATCAAACCAGGCGCTTGAGCATGCCCAGGGTCGAGCCGTCAGCCCCCGCTGGAGCAGCACCGCCGGTGAAGGCCGGCAGCAGGGTGTTGGCGATGGCCTTGCCCAGTTCCACGCCCATCTGGTCGAAACTGTTGATGTTCCACACGATGCCCTGCACGAACACCTTGTGTTCGTAAAGCGCGATCAGGGCACCAAGCGTGTGGGCGGTGAGTTCCTGCAAGACGATGGTGGTCGAGGGCGCATTTCCGGGAGAATCCTTCTCCGGATGGCCCGGTGTGCTTACGCCCTGGGTGAGCGCGGCGGCCTGCGCCAGTGCCGAGGCAAGCAGGATGCGCTGGAATGGTTGTGCCGCCGCCGGGCGACGCACCAGCACGAAGTCGATCGGCACCAGGTGCGTGCCCTGGTGCAGCAGTTGGTGAAACGAATGCTGGCTGTTGGCGCCGACATTGCCGAACAGCACCGGCGCGGTCGCATAGTCAACCGCACGTCCGGCGCGGTCGACGCGCTTGCCATTGGACTCCATCTCAAGTTGCTGCAGGTAGTCCGGCAGCAAGTCAAGGCGGCGCGCATAGGGCAGCACCACGTGAGATTGCGCGCCCCAGAAATTGGTGTACCAGACGCCCAAGAGCGCCAGCAGCACCGGCGCGTTGCTCGCAAGCGGCGCTTCCAGGAAATGACTATCCATCCTGGCCGCGCCGGCCAGAAAGTCGGCGAACGCTTCCGGCCCCAGCGCGATCATGGTCGACAGTCCCACGGCGGACCAAACCGAGTAGCGGCCACCGACCGATTCGGCCAGGGGCAGTATGTTGGCCTCGCCAATGCCGAAGGCGCGCGCCGCGGCGACATTGTTGCTCACGGCGATCAGGTGTTGTTCAAGCCTGGGGCCGAGCGCTTGTGCCAGCCATGCGCGTGCCGCTTCCGCGTTGGTGAGCGTTTCGATGGTGGTGAAGGTCTTCGAGATCACGATCACCAGCGTGCTTTCCGGCTTGCAATCGGCAATGGCATCGGCCAGGTCGTCGGGATCGATGTTGGCAACGAAGTGCACGCGTGGTCCGTCGGCCGCCGGGCGCAAGGCATCGAGCAGCAGGCGCGGGCCGAAATCGGAGCCGCCGATGCCGATGTGAATGACGTCTGTGATCGGCAAGCCGGTAGCGCCGCACCACGCGCCGCTACGCAGGTCGCGCGCGATCTCGCCCATGCGCGAGAGCACGCCACGCGCTTGCTCGCGAACCGCCAGTGCCGCCGTACCGCTGCCGTGGCCACGCAGCGCCACGTGCAGGACCGCGCGCCCTTCGGTCGTGTTGATGGCTTCACCGTCGAACATGCGAGTGCGCCACAGTTCCAGGTCGCGCGCGCGGGCCAATGCCAGCAGCAGGTCGCGGGTTTCGAGGGTGGCGCGATGGCGCGAGAAATCCAGCAGCAGGGGGCCTGCCTCGATCGCAAGCGCATCGAAGCGGTCGGGGCCGGCGGCGAAAAGGTCGCGCACGTGACGGCCACGCATGCCTTGCTGGTGTGCCAGCAGCGCTTGCCATTCGGCCGATTGGATCAGGGGGGTCATTTGGTCCTCCGGTAAAGGCGAAAACGTTCGTTGCGGTCACCGGGACGGTTGCCCTCCCAGATCAGGCGCAGGCCAGGCTCGGCGCGCGGCGTGTCGCCACGCGAGCCCTGAATCAATAGCCAAGGGCAATTGTCCCGTACGCCGGCGAATTCGAGTCCGCTGAAGTAGGCGAAGGAGGCGCGTTCGGCCAGGCCCAGAGTACGGGTGGCGACGCAGTTATGCGAGCTGCCGGGGCCGCCACCCATCGCCGCCTTGAGCCCGATGGCGACCGGCCGGTAGCTGCGGCCATAGTCGATCCACGGCAGCCACAGTGTCATCAGCAACAGCCAGCTGAGGGTCGTGCCGTAGCACCAGTGGACGATGCCGCGCAGGGGTGTGCGTTCGCTGCGCGCGATCGCCAGCACCCAGGCCAGGGTCGCGGCCGCGGCGATTGCCACAGCCGGCCAATGAATGGTGGCGACGAAACCTGGCTCCAGGCGGGCGAAGTTGGCGGCAATGCGCTTCGGCCAGCCGGCAGCCAACGCCGCATAGCCCAGCCAGATGAGGGCTGCGCCCAAGGAAAAGCTGATGCGGCCGAACCAGTCGATCAGCGCGGCCTGGCCGCGCCGCATAAAGCTCAAGCCCGGCGCGATCAGGAGCGCCAGCGGTGGTAGCAGCGGCAACAATACCGAATCGTTGGCCAGCGGTGACCAGATCAGGGACGCCAGCACGGCGGCCAGCGCCACCAGCGGCAGGCGCTGTACCAGCGGTATCGGTTGCACGTCGAGGAACATCGGCGGGCGCCGCTTGGCGATCCACCAGATTGCCACCGGCCAGGCGGGAAAGGTGAACCAAAGCATGGTCTTGGCGTAATAGCGCCAGGTATCGACGCCTGCCAGACCGACCTGCGCTGCAAGCCAGGCCATATGGCCGTCCAAATGGACCGGCACGTTGGCGAGTGACCATAACCACGGCGCACATAGCGCCATGCCTGCCAACACGCCGGCAGCGATAGCGCCGGTGCGCAGCCTGCCGATGCCGCCCACGAGCATCCAGGCGCATGCGGTCAAGAGCACCGGCAAGGCTGAGGCGACGCCGCGCGCGAGCACGCAAATGGCCAGGCCCGCTGCCGTCAGTGCCGCAATCTTCCACCAGCGCTCGGGCAGCGCCAGGCCCCACAACAGCAGCGCCCAGCCGGCCAGAAAGGCCGGCTCCGCCGCAATTTCATGGGCGCGTGCGAGGAGTCCGAGACAGGCGAGCAGCGCAAGCACAGCGAGCCGGCCGGCAGCATCACCGTCGAGCGCGCGGGCGGCGCGATGCACGCCGATGATCGCAAGCGTCATCCACACCGCGGTGGCAAGGCGTGCCGCGTCATGCGCTTGCAGCAGGCTTCCGAAAGCCTTGATGAAGAGCGCGGCCAGCCAGAATGCCAACGGCCCTTCATCGGCCACCAACTGGCCGGCCACATTGGGTACCAGCCAGTCGAGCGCCTGGCCGCCGGCCATGGTCCAGGCGATGCCGAAACCGATGGCGTCGTCGGCTTTCCATGGATCATGACCGATGAGGCCCAGCAACACGTAAAGCAGCACCAGGCCCCAGAACCATGGCGAGGGCAGGGGCACCGGCACGCGCAGGTGCGAGAGGGGCGCGGGGCGGGCGGCTTGCATATCGGCTTGGCTACAGGCAACAAAAAAGGCAGCCGAGGCTGCCTTTTTTCTGCTGCACAGCCGCTTTACGCCGCCTTCTTGGTCGCGTACTTCTGCCGGAATTTCTCGACACGGCCGGCGGTATCGACAATGCGCTGTTTGCCGGTGTAGAAGGGGTGGCAGTTGGCGCACACCTCGACGCCCAGCGGCTTGCCCACGGTTGAGCGGGTGGTGAATTTGTTGGCGCAGGACGAACAGGTGACTTCGACGTCCTTGTAGTTTGGATGAATGCCGGCTTTCATGGTTGCCTCTTAAGTGTTCGCGGTCTCCTGCGGCCCGGCTGATTGGAGCCGGACAAAAGCGAGGTTTCGCGACGGTTAATAAGCCTTCAAGTATATCTCGAACCGTGCTGCAGCGCAAAGATTCCTGCGCTGCAGCGAAACGAGTATCGCCGGGCGGCGCAAGACGGGCGGCTTGCAGCGCGGTATATTGCATCACCGCCACCCACTTGGAACTCACCACCATGGATCAAGCCGCATTTTTGGCCGCCCTCGCCCGGGACGGCTATTCCGGGATCATCACCAGGACGCAGGCGCCTCTGCACGCGAACCCGCCGCATTCACATCCCTTCAGCGCGCGTGGAATGATAACCAGCGGTGAAATGACCCTGCGCTACGAAGGCAAGACGCAAGTCTGCAAGGCAGGTGACACCTTTGCCATGCAGGCCGGTTGTGAACACGATGAAACCTTCGGTCCGGAAGGGGCGACTTATGTGGTGGGGCGCCGACAATAGTCGCAGGCTGCCTGGGCAGCCAAAGCACGGCAGGCGGTAATGGCAAGGGGAAAGCGAGTTGCCAGGAAGCAAACGCCAAGGCCCGGTGAAAGGGCTGCAGCCAACCCCGCTTTGCCCGCCGCTGTTAGGCAAGCGGTAACCGCGAGGCAGGCATCGCGAGGCCGCATTCGAATGCCAGGCACCAACGGCCGGATTGAGCGTCATCAACGATGACTCCAACGAGGACAGGTAGAACGTCATGCACCCGCAGGGCGCATGGTCGGTCTACCCTTTTTTCATCGAGTCAAAAAACTCGCCGTTGTTCTTGGTGGCGCGCATCTTGTCCAGCATGAACTCCATCGCTTCGGTTTCATCCATGTTGTAGAGGAATTTGCGCAGGATCCACACCTTCTGCAACTGGTCCGGCGGTAGCAGCAATTCCTCGCGCCGGGTACCGGACTTGTTGATCATGATCGAGGGATACACACGCTTTTCGGCCATGCGCCGGTCCATGTGCAGTTCCATGTTGCCGGTGCCCTTGAATTCCTCATAGATGACGTCGTCCATGCGGCTGCCGGTATCGATCAGCGCAGTGGCGATGATGGTCAGCGAACCGCCTTCCTCGACATTGCGCGCGGCTCCGAAAAAGCGCTTGGGCTTCTGCAGGGCATTGGCGTCGACGCCGCCGGTCAACACCTTGCCGGAAGAAGGCTGCACCGTGTTGTAGGCGCGTGCCAGTCGGGTGATCGAGTCAAGCAGGATCACCACGTCCTTCTTGTGTTCAACCAGGCGCTTGGCCTTCTCGATCACCATGTCGGCCACCTGTACATGGCGAACCGCCGGTTCGTCAAAGGTCGACGCCACCACCTCGCCGCGCACCGTGCGCTGCATGTCGGTGACCTCCTCCGGGCGCTCGTCGATCAAAAGCACGATCAGGATCACATCCGGATGGTTCGAGGTGATGGCATGCGCGATGTGCTGCAGCATCACCGTCTTGCCGGCCTTGGGGCTTGCCACCAGCAGGCCGCGTTGGCCAAAGCCGATCGGCGCGACGATATCGATGATGCGCCCGGTGATGTTCTCCTCTGCCTTGATATCGCGCTCCAGTTTCATCACGCGATCCGGAAACAGCGGCGTCAGGTTCTCGAACAGGATCTTGTTCTTGGAGTTTTCGGGGGCGTCACCGTTGACGCGGTCGACCTTGACCAGGGCGAAGTAGCGCTCGCCGTCTTTCGGGGTGCGGATCTCGCCCTCGATCGAGTCCCCGGTATGCAGGTTGAAGCGGCGCACCTGTGAAGGGCTGATGTAAATGTCATCGGTGCCCGCCAGATAGGAGGTATCGGGGGAGCGCAGGAAGCCGAAGTCGTCCGGCAACACCTCGAGGGTGCCATCGCCGAAAATCGGCTCGCCGCGTTTCGCCTTCGCCTTGAGGATCGCGAAGATCAACTCATGGGTGCGCATGCGGTTGGCGTTGTCGATTTCGAGGCCGACGGCCATCTCGACTAATTGTGTGACGTGGAGGTTTTTGAGTTCTGAGAAATGCATGGGATGCGGGAGTCAGTTCCTGCGCGTGTACGCAATCAACAGCCGTGGCTGCCGCGGAACATCAGGTGGGAATACTGCGGGGATGAAACAAAAAAGCCGGGACTTAGCTGGTGCTGCTTGGTATGTTTGGGTGACGCTGCGTCGGTTGCTGCCGCTGTTCACATTCAACGCTTTTCTCAAAGCGCGAACGGTATAGGACGAATGGAGGTTACTGGCAACAAGACCTCATGTCAATCAATCGTTGCCGAAAAACAACGAAAGCCTGCGGCGCCGTGCACCGCAGGCTGTTTCAACGCTTGCCGCGCTTCAAAGGTGGCTGTCGAGAAACGCGGTCAATTGCGATTTCGACATGGCGCCAACCTTGGTCGCCACCACTTGCCCGCCCTTGAACAGCATCAGGGTCGGGATGCCGCGGATGTTGTGCTTGGCCGGAACTTCCTGATTCGCATCGACGTCCATCTTGGCGATCTTCAGCTTGCCCGAGTAATCCTTGGCCAGTTCCTCCAGTACGGGCGCCACCATCTTGCAGGGGCCGCACCACTCGGCCCAATAGTCGACCAGCACGGGCGCGTCAGACTTCAACACATCGGCGTCAAAGCTGGCATCGGTGACATGGGAAATGTTGGTGCTCATGAAAACTCCGGGTGGCGGTGGGATTGGTTGGATAATGCTAACAAAAAGCGGGCAAGTCCGTTGTCAGCTCCACCATTTCGACGCAGATGGGGTATGGCGCCACGATCTCAAGCCTCTCTTCTTCCGGTTCCGCCAGCAACCCCCGCATTTCGCCAGCAACCCCATTGCCACGCAAGTTCATGCCAATCGCGCCGTGCTCACCATAAGCCTTTGTTCATCCAGCGCGGACCTCCTGGAGCATGCGGCCAACCTTATCGTGGCCACTGCCCACACGCCTGATCTGGGCGACTCGCTGGTGCTTGTGCCCACTCAAAACAGCGCGCCGGCGCTACGCGCAGCCCTTGCCCGCAGCGGCGCGGCGCGCGGCTTTGCGACCATCGTGCCGCCGCGCATCAGCACTCTGGCGGCACTGATCGAGGGGGCGGACCTGGCGCGCCAGGTGCTGCCACCCGCGCGCCGGCTGGCGGACTTGCAGCGCGTGTTGGCCGCGCGCGGCTGGTTCGACGGCGCGCCGCAATGGGATGTCTGTCGCGCCATTCTCGCGCTGGCTGACGAATTGTCGATGC
>JBEIFV010000168.1:0-12594 GCA_040382235.1 Burkholderiales bacterium
CAGCCGGCACCTGCCGCTGGGCGTGTTGCCAAGCGATGAGATCGACCCGCACCCCGAGTTTGAGCCGTTTCGTGCCGACGCGCAGATTTTCGTCTGCTCGGATGGCCTCAGTGAAGCGGCGTGCCAACAGGGGAGGCAATTTGGCGGCAACGGCATCAATGCCTCCGTGGCCGGCGTATCGCCGAGCGAACGCTTCGAGGCGATCAAGATCGCGGTGGTCGACCACCTCGCCGGGCACAGCGCTACCGATGACATAACGTATGCGCTGATCGATTGTGCCGCCGAAGTGCGGCGCCGCGCGCAGCGCGGCCTTGCTGTTACCTTGCCGCAGCAAGCCCTCAATACGCATTCGCACGCTGCGGCAGGCGACTGGTAGCTGAGCCTGCGCGTTGGTGCGGAGCGCTTGAGGCACGTTGAGGTGATTCCCATACTGCATGAATTCATGGCGCGTTTCGATCCGGCCGGTGCGTTGGATCGCTCGACTTTCGTGGTGATGAGCGAGCTGTTCAACAACGCGCTGGAACATGGACTGGTCGAACTGGATTCGCGCTTGAAAGCCGAGCAAAACGGGCAGCAAGCCTACGCGCGCGAACGCGAGCGTCGGCTGGCGACCTTGGTTGACGGCGTGATACTGGTTGACATCGCGCGTGCCGAGACCGTCGATGGCGTCAAGCTGACCGTGAGGGTCAAGGACAGCGGCAAGGGTTTCGACGCCGACGCCTGGCATGTCGACGCAAGTGCCTCGTTCCGTCGCAACGATCGCGGCATCAACATGGTCGAGCAGTTGTGCGAGTCGGTGGAGTATCGCGAGAATGGTACCGAGATCGAGGTCACGCGCATGTTGCCGGTGGCCATGGCCATTCATTGACTGATGCAAAAATACAGGGGTCGCGGTGGCGCGGGGCGGAGCCTTGATGCAAGGCGTTCGCAAGCTTCATGGACGTCGGGATTTGCGAGATTGACAGTTGGACCGCTAGGAGCGGCGGCGCGCCGCCTGGCTGTGCGCGGCACGCCGCGCGGACAGAATCGGGCAGGAAGGTGCTGCTTGGGTCGGCGTACCCGACGTCGGTCATGCCCGGCGCGGTCCGTCGCGACATGGCCGGCACCCGCTTCTTGGTATACTGCGCGACGCCGTGTTGTTGAATGCAGTCCGCGCGCTCGATCCGGCGCGCAAGAATCAGGTCTTCACGATTTCGGCGGTGCGGGCTTACGTTTGCGGGCTTGAAAGCACACGGGTGAGGCAAACGGCGCTGCCAGCGCGCCTTACCCTCTCATAAATTATCGATTTTTCGTCTGCTAGCGAACTGCGTGTCTGCGACGCCTGGTTCGCCTTTGTTGCGTGAACACATCCGAAGCCAAGGGCATTCTCGAAGCGGCTCTCCTCACAGCGCAGGCGCCTTTGCCGGTCGTCGAGCTGCGGCGCCTGTTCGAGGATCGTATCGGTGCCGACACCATTCGCGCCCTGCTCGATGAGTTGCGTGCGGACTGGGGCGGCCGCACCGTTGAACTGGTTGCACTCTCGTCGGGCTGGCGTTTTGTGAGCCGTCCCGAGTTCGGCGCTTATCTGGCGCGGCTCAATCCCGACCGCACACCACGCTATTCACGCGCAGTGCTTGAAACGCTGGCAATCATCGCTTATCGGCAGCCTGTTTCGCGCGGAGATATCGAAGAAATACGCGGTGTTGCCGTTTCACCGCAAATCATCCGCACCCTTGAGGAGCGTGGCTGGATCGACACCGTCGGCCACCGTGACGCACCTGGCAGACCGGCCTTGTTTGGAACCACGCGTGGCTTTCTCGATGATTTGGGTCTGGTTTCACTCGAACAGTTGCCGCCGCTTGAGGATATCGAGAAAGTGATGGATTTGGCCGATGCAGCCTGACTTGCCTGAACCACCGGATAACAACGTTACTGATGCTGCGGCGCCCAAGGTGCCAAACGAAACGGGATCTGCACCGGCAATCGAAGCCGAGACTGGAGCTACACCGGCCGCGGGCGGTGCGGAGCGGCGCCGTCGGCGCAATCGCCGGCGCGGCAAAGGAGGGGGTAAAGGCGCAGCCGCCACGGGTGCCAAAGCGGTGGCGGCCGAGAGTGAGACTGCGCAGGCGACGGCCGACCCGCAGATCATGGCCGGTGACGACACCGGGTCTGCGCCGCTGCCCGCGCGGGTGGTCAAGGCGCCACGTGGACGTGTTGCCAAGCAGACGCGCGAACGCGGCGACCAATCACCGCGCGGGCCAAGCCGGAAAGCGCCGCGTGCGGTGGATGCGAACCTCGCGACTTCTGTAGCCGACAATGCGCCGGGCTCCGGCGGCGATGATCACAAATTGCAGAAGCTGCTGGCCGAGGCAGGGCTGGGTTCTCGCCGCGACATGGAGGAGGCGATTACCGCCGGCCGGGTCAGTGTCAACGGCAAGACTGCAACCCTCGGGCAGCGGATCACGCGCCGTGACGTGGTGCGGGTGGACGGCAAGCCGATACGCCTGAAGAACGATCGCGAGGTACCGGAGGTCCTGATTTATCACAAGCCGCCCGGAGAGATCGTGAGCCAGGACGATCCTGAGGGCAGGCCGACCGTGTTCGCAGGCTTGCCGGCGCCCAAATCCGGTCGCTGGGTAGCGGTCGGACGGTTGGACTTCAACACCGAAGGTTTGTTGATACTGACCAATTCGGGAGACTTGGCCAATCGCCTGATGCATCCGCGTTACGAAGTCGAGCGCGAGTATTCGGTACGCGTGGTGGGTGAATTGACCGACGAGCAGACCGATACACTGCTCGACGGCGTCGAGCTAGACGACGGTCCGGCGCGCTTCATGCGCTTGGACGAAGGCGAGTTCAGCGACGAGGGCCCGGGCGTCAATCGCTGGTATCGGGTGATGATTCGCGAGGGCCGCAATCGCGAAGTGCGGCGCATGTTTGAGAAAGTCGGCGTGATGGTGAGCCGGCTTATCCGCACCCGCTTCGGGCCTATTTCGCTGCCACGCGGCTTGCGCCGCGGGCAGTCGCGCCCGCTGACGCCGCTGGAGGTCAAGGAGCTGCTCAAGGATGCGCCGGTCGGCACGGCGGCGCGCGACAGTGGCACGACCGAGGCGTTGGCGAGCGGCAAAAATGGCATGCCACGCGAAGTGGGCAGCGGACGTGGCAAAGCCCGCGGCGTTCCGGGCGGACGCGACGGCAATGTTCGTACACCCGGCGGACGCGACGGCAATATTCGTACACCAAGCGCGCGCGATGGCAATGTTCGAAGCGCCGGTAGTGTGCCCGGCAGCGGCAAAAATTCCGTTGGACGTGGCGGTAAGGTGCCGGGACGTCCACAACCCGGCGTGCGGCGGGGAAAGGCGCTGGCGGCAAGAAATCCGCTGGCCAAGGGCGCGGGGGGCAATCGTGGCGGCAAACGTGGTCCGATCGACCGAGGTTCGCTTACCCTGGACGGGCGCCGCGCAGCCAAGCCCGGACGCCGCAGTGTGGCATACGTGCCACCCCCCCCGCCGACGCCCATCATCACCCGTCGCCGTTCCAAGCTGCTGATCATCCCGCCCGAGGGTTCTCAGGAATCCTGAGTTGCGAACACCGTTTTGTTTCAAAACGGTGCAATTTCTGCTAGAATCTCAAGGCTTGGGGTTAGAAGTTTGAGGCGCGTGTTGTCGCGGATTGCGATTGGCACTCGAAACAGGAGTGCCGGCGGGTTGGCGGCAAGACTTTTAAATGGGCGTATCGCCCATTTTTTGTTTGTGCCGCCGGTATTGAGGCGATGGCTATGGATGTAACAGCGCTGATTGAAAACACGGTCGCGGGATTGGGCTACGAGTTGGTCGAGGTCGAGCGCTCGCAGCGAGGGCGCCTGTTGCGTGTATTCATCGACTTGAAGCAAGCTGGCGTCCCGCCCGCACCGACTGCCCCGAAACGCGCGGCGCGTGCCATGATCACGGTCGAGGACTGCGAAAAAGTGAGCCGGCAGTTGACCTATGCGATGACGGTCGAGAATATCGACTATGACCGCCTGGAAGTCTCATCTCCCGGTCTCGACCGACCGCTAGCGAAGGTGGCTGATTTCGCCCGGTTCGCCGGCTGCGAGATCAACCTGAAGTTGCGCGCGCCCCTGGGCGGCGCGTTTGGTGTGCGCAAGAACTTCACAGGGATTGCGCGCTGTCTTGATGGCAAACCCGCGATTGAAATCGACGGGCAGATCATTGAGCTGGATTTCGCCGGGATTGACCGGGCGCGTCTGGTTCCGGTTATAGAGTTTTAGGGGGAAGTGCCTCATGAGCAAGGAAATCCTGATGCTGGCCGACGCGCTGGCGCGCGAAAAGAACGTAGCCAAGGACGTGGTGTTCACCGCGCTTGAGCAAGCGATCGCATCGGCCAGCAAGAAGCGCTTCAAGGGCGAGGCCGATGTGCGCGTGGCGATCGATCGGGAAACCGGCGAACACGAAGCGTTTCGGCGCTGGCAAGTGGTTTACGAGCCGGACCTGGAGAGCGAAGACAACCAGATCGGCATCACTGACGCACGCGACGACGATCCCGAGGTGCAGATCGGCGATTTCATCGAGGAGGAGCTTGAGCCGATCGAGTTTGGTCGGATTGGTGCGCAAGCCGCAAAGCAGACCATTTTGCAAAAGATCCGCGACGCCGAGCGCGACCAGATCCTAAATGATTTCCTCGAGCGCAATGAAAAGCTCATCAACGGCACGGTCAAGCGAGTGGAGAATCACCGGGTCCTGATCGAATCGGGCCGGGTCGAGGCGGCTCTACCACGCGACCAGATGATTCCGCGGGAGGCGTTTCGTGTCGGCGACCGCATCCGCGCCTACATCCACAAGATCGACCGCACGCAGCGCGGCCCGGCAGTGATTGTTTCGCGCACGTCGCCGGAGTTCATCAAGGCCTTGTTCGAACTTGAAGTACCCGAGATCGAAGAAGGCCTACTGGAGATCAAGTCGGCCGCGCGCGATCCCGGCGTGCGCGCCAAGATCGCCGTTTTCACCGCCGATCGGCGCATCGACCCGATCGGCACCTGTGTTGGCATGCGTGGTTCGCGCGTGCAGGCGGTGACCAATGAGCTGGCCGGTGAGCGGGTCGACATCATCATCTGGTCGGCCGATCCTGCGCAATTTGTGATTGGCGCACTGGCGCCGGCGGCGGTGTCGTCGATTCTGGTCGATGAGGAAAAACACAGCATGGATGTGGTGGTCGACGACGAGAATCTGGCGATCGCCATCGGCCGCGGCGGCCAGAACGTACGTCTTGCGTCGGAGCTCACGGGTTGGGAGATCAACCTGATGACCGTTGAGGAGTCGCAGAAGAAGAATGTGGCCGAAACCGCTGCGATTCGTGCGCTCTTCATCGACAAGCTCGACGTCGACGAGGAAGTTGCAGACATTTTGATCGGCGAGGGTTTTTCAACGCTCGAGGAAGTCGCCTACGTGCCGATCAACGAAATGCTGGAAATCGAGTCTTTCGACGAGGATACGGTCAACGAATTGCGCAATCGTGCCCGCAATGCGCTGCTGACGGAGGCCATCGCTTCGGAGGAATCCTTGGGTGGTGTCAGTGAGGACCTGCTCGGACTCGAAGGCGTGTCGCGCGAGCTGGCGGCGAAGCTGGCCAAAGGGGGCATCAAATCGCGTGATGACTTGGCCGAACTGGCTGTGGACGAGCTCATTGAGATCGACGCGATGGACGAAGCAGCCGCGCGGGCGTTGATCATGAAGGCTCGGGAACACTGGTTTGCCGAGGAGCAAAAGTAGGCGGTTGCAACCCCGGGAGCGGCAACCCTGCCGTAAAAGCGGAGCATGTTCAAAGGCTGTCTGAAGCAATTTTCATCATTCATCTTGCCGATTAAACGCTTCGTTCGCCAATCCGCACTCCAGATTACTGTTCAGTTTTTTCATAGCTTCACCGATCGCACCCGAAAAGAAGGATAGCAATGGCTACTACTACCGTCGCTCAGCTGGCCCTAGAACTCAAGATGCCGGTCGCGGCATTGGTCCTGCAGCTGACCTCGGCCGGCGTCGAGCACAATGCCGCGGATGAGGCGTTGACCGAAGCCGACAAGTCGCGCTTGCTTGATTACTTGCGCAAGAGCCACGGCGCTGCCGCGCCCGAGAAAAAGAAGATAACGCTCACGCGCAAGCAGACCTCGGAGATCAAGCAATCCGACTCATCGGGAAAGGCACGCACCATTCAAGTCGAGGTGCGCAAAAAGCGCGTGCTGGTGCAACGCGATCCGGTGGCCGATGCGCTGGCAGGCGATGCCGAGGCGACCGCCGAGGCGCAAGAGGCCGCCGCCGCTGTGGCGCTGCCGGAACCAATCGCCGAACCATTGCCGGCGGAAGCGCCGCCGGTTGTCGAAGCGGCCCTGCCGGAACCCGAGCCGCTGCCCGAGCCCGAGCCTGTACCCGAGCCCGAGCCTGAAGCGCTCGCGGCAGGGGAAGCCGCGCCTGAAACCGTCGCTGCGGCAGGCGTCGAAGCGGCACCCGCAGGTGCCAGTGAACCAGTTGCGCCGATTTCGGTGATAGACGAGAATCAGCGACGAATTCGCGAAGCCGAGGCCAAGCGTTACCAGACGCTGCGCGACATGCAGGCCGCCGACGTGCTGGCCAAGAAGGAACGCGAACGCGCTGCCGCTGAAAAAGTGATTGCCGACAAGGCGGCCGCCGAGAAGGCCGCCGTAGCGGCTGCGGCGGCTGCAGCCAGGGCTGCCGCGCTATCGGCCGGCACCTTGCATAAACCCGCCGCCAAAGTTGGCGACGACAAGAAAGCGTCCAAGAAGCCGGCCAAGACCGCGGTGCTCGGGGCGGTAGCATGGCAGGGTGACGATGCCGCCAAGAAGCGTGCGATCAAAACACGCGGCGATGTCGGTGGCGCGTCAGGTTGGCGTGGCCCCAAGCAGCGCGGTCATGGCAAGGGTGGTCATGCGAGCGATGAGCAGTCGGCTTTCGTGGCGCCGTCGGAACCAACAGTGCGCGAAGTGCATGTGCCGGAAACCATCACCGTCGGTGATCTGGCCCACAAGATGGCAGTCAAGGCGGCCGAAGTGATCAAGTGCCTGATGAAGATGGGGCAGATGGTCACCATCAATCAGGTGCTCGACCAGGACACCGCGATGATCGTGGTGGAAGACATGGGCCATCAGGCGATCGCCGCCAAGCTTGACGATCCGGAGGCATTCCTCATCGACACCGAGCCGCATGGCGACGCCGCACCCGAACCGCGGGCTCCAGTGGTGACTGTGATGGGCCATGTGGACCACGGCAAGACCTCGCTGCTGGACCATATTCGTACCACCCGGGTGGCGGCCGGCGAGGCCGGTGGGATCACCCAGCATATCGGTGCCTACCATGTGGAAACCAGCAAGGGCATGATCACCTTCCTGGATACCCCGGGCCATGAGGCCTTCACCGCGATGCGCGCGCGCGGGGCCAAAGCCACCGACATCGTGATCCTGGTGGTGGCGGCCGACGACGGCGTGATGCCGCAGACCAAGGAGGCGATCGCACACGCCAAGGCGGCCGGCGTGCCGATCGTGGTGGCGATCAACAAGATCGACAAACCCGAAGCCAATACCGAACGGGTGACCCAGGAACTGGTGTCCGAGGGCGTGATTCCGGAATCCTACGGCGGCGATGCGCAGTTCGTGCCGGTATCGGCGCGTACCGGCCAGGGCATCGACGATCTGCTTGATGCGGTGCTGCTGCGGGCCGAGGTGCTTGAGCTTACCGCGGTGCGCGATGGCCCTGCCAAAGGGCTGGTGATCGAATCGCGCCTGGACCGCGGCAAGGGTACTGTTGCGACCATCCTGGTGCAGTCGGGCACGCTCAAACGCGGTGACATGATCCTGGCCGGTTCCTCTTTCGGCAAGGTGCGCGCGATGCTCGACGAGAACGGCAAGAGCATTGCCGAAGCAGGCCCTTCGATCCCGGTCGAGATCCAGGGTTTGTCGGATGTGCCTGCCGCTGGCGAGGAAGTGATGGCGATCGCCGACGAGCGCAAGGTGCGCGAGATCGCCCTGTTCCGCCAGGGCAAGTTCCGCGACGTCAAGCTGGCGCGGCAATCGGCGGCCAAGCTCGAGAGCGTGATGGGGCAAATGACCGATGGCGAGGTCAAAGCCTTGTCATTGATCGTCAAGACCGATGTGCAGGGTTCGCAGGAAGCCCTGGCGCAGGCACTCAACAAGCTTTCGACCCCGGAAGTGCGGGTGCAGATCGTGCATGCCGCGGTGGGTGCGATCAGCGAATCCGACGTCAACCTGGCGATCGCGTCGAAGGCGGTCATCATCGGCTTCAACGCGCGCGCCGACCAGACCGTCAAGAAGATGGCTGAATCCAACGGCGTCGACATTCGCTACTACACCATCATCTACGACGCGGTCGACGAGATCAAGGCAGCGATGTCCGGCATGCTGGCGCCGGAGCGACGCGAGCAGGTCATCGGCTTGGTCGAGATCCGCAACGTGTTCAAGATCACCAAGGTCGGAACGGTGGCGGGTTGCTACGTGCTGGAAGGTTCGGTCAAGCGCGGCTCCTCGGCCCGCCTGCTGCGCAACAACGTGGTGATCTGGACCGGCGAGCTCGATTCGCTCAAGCGCTTCAAGGACGATGCACGCGAAGTCAAGGCGGGCTTCGAGTGCGGGCTTTCGCTCAAGAATTTCAACGACATCGAAGTCATGGATCAGCTGGAAATCTTCGAGGTCGAGGAAATCGCGAGGGCGCTGGCCTGAAGCGGCCGGCAGGGGCGTCGTGAAGACGCCGCTTCCTGCCGCACCGCTTCCAACCCAAGCGTCCACAGCGAGGCTTCATCATGCGCCACCAAAACCGCGGCTTTGCTCGCTCCGATCGGGTCGCCGAGCAGATTCGGCGTGACCTGGCCGAGATCCTGCGCACCGAACTGAAGGATCCGCGCATCGGCATGATCAGTCTGAACGGCGTCGAAGTCACCGCCGACTATGCCCACGCGACGGTGTACTTCACCACCATGACCGATCACTCGGCGATCCCCGAGATTCTTAAAGGCCTGTCAAAGGCCGCTGGATTCCTGCGCGTGCAACTGGGCAAGCGCATCAAGATTCATCAGATTCCGGAACTTCACTTCAAATTCGACGAAAGCCTGGAGCGCGGCATTTCCCTGTCGCTCTTGATCGACCAGGCCAATTCGGTGCGTGCCAAAGACTGAAGGCGCCGATCCGGCGGCGCGCGCGCGGCTGCCGCGTCGCAGGCTCGACGGTGTGCTCCTGTTCGACAAGCATGCAGGTCTTAGCTCCAATGCTTGCCTGGGCCTGGTCAAACGCCTGTTCGCGGCGCAAAAGGCAGGTCATACCGGCACACTCGATCCTTTTGCCACGGGTCTCCTGGTGGTGGCGCTGGGCGAAGCCACCAAGTTCACCCAGGGCCTGCTCAACGCCGACAAGACTTACCTGGCGACCATGCGTCTGGGCGTGACCACGACCACCGGTGACACCGAGGGTGAGATCACCGCGACCGCGCCGGTTGATTGCGATGGCGCGCAAGTCGCTGCCGCACTGGATCGTTTCCGTGGCCCGATAGAGCAGGTGCCGCCCATGTATTCGGCCCTGAAGCGTGACGGCAGGCCGCTCTACGAGTATGCGCGCGCCGGCATCGAGATCGAGCGGCAGGCGCGCAAGGTCAGCATTCATGCCCTCGATCTTGTATCGCATACCGGCGCGACGGTGGTTTTTCGCGTGCGCTGCAGCAAGGGAACCTACGTGCGCACTCTGGCTGAAGATATCGGCCATGCGCTGGGCTGCGGGGCACATTTGTGTGGCTTGCGGCGCGAAGCCGTGGGGGATTTTTCGATCCAGGCTGCCCATGACGCGGCTGCGCTTGAATCCATGGCACTTGCTGTGCGCGATGCCTGCTTATTGCCGCCTGACGCGCTGGTTCGGGTCTTGCCGCGCATTGAACTTGATGCGATACAAGCTGCGCGCTTGAAACTTGGACAACGGATCGTCGTGGGTGACGCGTCAATGGCCCCGCTCGATGCCGCGCGCGGCTACGACAATGTGGGCATGTTCATGGGCCTGGTCAAGGTTGCCTCAGGTGTCGTCCACCCGCTGCGACTGCTCGTTTCTGCCAGCTGATTCTCCCGCATCGGCCGGTCATCGAGGGCGGGTTCAGGTACTGCCGAACACTTGCGCCAGCACGCGTTGCAAATCCGCGAGCCGCATTGGCTTGACCAGATAGGCATCAGCACCCGCGGCCACGCAGGCTTGCCTGGCCGACTCATCGGCATGGGCCGAGAGACCGATAATTTTCACGCTTCGCGGCGGCAGGAGCGCGCGGATCGCGCGAATCGCATCGAGGCCGCTCATGACCGGCATTTCAAGATCCATCAGGATCAGGTCCACCGGGTTGGCCTTCACGTAGTCCAACGCCTGCTGTCCGTCTTCAGCCTGCCCCGCCAGCATCCCTTCTCGCTTTAGCAAGAGGCCGGCCAGTTTGCGGCTGTCCTCGTTGTCGTCGGCGGCGAGTGCCGGTTTGCCGGCCCAGGCGCTCATTGCACGGCCCCCAGGGCGAGCGCGCGTCCGCGCGCCGCCGCCAGTTCCGTCGCAGATGATGGCGGGCGTGCCAGGGCTGCCAGATGCGGCGCAGCCATGTCGACCAACGCATGCAGCCAATCGTTGCGTTCGTTCAGGCAAGCGATGTAACTGTAGGCGCCGCCGCCGGCATGTTGATAGGTTTCACGGCCTTCCATCGCGATCTCCTCCAGTGTTTCAAGGCAATCGCCCACAAATCCGGGGCAGATCACATCGAGGCGCTTGAGTTTGCGGGAACCGAGTTGTGCCAGGGTTTCCCCGGTGTAGGGCTTGAGCCACTGCGCGCGGCCGAAACGCGATTGGAATGTGACTCGATACGCATCCGGCGCCAGGCCCAGTGCCTCGCCCAGCAGTCGCCCGGTTTTCAGACATTCGCAGTGGTACGGGTCGCCCTCGCGCAGCGTGTATTGCGGCAAGCCGTGAAAACTCATCAACAGCAGGTCGGGCCGGCCGCCTTCGCGTTGCCAGTGTTCCCGGACGCTGGCGGCAAGCGCCGCGATATAGGCCGGATGATCATGAAAATTACGCACGAAATCGATCGCCGGCAGGTTGCGCACATTGCGTGCCCAGACGGACACCGCGTCAAAGCTGCTGGCGGTGGTGCTGGCGGCGTACTGCGGGTAGAGCGGCAGCACCAAGATGCGGTCGCAGCCACGGCCCGCCAGCTGGTCGAGCCCCGCCGCGATGGATGGATTGCCGTAGCGCATGCCGAAGGCGACCTCGACGTCCTCAAAACCGCGCTCGTGCAGATAACCCGTCAGCATCTTGCTCTGGCGCTCGGTATGCACCCGCAGCGGCGAGCCTTCAGGGGTCCAGATCGAACGGTACTTGGCCGCTGATTTGCGCGGCCTGACATTGAGTATGATGCCATTCAAGATAAGCCACCACACGATGCGTGGAATCTCGACTACCCGATCGTCGGACAGGAACTGTTTGAGATAGCGGCGCAGCGCCTTGGGAGTGGGTTCGTCCGGCGTACCCAGGTTGGTCAAAAGCAAGCCAATTCGCGGCGGCGTGCCGTGCGCGAACGGCGCGGGCGGGCGATAGTTCGGCACTACTCGTTTTGCCCCGACAGTGCGTTCGAAAGCAGGCGCGCGGTAATGTCGACGATCGGGATCACGCGTTCGTAGGCCATGCGGGTCGGCCCGATCACGCCCAGGGTACCGACGATGCGGCCATCGACCTCGTAGGGGGCCGTGACCACGCTCATCTCGTCCAAGGGTACCAGCTTGGATTCGCCGCCGATGAAAATCTGCACACCCTCTGCATGGCTTGAGGTTTCCAGCAACTGCATGAGGCCGGTCTTGTGCTCGAACATGTCGAACAGGCGGCGCAGTCGCTCCATGTTGGAAGACAGGTCGGATACGCCGAGCAGGTTCTTCTCGCCGGAAAGCACATAGCTGTCGTTGGTTTCGGCCAGTGCCTGGCCACCGGCTTCCATCGCCGCCTGTGTAAGAAGCATGATGTCCTCGCGCAACTGCTTGAGTTCCTCGCGGATGCGGCCGCGGATCAGGTCGAATTCCACGCCGGCGTAGTGCTGATTGATGAAGTTGGCGGCCTCGATCAGTTGCGACTGGCTATAGGGTGTGCTGGTGAAGAGAATGCGATTCTGCACGTCGCCATCCGGCGTGACCAGAATGAGGAGTACGCGCTTTTCCGAGAGATTGAGAAACTCGATGTGGCGGAACGTGGTTTTGCGTTTCGGTGCCATCACCACACCGGCGAACTGCGACAGCTCGGAAAGCATTTGCGCAGCCGCGCTGATGACCCGCTGCGGCTGGTCCGGCAGCAGGTGCTCCTTCATTTCCTGGCGCGCCGATTCATCCAGCGGACGCACCGTCATCAGCGTATCGACGAACAACCGGTAGCCGCGCGGTGTGGGAATGCGTCCGGCGGAAGTGTGCGGGCTGGCGATGAAGCCGAGTTCCTCGAGGTCTGCCATCGCATTGCGGATGGTCGCCGGCGACAGTTCCAGCCCGGAATACCTGGACAGCGCGCGCGAGCCGACCGGTTGACCGTCGGCGATATAGCGCTCGACCAAG
>JBEIFV010000169.1:0-12489 GCA_040382235.1 Burkholderiales bacterium
ACTCGGCTGCACCCAGACCATCGCCGGCACGCCCGGGCTTGCGCTCGACACCTTCGCGCGCGCGCTGTCGATCGACCCCGCTTGCGCTGCGGCATGGTCGCAGCGCGGCAACGCGCTTGGCGCGCTTGGCCGGTATGAGGAAGCGTTTGTCTGTCATCAACAGGCGATCGACGTCGCGCCCGACGACGCCTTCGCCTGGTTGCATCAGGGTGTGTTGCAACTGCAACTGGGGCAGCCGGCGGACGCGCGCGCAAGCCTGGCGCGTGCCGCCGCGCACAAGCCGGACCTGGCGGCGGCCTGGATGCGCTGTGGCCAGGCGCTGGCGGCGCTCGGGCGGCACGATCTGGCGCTGGCCAGCTTCGATCGCGCCATCGCACTCAATGCGCACTATGCGCAAGCCTGGCTGGGCCGCGCCCGCGCAGAGCGGCAGCTTCTGTTGAGATGAGCGGGATGCGGCACGCGCGGCTGCCCGGCCCGGCCGGCGATGCGCCGTTTGGCCTGGCGCCGGTGTGCGCACTGGTCCGAACGGCCTATGCTTATGTCAACGTCATGCAATCCGGGCAAGATATACAGGACCCATGAAAACATCTGTTGCCAGTGACCGGCAGGCCGCACGCTCAGCCGACACAAGCCAGGCCGGACTCCCGCACGACGAGATGGACCCGCGTTCGGAAAACCGCTGGCGCCGCCTGTACAGCTGGGCCTGGCGCTGTGCGTTGATCGGCTTCCTGATCGTGCTGGTGAGCCCGCCGGCGCAGGCGGGGCAGGGCGAACACGCGCCGTCTTCCACGGCGGGTTTCAGCGCACGCTGAGCACCTGCACCACGCGCGCCATGGCGCGCTCGTAAAGCTCGTCCAGGGGCAGGCGCGGCGCACCATCGGTGGCCGCCGGTGGCAACATGCCGCCGATCGCGCGCAGGCGCGAAGGCAATACCGCCTGCGCGGCGCCGTCGGCGGCCAGCGTGCCGATGGCCACCAGCCGCCCGCTGTTGTCGAACAGGGCCCCACCGCTTGCCAGCGCTGCCGTGCCGGGCAGATGCAGGCCAGGCGCGCCGGTGGGAGCGCCGACGAAACCGATGCGCAACAGCGGCCACGCCGGCGTGGCGGGCTCGTCCTTGAGCGCGTAGCCGACAGCGAACGCCGGCGAGCCGGGAAACGGGTCGCGCGCGGCCAGCACAAGCGCGGGCCCGGCTACCGGCAGCGGCGGGTCCAGGCGCAACTCGGCCACACCGGTTGGCAGGTCGCGCTGCGTCACCACCGCGCTGGTGGTGCGGCCCAGGCCATCGCGTACCCACACGCGTTCCTGGCCGCCCAGTGCCGCCGCCGTGGTCAGCACCGTGATGCCGTGGTCGACCAGCACGCCGCTGGCGAGTGCGCGCAGGGCGCCCGGCTGGCCGTCGGCGTCGCGCGGCATCGGTGCGAAGCGAGCCGGCGCTTCCAGCAGCCGGTCGGCCGGCACCGGCTGCGCTGCATTCAAAAGCTCGCGCGTGGCCAGCAGCAGCGCATCGGTCGGCAGCCGCTCCAGGGCGCGCGTCAGCGTTTCCTGCGCCACCCGCGGCTGGCCGCTCAGGTGCAAGAGCCAGGCATACATGCCGGCGCCGCCGCCGCTGTCCTGATGCACGCCGGCGATGTGCGCGGCAAACGCCAGGGCGCGGCGGAACTCGCCCGCCTGCAGCATGGCGCGCAACTGGCCCAGCTCGGCATCGGCCTCATGCGCCATCATGCCGGCGCGCTCGAACCATTCCTCGGCGCCGCGCGGGTTGCCGGCCGCCAGCGCTGCCTCGCCCTGGCGCACCAGGTCCAGCCGCGCGGCCTCGGTTCTGGGGCCGGAAAAGCGCAGCGTCTGGCGCGGCGCTTCGAGAGCCATGGCGATGCCAGGAAGCAAGAGGGTGGCGATCAGCGCCCGGCGCAAGCGGAATCTCATGGTGCTGCTTTTCCTGTGCAAAAAAGGCGAAAGGCCCGGCGCGTGTCGCGCAGGGCCTTTGACGCCAGCCGGCCGCAATCCATGCGGCCGGCACGGCCGGGGTTTCAGGGCACCAGCGTGATGCGCGGCTTCTGCAGATTCGCAGCCGCCGGGTCGTACGGTGCCAGGGGTGGCAGCGCGGTGGCATTGAAACCTGCCAGGTAAGCCGACAGGGCATCGATATCCTGCGCCCCGCCCAGCAGATTGGTGCCCGCCAGGAAGGTGGTGAAGCCATCGCCGCCGGTGGCGATGAAGTTGTTGGCGGTGACCCGATAGGTCTTGCCGGGGTCGGACAGGCTGCCGTCGGCGTTCACGATCTGGTCGATCACGCTGCCGGTATTCACGTCCACCAGGCGCACATTGCTGATGCGTGCATCGCAGGCCGCGCCCGGTTTGCGGCTGTACTTGAAGCCGGCTGACGGGATCAGGATGCGCGTCTGGAGTTGGCCACGGCAGCCGACGGTTTGCTGCTCGAGCACGTCCTTGATGTTCTGCGCGGTCAAGGTCAAGGTCACCAGGCTGTTGCCGAAGGGCTGCACGGTAAAGGCTTCGCCGTAGGTGACGTTGCCATTGCCTTCACCCACCGATTGCGGGAAGGTGAAGCCCGGAAAGCGCACCCCGCCCGGGTTCATGAAGGCGATCACCGCCTCGCCAAAGCCCACCGGCTTGGTGGCCGCCAGTTGCGAATCGGCGATCAGCTCGCCGGCCGGCATGTTGCCGGCGCTGTCGGCGGTGTTGGGCATTGCGGCGGTGATCGAGCCGATCACCTGGTTGGCGATCGGCGACACCAGCGCGTTGTAGCCGGCGACGATCGATGCCACCGTGGCGTTGGCCGGCACCGCCGGATCGTTGCGCACCACCAGCCGGTTGGTCGGCCGCACGTCGATGATGTCGCGCGTGGTCGGGTCGATATCGACATCGATGTCGGTCAGGATGCGGCCCTGCGCGCTGGAGCTGGTGACCGGAATCAGGCGGCCGGCGGCGTTGGGCAGGCCGGTCGGGCGCGGCGTGTTGATGGCCACGCCGGGGTTGACCAGGCCGGTGCCGCTGGCGGCGGTGCCGGTCACGTCCACCGTGTTCTTCGAGCAGTTGTAGGCCGCATGGGTATGGCCGCTGATCACCAGGTCGATCGCGTTATCCAGCCGTGCGACGATCTTGCCGATGTCCGAATCCACGGTGCCGCCGCCACTTTTCAAGTCACCGGTGCAGCCATTGATGCCGCCCAGGTTCGCGCCTTGCTGAAAGCCGCCCTGGTGCACCAGCACCACGATGGCCTCGATGCCCAGCGCGCGCAGGCGCGGCACCAGCGCGTTGACGGTATCGGCTTCATCGCGGAATTCAAGCCCGGCTACGCCAGTGGGGGTGACTATGGTGGGCGTGGCCTTGAGGGTCATGCCGATGAAGGCGACGCGCACGCCGTTGAAGGTTTTCACGCCATAGGCCGGCAGCAGGGTGCGGCCGGTGGCGGTGGAAATCACGTTGGCCGACAGCCAGCGGAATTTCGCGCCCTCGAAAGGCACCGGGGTGCCGACCGAGGCGCCCTTGCAGCTGTTGGGGTCGATCACGCCGTTGGTCATCTTGCAACCGCCGTTTTGCAGGCGCAGTAGTTCAGCGGAGCCTTTGTCGAATTCGTGATTGCCCACCGCATTGAACTCCAGGCCGATGCGGTTCAGGGTTTCGATCGCCGGCTCATCGAAGAACAGCGCGGAGATCAAGGGCGTGGCACCGATGAAGTCGCCGGCGCCGACCACCACGTTGAGCGGATTCTGTGATTTGAGTTTTGCCACATGCGCGGCCATGAATTCGGCCCCGCCGACCGGCGGGCGCGCCGGGCCGGCGATCGAGGTGTCGACACTGAAGGTGCCGGGCGATGCCAGGTTGCCGTGGTAATCGTTGAAGCCGATGATCTTGACGGTGATCGGCGGTTTGCGCGGGGCTACTGGCACGGCCAGCGCGGGTTGCGCGAGGCCGAGCGCCAGGGCTAACGCGCCCAGGCTTGTACGGAGTGTCGATTGCATTTGGTGTCCTTTCGAAAGGCTTGCAGCAGCGGCCGCGCACGCGTCAGGCGGGCGGCGCCGCGATGGGTGCTTCAGGCGCGGCGGCGAACGATCGAACCGATCAGGCCCAGGCCTGCGAACAACATGGCCCAGGTGCCGGGTTCCGGCACTGCGGTCAGCATCAGCGCGCCGGTGGTCACATTGAGCGGTGCGCCGCCGCCGGCAGCTTGCAGCAGGTCGCCGGTCACGATGTAGCTGCCGGGCGCGAGCAGGGTGTTCAAGCGGCTGTAGTTGCTGTTGGCCCAGGCGGTGTCGTAGTCGCCGGTGCTGGCGGGGAACGAGTTGACGGCCGCGCCCGTGGCAAGGCTTGTGATGCCGCCGCCATTGTCGATTGCCACGTTGAAGCGGTCACCGGCATAGCCTGCATCGATCACGCGCAGGTAGGTGGGCGTGTTGAGGATGAAGGAGAACGAAAGCGCTTCGCCAAAGTTGGCGCCGGTGTCGATCCAGCCGGTACCGCCGTTGGCGGACGAGAAATCGTCGATGTCGAATGCGTACCACTGGTCATTTTGCGTGACGCTGACCGTGACGGCCTGTGCGCCGAACGAGGCAGCCAGCGCGAGCGTGGCGGCGGCTGCGAGTGTTGCGAATCTGTGCATGTGAATCCCCCTGGTTGCGCGCGCATCGGACATCGATCGCGTATGGGGTGCATTGTGGGAAGCAGGGGGCCGCGCATCAATCGCGCTGGCGTGACGCGCGAAAAAAATTGCGTGGGCCGCTCGGCGTTGGCGCGTGTGCCGAACGGACTACGTTGAGCGGGCGCATGTTCATCTGACGGCTCGTGTAGTCCGAACGGGCTGCTCAAGCCTGAATTGATGTCACCGCCAGGACATGTTCTTTCGATCGGGTCGTAACCGCTTTACCGGTGGCCGAGGTGTGTTGTGGATCGAATCAATCTTTCAGATTTCAGCGGACTCGATGAGAGCTGCCCGCACCACATCCGCGGACAACCAACACCCGGCATCGGTCACCTTCGCAAGCGCATCCCGAGCAGACGGGATCAGGCCGCGTCGCTTGGCCAGGACAATCATGCCTACAGTGCCCAGCGTGCGGATCTGTAGTGTGCGAGCGCAGGTGCGTGCCGCGCGATCGTCGAGAATCGCCCACATGCCAGGCTCGCGCATGGCATGTGCCAAGACGCTTGATTCACCTACCCCAAGATCCCAAGCGGCGATCAATGGCGGGATCGGCAGGTCGCCCACACTTGTCGCCCAACCTGCATTGGCAAGACCGGTAGACGCGGCGTCCACTTTGCCATGGGCCTCGACTTCCCTGCGCACAGGCACCGGCACGACCACTTCCGAAAATAGACCTGGCAGCAGA
Organism: Burkholderiales bacterium; assembly: GCA_040382235.1. Lineage (GTDB taxonomy): Bacteria > Pseudomonadota > Gammaproteobacteria > Burkholderiales > JAEUOS01 > JAEUOS01. The sequence goes on from JBEIFV010000169.1 coordinate 5,343, forward strand.
CCAGCCAGGCCGCTCTTGAAAAGTACGATCAGTGGCGAAGCGTCGACGACAACTTGGTCAATCCGCACCCTGCAGGTCCTCGTGCAACTCGGAAGCTGAAGTCTGGAATGGCGAAACGCGCATGCGACTTGCCGCGTCGATGAATTCGGCGCGTGTCACGCCTGCGATTTCAGCGGCTTTTTCCTGTGAGACGAGCGCCAATTCGTACCATTTCACGGCGGCAGCCAGGCGCATCTCCCGGACGAACTCGTCCGGCGCTTTGCGCAGCGCAGAAAAAGACGCTTCCGGAATGTCGAAGGCGATAGTGGTCATGGTGGAATCCTGAAGTTCGACTATGCGATATTACTGTAACCCGGTAGCGATGGAATGCCAGGGTGGTTACAACCGGTCACGCGGGCATTGCAGTTGCCGGCCGCGTTGCGCGGCGCTGGTGCACGACCAAAAGGGTCCATCGTCTAGATTTGCAAGGTAGGAAGCATCCTTGGCGATAGACTAGTCGGTCGGCTTTGGCGATTTTCGGGCCTGCCGCGAAGCGCCAAGATCTGATCATCATTTGGCCAAAAATCAACCACTGACTGCTTGGAATTCAACGAGTAAGGCGGCCATATGCAAGCCAGACACATCGCGGCGCCATTCAACGCCACCTTGCAGGATAGGCCCTTGGTGTTCATCAGCGGTTCACGACAAACCGGCTAGAGCACCCTGGCGCAAGCCTTGAAATGAGGGCGGCATGCCGCGCTTGCTCGCAGCAATCCAGGCGCGCCATGGTTCGCTTCCGGCCCGGCGCCCGCATCCCGCCCTGCTGCCGCATATCCCGAATGGCCTTGGCGGCTGTCACGTCCGTGTCAATCGACGCCGGCAAACTTGCAGCCCATCGATGATGGAAACGCAGGGCGCAAGCAAAGGGGCGGCCATGCTTTACCAGGTGCTGTATTCGAGCAGGGTGGTCAGTCCGCTGGGTGCGCGCGCAATGCGCGCCCTGCTGGCGCATGCGCGCAGGCGCAACGCCACGTGCGGCATCACCGGCGTGCTGTTGCACTACCCCGAGAGCGGCGAATTCGTGCAGGTGCTTGAAGGCAACAAGGGGGTGGTGCTGGCCCTGCTTGCGCGTATTCGCGCCGACCCCAGGCATCGCGAACTGACGGTGCACTATGCGGCGGCCATCGCCAGGCGCAATCTCGAGGCCTGGCCGATGGGATTCCTGTCGGCGCAGAGCGAGGCGCCGCGGCCAGGCGAACCCGGTGCGGTCAATGCAGGCATGGCCTCGCTGCGCCTGCAGGGCAACGCGGCGGTCGGCATGCGCCTGTTGCACATCATTCGCGGCACGGTGCCCCCAGGGGCGGTGCTGCACTGATGCGCCCGGGCAGCGCAGGGCCATCGCGTGCCTGGCAATGCAATCGTGCAGCGGCGCTTGCGGCAATCCGCCGCGGTGATCAATCTGTCATTTTTCGCTGCTAATTTGGCGACCGTGGTTTTCACTTGTGCCGGAAACAAGCAACAACGTGAAAATCCCGTCGTTCCCGAGTCGTCGGGAACCCAGGGTTTTTGTGTGGCAATCGCCTGGCCCCCGCATACGCGAGGGTGACAAACCATGAAGCGGGCGCCATTCAACTTAACTGCAGATCACACCAAGGAGCCTGAATTGGAAATTCCCGTCTTCTACGCCCGCAGCCAGTTCTACGATGTCGAAGGGGTGCCGGTTTCGCTCGGCAATTGCGATTCCGATGAGGTGCCGGTATGCGCGGCCTGGGATGTGTCGCCGCCGCGCCGCTTCGACGCGCTCGCCGCGCGCCAGTACGGCGCCGCCATCTCGCAGCGCCGGTTTCACGAGATGGTGGCCGCAACATTCGCGGGCTCGTAGCCGCGATGGACCGCCACGCTGTGATGCCGGATCGCCAACAGTCATGACGGACGACTATTTCGCCAAGCCGCCACAGCGGCGCCGCGCGGGCGCGGCGCCTGCTCAACCGGTTGCCCACTTGCGGGTGAGCGACAGCGGCGCGATTTCGCTGTGTGGCCTGGATCGCTTCCCGGTGACGCTCACGCGTGACAAGTGGCTGCGGCTGCTGTCGATGTCTGATGAGATCCGCGCCTTCATCGACGCCAATGAAGGGCACATCAAGCCCGGCCTTTGAGTGCCGCTGTTGCGACCTTGCAACGGCAGTTCCAGGCGACGACAGCCCAAAAAGAAAACGCCGCGCACATGGCGCGGCGTTTGGCACGGCCAAGCCGGAAGAATCAGGCAGTTTGCATGCGGCGCCGGGCGATCCCGCCCACCAGCGCCAGCCCGGCCAGCAAGAGGGCATAGGTTTCGGGTTCCGGTACCGGCGCGATTTCCACCCGGTAGGCCAGCACCATGCTGTCGTTCTCCAGGCCTGCGTTGTAGTCTTGCAGCAGGCCGGCGGCATCGATGTACTTGCCGGTCTGCGACTGGAAGTCATTGTCATTGCCGACAAACAGGAAATACTGGCCGGTGCCGTCGTTGGTTGGCACCAGGCCCAGTGCTTCCCATTTCTCGGAAATGGTGTTGATGTTGCCAGGCGCGGTATTGAGGTTGAGATTGAACTTGGCCAGCTCGATCTGGGCCGCCGCCGGGCCCAGCTTGCCCAGCATGTTGAGGGCTTCGGTCCAGCTGAGCGGCGTCACGCTGGCATTGAGCACGCCGCCCGGCGCCACCTGGGCGCCGGTGGCATCGAAGCTGCCGTTGATGTTGGTGGCACCGTTCAGGTCGGCCAGCAGGATCGACTTGAATACCGGTGAACCCGAGGCGCCGCGGCCGTTGCCTTCGCGCGAGAGGATCAGCAGCTGATGATCGTTCAAGGCGAGGATCGAGCTTTGCGCGCCGTTGCGGTTGACGCTAGTGCCGTTGCTCAGGCTGCCGGTGTCATCGATGCGCGGCAACTGGATCACGTACTGGCCGGTGAGTGTGGTGCTGTCGTCGTTGTTGATGTTGTAGACCACCAGGCGGGTGTTGGAGCGGCCCGGGTTGCCGCTGCCTGAATCCTGCAGGGTCGCGCTTTGCAAGAGGCCGAAAAGCTTGGTGCCGTCCGGGCTTTGCGCGATGCCTTCCATGCCCTGGTTGATGCGGCGGCCGTTGACCGGCGGATCGGCAAAAAAGTTGATGGTGCCATTGGGCGAGGTGGGAACCAGGGCCGACGGCAACTGCACCTGACCCACCAGTTCCTTGCTGCTGTTGAAGCGATAGATGTAGGCGCCGTATTCGTCGCCCACCCAGCCCGTGCCGGCCTTGCCGGCACGGTTGTCGAGGATCAGGCCTTCGGCATCCATCGTCAGGCGGTTGTTGACGGTTTGGGGGGCGCCGCCGATGGTGACGAATTGCGTGGTGTTGCCCGTGGTGGTGGGCACCGTGGTGCCGAATAGTGAGCCGGTGCCGTTGGCCAGGAGGCCGGTGGTGTAGGCCTGGCCCGAGGCGCCGCTGTTGTAGGTGAAGCGGGTCGAGCCGGTGAAGGTCATCGCGATCTGGTTCTGCGCCAGCGTGGGGGCGGCCGCGGTGTAAGGCGTGAAGGTGAAATCAAATGTGTTGATGCGCGCGGCATAGTTGGAGAAGATCGAGCCGGCGTTGAACCCGCGATCAGGCAGGAAGTTGAAGGTGCCGCTCCAGCTGCCGTTGCCATTGTTGGTGAAGCCGGTGATCTGCATGTCCGAGATCGAGCCCAGGGTTTCGCCGGTGGCCGCATCGATGCTGCTGGCGGCGACACGACCCACGCCCTGCAGCCCGAGGTTGACGAAGGTGGTGCCACCCAGGGTCACGCCGCTGGTGGACCATGCGCCGGTGTTGGGCGTGAGGACATCGCGGTTCGACGAGGTGTATTGCGCGAGCGCCAAGCCCGGCAATGCGCCCAGTACGGCGGCGCTGATGGTGGTGAGCGCAAGGCGCCGCACGGTCCCTGAAATTCGCATCTTCATGTTCTTCCTCTTGTGGTTTTGTTGAGCCAAACGTTGCTTGTCGCGCATCCGGTCGAGACACGCCAACGCCGCCCACGCAGTGTGGGCGGCGAATGTTTCATCCGCGTTACAGTCCGGTTACGCGCGCCGGGCGGACTGGCGTCGCGCCATGCCACCCGCCAGCGCGAGCCCGGCCAGCATCAGCGCCCAGGTTTCCGGCTCCGGCACCGGGTTGACCTGCAGGGCCACGAACTGGGTGAACTGCGTGCCCGAGAAGTTGTTGTCCGACACCAGGATCAGGGTCGCCTTGCCGTCCACCATCGGCCCGAAGGTGATGCCCTCGATGTTGTCCAGCGCCAGCGCGCTGTTGTCGTCGTTCTTCAGATCCGAAAGGTCCAGCAACTGCGTCTTGGTCACCGCCTGCACTGTCTGGCCCACGATCGATTCCATGCCCGACACATCGGTGGCGTTACGCGCGTCGACATGAAACAGACGAATGGTGTTGCCGGTGACCGGGGTGCCCGGCGTCACCGCACCTATCGCGAACGAGCGCTCGATGGCGATGAACTGCCGATCGCCGATGGCCACCATGTCGGTGAGCCCGTTGGTGGCGAATATTCCCGCCGGGTTGGGCGGAATCACCACCGGCGCTACGTTGTACACATACTCGGCTTGGGAGAGTCCGCTGGCGACATCGAAAGAGAGGATGCGTGCGCTTGAGCCATTCGTCACCTTCGCCTGCGGGCCATCCTGGCTCAGGGCGTTTTCGGTAGCGGTGTAGAGCGTCTTGCCATCGGATGACAAGGCCATGGTTTCGAACGCCAGGTTGTTGTAGATGCCGCGGTCGCCGACGCTCGTGCCGGCGTCCGTGCCCAGGGGGTTGTAACGGCCCGGCACGCTGAAATCGCGCACATGGGCGCCACCCACGGTCATCTCGCGCACGGTGGGCACCTGAAAGCTGGGCGCGCGCTGGCCTTCGTTGCTCCAGTAAAGACTGTTGGTGGCCGGGTTATAGCGAATGCCTTCGGGGTCGACGGTGTTGACGGCGAACGCGCCACCGCCAGGTTTCTGGATGGTGGTGACGGCATTGAAGGTGACGCCAGCCATGCCGGGCGTGGCACTGCGCTGAAACTGGTTCAAATCGAGGCTCAGGTCGTAATAGCGCGCCGGGTTGATGCCGCTGCGGTCGTCGCTGATGGCGACATAACGGCCCGTCGCTGCTACATAGTCGATGCCTGAAAGCCCGCCCACGGTGGTGGCCGAAAAGACAGTGCCGGTGGGCACGATCTGCTGGCCCAGGTAACTCAGGCTGAAATCCACCGCGGCGGCGGGTGTGGTCAGTATCAGGCCGGCGGCAGCTACGCAAGCGCCGATTGCTTGTTGCATTTTCATGATGTTCCCCTCGGTTGAAAAATTGGTCAGGTATGCAAGCGGTACGTGGCGCGGCGGCCGCGCAGGTCCCGCGTGTGTGATTGGTTCGCCGGAGCCGGGCGCGGCGGAACCACCGCGTGGTGCCGGCAAATAAGCTTTCAGTCGACCGCGCGCTATTCGTTCCATGCGCCAAATTCATGCACGGCGACCGAGGGCGGCTCATCGTCGATTTCGTCGATCTCCAGCAATTCGTCGAACTCGCTGACGAATTCGTAGGCAATATCGGCGTCGGTGGCAGTGTCTTCTTGCGGTAAGCGGGGCATGGTTCCTCCGGCAGAAGTGGGGCGCTGGTGGCAAACGCCAACGCTGTGGCTGCAAGATAGCGTTCGACTTTTGCAGGAACATGACGCGAGAATCCTGTGCGCATGGCCCGTTCGGCCGGTCCCTCCAGTGGGCGGCGTGGTACCGGCTACACCGATGCCGTCGAAATTCTGGTTGTAGGCGGCCCCGGTGAGGCTGACCGCGAAAGCGGCGGGCGCTGCTGCGGTGAGCAGAGCGACCATCAGGCCCGCAAGCGCGCGACAAAGTCAAATGAAGGACATGGCTGATACTCCCAAGGGAGTCACGAATAACCGATACACCCAGTCTAGTGGCGCGACTATATTGGCCTGCAGTGACTGCGTGATTCATGTGTTCGCAACACCGGATAGTCCGTTTGGCATTGCTAGCGTCGCACGCCGACGCGCCCTTGTCGCCTAGGTGCCTGGCCTGTCTTTTCGCTCATGCGCACCATGGCCTGGCTGGTGAGCCCAAGGGTGGTGGCGTTGAGCAAGTGCCATGCGAAGTGCGTGCCCCAGGGCCAGGCATGGCAAAGCGGCATGTCCAGCTGGCGCACGCACAGGCTCAGGGCGAACACGGCCGCGGCGCCGGCCAGGGTGGGCGCGCACGGCAGGCCCTGCCGGAGGCTGTGCCCCACCAGGAGCAGCAGTACCGTCCATGCGCCCAGGTAGCCGCCGACCGCTTTGAGCGCACTGGCGTCAAGCAGCACGCTTGCCTGCGCCCACAGCAGCGTCGCCAGCTGGCTCAGCAGTAAAAACGCCGGCATGCCCAGCCAGGCCCGCGGCCAGCGCACGGCCAGCACGCGGTGCGCGTATACCGCCAGGAAAAAGTGCAGGTACAGCGCGATCGCAAGCACATCCAGTGCGCCCGCCCAGCGGGTGGCGAAGGTGTGAAAGGCGAAGCTGCCCGCGCCGATCAGCACCTGCAGTGTGAGGAGGGTGTTGATGTCCCAGCGGAGCGTCGCGCCGGACGAAAGGCTTGTCGCTCCTGAACCGCTCGCCAGACCGGTGCGGCTGGCAGGCCCTTGCGCCTGCTTTGGCGCGCTGCGGGCGCGCTGCGGCGCGTGCCAGCGCCACCACACCAGCCAGGCGGTCAAGCAGAACGCGAGGTTGCTGATGGCATTGAGCGGCTCGCCCCAGAAGCCGGGGCCGAGGCGTTCGCAGTAGGCGTCAATGGTGGCATTCCAGGGCATGGGATGGCTGCGGCGGTCGCGGGTTTCGCCGACTGTGACTTGTCGTGTCAGCCCCAGCGATGCGCGTGCGGTAGCAGCGCCGATGGCGCATGGGCCGCTTTTGCGCTTTGAGGGTGCGGGTCGTCCACCGCGTGGCTACAAGCGCGTGCGGCTAGCAGCCTGTCGGACTTAGGGCGTCGAGAGCGAAAATTGGCCCCAGCGAGGACAGTTTTTGCGGGATTCGAAGGCCCATAGCCCAGCTATGGGCCAAGACGACGGTGAAAATGGGACCGCTGCGGCGGATTGGCAGCCGACGTTTCCTACGTCCGACAGGCGGCTAGCGACGGCGTCTTCTGAAAC
>JBEIFV010000170.1:0-12426 GCA_040382235.1 Burkholderiales bacterium
CGATCCAGTCGTCCGGCGTGCCATGGCCATAGCGCTCGATGGTTTCACGGTTGCGCGACTCTCTCACATAGAGCACCACGCCAGTCCACAGCACGGTGTTGATACCGTACACCTGCGGGCTATGCGGATCTTCAGCCGTTTCGACCTTTGCATGGTGCTTGCGATGAATCGCGGCCCATTCCTTTGTAATCATGCCGGTGGTCAACCACATCCAGAAACGGAAAAAATGACTGACGATCGGATGCAGGTCAAGCGCGCGATGCGCCTGGCAGCGATGCAGGTAGATCGTCACTCCGGCGATGGTGATGTGGGTCAGGACAAGCGCGAGCCCGACGAGCTGCCAGAAGCTCAAGTCAAACACGCCCGAAAACAAATCCATGAAGCTCTCCCTGAGAGTAAATCGAGTCAAATCCAGAACACGACGATCAACCTTAAATTGTACGCGACTTCGCCGCCTTTCCAGCGAGAATTACAAGGAACTCCCGCAAAGGAAGCGGCCATGTTCCCGTGCACCACGTGAACCCGACCGTTTCTTCCCTTCCGCCAAACCCAAGAACGTGCCCGTTCCCGGGGTGTTTCTTCCTTGATCCGAAGGGGATTGGCACCTACGTAGACGTTTATCCCCTTCGCGCTTGCAGAGGGCAAGGTTGTTACCAGGCGATCAACCTGGATTTCCGAGTCCTCAGGAAAGCCGAAATCCGCACGTTGTCCGTTGCTTCCCGTCTGGGTAAGTGCGATTCAACCCAAGCCGCCGGCAACTCAAGCGGTGTCTCGACTCGGCGCACGCAAAAGGCGGACCTCGCGTTGCGGATACGGAATGCCGATGCCGGCGGTCTGAAAGGCGCGCCAGATCGCGAAGTTGAGATCGGATCGCACGTTCAAGCTGCCTTGTTCCGGATCCCTGATCCAGAAGCCCATTTCCAGTTCGAGGCCATCGGCGCCAAACTGCCGCAACAGCAGCGCCGGCGCCGGTTCGGCCAACACCCGTGGATGTTCGGCAGCAGCGCCCAGCATCAAACTCTTGACCATCTCAAGATCGCTGTCGTAAGCCACCACCAACTCAACCGCGAGGCGATTCTCGCGCGTGGTGAACGAAAGATTGGAGATCGGCGAATTGACCAGCATCTCGTTGGGGACGATCGCCTCGGTACCATCGAGTGACTTCAGTACCGTATAACGCGTGTTGATCTGCGTGACAGCTCCGCCGTACTTGTCAACACTGATCATGTCGCCGATGCGGATAGAGCGATCCAGGAGGATGATGAAACCGGCGAAGTAATTGCTTGCGATGCGCTGCAAGCCCAGTCCCAGCCCCACACCCAGCGCCCCGCCGAATACCGACAGCACCGTGAGGTCGATGCCAACCAGAGCCAGGCTGACGAGTATCGCGGCGAACACCAGAAGCGCCTTGACAAATCGGCCCAGAGCCACACGGAACGACATGTCGAAGGACTCGGCGGCCATCAGGCGTGCCTCCAGCATGGCTGCCGCCCATAACGACACCAGCAGCGTCAATGCCACCGAGAACAACGCATGAAGCACCAGCAGCAGCGAGATCTTCTGCTTGCCGAGCGGAAACGTGATGTGTTCCAGGGCTTCCGCCAGTTCCGGCAGCAGTCCCGTGAAATGCAGTGCCACAGCGAGCCAGACCAGGAGCGTGACCCAGCGCTCGCCCACCTCCAGCAAGCCGCCTGCGGCCAGGGCATGCCGCAACAGGTAGACCACACCACGAATCGCCATCAGCGCGAACAGCAGCGGAACGGCGACGTGCAGCAGGTTCACATGCTGGAACTGCTTGAGCACCACGCGCGCCGCCAGCACAAGAGCGAGTGCCAACACGGGAAACAGCAGGCGATCAAAACCGCCGCCGACAAACTTCATCGGCCGCCCGACACGCCGCCCCAGGGCCTCGCGCTCGGCCATGCGCAGCGCCAGGCGCACACGCAGGCTCGATGCCAGCCACCATGCAAGGCCCAGGCACAGAACCAGGGTCGCGATCTGCCACAGCACGCTCGGGTTCTGCAGATCCTTCCAGAGGTCGGCCAGGGCCGCCAGCATCGGGGTGTTTTTCATTGCTTCGTATACGGCCTGGCCTCGGCGCGATGCCGTTCCCAATTCATTCGATAGCGCGCGGCCAAGGCAACCTGGCCGCGCATGATCAGCACATTCTCGGCATTGCGGCGTTGCGCGGCAAAACTCCAGTTGTAGGATCCGGTGATCACGGTGCCGCTTGGAAGGTCCGCATCGATCACCATCACCTTGTTGTGCGCGCTCTGGTATCGCTCCTCGATGAACACCTCGATGCCGGCGGCAGCCAGTTCCGGAATGCGTCCGCCTTCGAGACGCTGCGTCTCCGCGGCATCGGCGGTCACGCGCACCTCGACGCCGCGCCTCTTGGCTTCGATCAGCGCACGCGCGATGGGGCGGCTGGTAAACGAAAACGCCTGCACCAGCACTTGTCGCTGCGCCGCGCGCAAACTGGCGATGACCGCGCCCTCGATATCGTCCCATGGCGAAAAGAGCGCTTGCACCGAGCCCCCGGACAAAACAGTGCTGCCCGCCGCCGCTGCGGTTTCGCGCGCGGCAGCATTCCCCGACAGCAGCGCCAGCCATGCCAACAGCCAGAGCGCCGCATCGCGTACCTTCATTTGCGGCGCTCCAGCACCATCGCATAGAACCCGTCAGTGCCATGGGTATGCGGCAGCAGTTCGAGCGCATCGCCAGCGCCTGTGTCGATTTCAATGCCGCGCCGCGCCAGCACGACACGCGCGGCAACTGCCTGAAAATCGGCATGCGCGGCCATGAATTGCTCGACCACCATCGCGTTCTCGGCGCGCAGCAGGCTGCAGGTCGCATATACCAGCGTGCCGCCCGGCTTGACCAGACGCGCCGCACCACCCAGGATCGCCAACTGCTTGGCCGCCAGCTCAAGCACGTCTTGCGGCATCTGCCGCCACTTGAGTTCCGGATTGCGCTTCAAGGTACCCAGGCCGCTGCATGGTGCATCAACCAGCACGCGATCGAGCTTGCCGGCCAGTCGCTTCACACGCAGATCGTTCTCCGACTCGATACGCACCGGATGCACATTCGACAAGCCGCTGCGCGCCAGGCGCGGCTTGAGCTTGGCCAGGCGCGCAGCCGACACATCGAATGCATACAGGCGCCCGCTCGAGCGCATCAAGGCGCCCAGTGCCAGGGTCTTGCCACCGGCGCCGGCGCAGAAGTCCGCCACCATCTCGCCCCGGCGTGGCGCCACCAGCTCGGCCAGCAGTTGACTGCCCTCGTCTTGTACTTCGACAAACCCTTCGAGAAACAAGGGATGGCGCTGCAGGGCCGGCTTGCCTTCGACGATCAAGCCGTGCGGCGAGTAACGCGTCGGCTTGACCACGATGCCGCTGTCAGCCAGACGCGCGATCGCGGCTTCGCGCGTGGCCTTGATCAGATTGACCCGCAAGCTAAGGGGTGCGGCCGCCTTGAGCGCCTGGGCCAGCCGCGCGGCCTCCTGCGCACCGCGTTCACCGACCAGCGCCGCCCACAACCAGTCGGGCAGGTCGTACCGTATCGGCTCCGGCAGGTTTTCCAGCACCATTGCCTTGACCCGTGCCACCAGGGCCGCTTCGTCGGCGCGCAGCACATGCTCAAACTGCTTCAGGTTCAAACCGCGCACTCGTGCCAGTGCGGCCAGCGCGAGTTCGCGCGGATACTCGCTGCCGGCGCCCGCCGCCAGGCTGCGCCGATTGCGCAGGACCGCATAGACCGTCTCGGCGATCAACGTGCGGTCGCCCGAGCCAAGCTTGGGGTTGGCACGAAAATACGCCGACAGGCCGCGGTCGGCGGGCGCTGCGGCCGGCAGTGCCCCAGCCAGGGCACGCACGGCGTGTTCAAAAGCAAAGCCTGTCAGGCGCGCACCCTCGTTCATTTTGGTGTCCTTGGTTTCTGTGCGGCTGCAGAAGCGGAAAGATCGCCCGGCGCGGCGTTGCCAACGCACGGGGCGTTTGCCAGCACTGATTGGCAGGCATTGGCGTCGAGTACCCGCACCATCCCGCCCTCGGTCAGCAATTGGCCGGCCGCGATCCAGGCCAGGGCCTGCGGGTAAATGACATGTTCCTGTACCAGGACGCGGGCAGCAAGGCGTGCCTCATCATCATCGGGAAGAACCGGGACCACCGCCTGGATGATGATGGGCCCGTGATCAAGCTCAGCGGTCACAAAATGCACGGTCGCGCCGTGCACCTTGCAGCCCGCCGCCAAGGCGCGCGCATGGGTGTGCAAGCCGGGGAACGCCGGCAGCAGCGAGGGATGGATATTGACCAGGCGCCCGGCGTAACGCCCGACGAACTCCGGGGTGAGTATGCGCATGAAACCCGCCAGCACCACCAGGGAAGGCGCGAATCGGTCAATTTCGTGCGCCAGTGCCGCATCGAACGCCTGCCGCGTCGCATGCTGTAGATGCGGCACCACCAGCGTCGGGATGCCATGCGCGGCCGCTGTCGCAAGCCCCGCGGCATCACCGCGATTGCTGATCACCGCTGCGATCTCCAGCGGCAGAAAGCCACTGTCGCGCGCACGAATCAGGGCTTCCATGTTGCTGCCACGGCCGGAAACAAGGATGACAACGCGCAGCACGCTCGGCATTTCCAGTCAAGATGGGCGAACCCGCGATTCTACCGGTTTGCGCCGCACAAATCGCTATAATTCAAGGCTTTACATTTTCGGGCAAGCTCTGCATGCTGGTTCATCGCGGGTTGCCGCGGGCAGCCGCGGGCACCTCACATGTGGTCACGATCGGCAATTTCGACGGCGTCCATCTCGGGCATCAGGCGATTCTGCACGAATTGCGTGCAGCATCGTTGCGTCTGGCCGCTCCCTCGTGCGTGGTGAGCTTCGAGCCGCATCCGCGCGAGTTTTTCTCGCCGCATGCCGCGCCAGCCCGGCTCACCTCGCTGCGCGAAAAATGCGCGCTACTTGCCCAATACGGCGTCGCACGCGCGCAAATCTGCCGCTTTGATCAGACGTTCTCGCGCCTGACAGCGGAGGAATTCATCAACCGTGTCCTGGTGCGGGGGCTTGGCGCCCGCTGGGTCATGATCGGGGAAGACTTTCGCTTCGGCGCCAAACGCGGCGGCGACTTCCATGCGCTCAAGACAGCCGGCGAGCTTGCCGGATTCGAGGTACACGCCATGCCCACCGTGGTTTCGGGCGTGGCACAAGGCAACCCTGCCCGGGTGTCGTCGTCCGCCCTGCGAGAAATGCTTGCCGCCGGTGACGTCGAGCAGGCGCAGCGCATGCTGGGTCGCCCCTACAGCATTTCCGGTCGTGTGATGCACGGCGACAAAATCGGCCGCACGCTCGGGTTCCCGACTGCCAACGTGCAGCTACGCCACAAGCGCCCGCCGGCGACCGGCATCTATGCAGTGCGCGTTTGCGGACTGGGTGACACGGCACTTGAGGCGGTCGCTTCGATGGGCATACGACCGACCGTCACCAATTCCGGCGAAATGCGCCTCGAAGTGTTTATCTTCGATTTCTCGGAGCAGATTTACGGCCGGCAAGTACGAATCGACTTCCTGAAGAAATTGCGCGACGAGGAAAAGTACACCGATCTTGAAACCTTGAAGCGCCAGATCGCCCTGGACTGCGATAGCGCGCGCACATTCTTCGCAACGCATCCGAACTCATCCGCTTCACAGACCACTTGAACGACCACCCTGGATCGCACCCTGAGTCCTTATGGCTGATTACAAGAACACCCTGAACCTTCCGGACACGCCATTTCCAATGCGTGGCGACCTGGCGAAGCGCGAACCGCTGCGCGTTGCCCAGTGGCACAACAACGGCGTTTACAAGGCGATCCGCGCGGCCTCCAGGGGCCGCCCGAAGTTCATCCTGCACGACGGGCCGCCCTATGCCAATGGCGACATCCATATCGGCCACGCGGTCAACAAGGTGTTAAAGGATGTGATCGTCAAGTCGAAGGCCATGGCGGGATTCGATGCGCCTTATGTACCGGGCTGGGACTGCCACGGCATGCCCATCGAGCGCGAAATTGAAAAGCAGCACGGCAAGAACCTGGCGGTCGAGAAAACCCAAAGTCTTGCGCGCGCCTATGCCGCGCTGCAGATCGAGCGGCAGAAAGCCGACTTCATGCGCTTGGGCGTGCTGGGCGAATGGGAAAGCCCTTACCAGACCATGAATTTCAAGAGCGAGGCCGACGAAATCCGCGTACTCGGCCGGATTCTTGAAAAAGGCTATGTCTACCGCGGCTTGAAGCCCGTAAACTGGTGTTTCGACTGCCAATCCGCGCTCGCTGAAGCCGAAGTCGAGTATGTGGACCGCAAAGACGTGGCCATTGATGTCGGCTTTCCCTTTGCCGAACCCGCAAAGGTGGCGGCTGCCTTCGGCCTCTCCGACTTGCCGCGGCCGGATGGCGCGATCGTGATCTGGACCACGACGCCCTGGACCATTCCCGCAAACCAGGCGCTCAACCTGCATCCCGATTTCAGCTACGTTCTGCTCGATACGGCAAGGGGTTTGCTGATTCTCGCCGAAGATTTGGTCGCAGCCTGCCTCAAACGTTGGGGCATGCCTGAAGACCAATGCGGTGTAATCGCGAAATGCCGTGGCGCCGCGCTGGCCGGTATCAGTTTTCGCCACCCGCTGGCGCCAAGCGACGCGGGTTTCGACCGTAGCTCACCGATCTACCTGGGTGACTATGTCACCCTTGAAACCGGCACCGGCATAGTCCATTCGGCACCCGCCTACGGCGTCGAGGACTTTTTGTCATGCAAGGCCCACGGCATGGCCGACGACGCGATCCTGACGCCGGTACAAGCGGACGGCAAGTACGCCGCCACGCTGCCGCTGTTCGGCGGTTTGTCGATCTGGGACGCCAACCCGAAGATCACGGCCGCACTTGAAGCGGCAGGCAACCTCGTCAAGCAGGCGAGCAACGAACACAGCTACATGCATTGCTGGCGCCACAAGTCGCCGATCATTTATCGCGCCTCGATTCAATGGTTCGCCGCAATGGATACGCCGCCCGGATTCGGTGCCAATCGCCCGGCTGAGTCGCTGCGAAGAACGGCCTTGCGCGCGGTGGAGGCGACGCGCTTTTTTCCGGCCTGGGGCAAACAGCGCCTGCACAGCATGATTGCCAACCGCCCGGACTGGACGCTCTCGCGCCAGCGCCAGTGGGGCGTACCGATGCCATTCCTGGTGCACCGTGAAACCAATCAATTGCACCCGCGCACCCATGACCTGCTCGAAGCGGTGGCGATTCGCGTCGAACAGGGCGGCATCGAAGCCTGGCAAACGCTTGACATTGCGCAGGTCGCGGCCGCTCTGGACATCCACGACACCGGCGATTACGTGAAGATCAAGGACACTCTGGACGTCTGGTTCGACTCCGGCTCGACCTTCCAGACGGTGATGGGCGGCCCTGATGGCCAGACCAATGGCATGGGTTCGCACGGCCCGCAAAGCCGCTTTCCGGCCGACCTGTATCTTGAAGGCAGCGACCAGCACCGCGGCTGGTTCCACTCGTCGCTGCTGGTGTCGTGCATGGTAAATGGTCGTGCACCGTATGCCGGCTTGCTTACCCACGGCTTTGTGGTCGACGGCCAGGGTCGCAAGATGAGCAAGTCGGTGGGCAATGTGATCGCGCCGCAAAAAGTGAGCGATACCCTGGGCGCGGAGATCCTGCGGCTGTGGACGGCTTCCACCGACTATTCCGGCGAACTGTCGATCTCCGACGAGATCCTGAAGCGCGTGGTGGAAGCCTATCGGCGCATCCGCAACACCCTGCGTTTTTTGCTCGCCAACACCAGCGATTTCGACCCACTGCGCGATGCCGTGCCGCCCGCCGATTGGCTCGAGATCGACCGCTATGCAGTGGCGCGCGCCGCCCAGTTCCAGGCCAGCGTACTGGACGACTACGCACGTTTCGAATTCCATCTCGCGGTCCCGAAAATCCAGACCTTCTGTTCCGAGGACTTGGGCGGCTTTTACCTGGACATCCTCAAGGACAGGCTCTACACCACTGCGCGCACCAGCAGCGCCCGACGTTCGGCACAGAATGCCTTGTGGCACTTGAGCCTGAGCCTCTTGAAACTGATCGCGCCGATCCTCTCGTTCACCGCCGAGGAGGCATGGAGCGTGTTGCAGCCGGACCGCGTGACGATCTTCACCGACACTTACCACGTGTTTCCCGTGATCGAAGGCGCCGCGCCTCTCATCAGCCGCTGGACCGCTTTACGCGCCCTGCGCTCCGAGGTGCTCAAGGTTTTGGAGGACGCGCGCGCCGCCAAGGCGATCGGCTCATCACTTCAGGCGGAGGTCGAGATCACCGCCAGTGGCGACAATTTACGCTTGCTCAAGTCACTGGGCGACGATCTGCGCTTTGTGCTGATCACCTCGGCCGCCCGTGTCACAGCCGGCGCTGACGAAACCAGCCTGCAGATCGGCGCCAAGGCCAGCGGCCACGCCAAATGCGAGCGCTGCTGGCACTATCGCAGCGATGTCGGGAGCCATGCGGATCATCCGGACATTTGCGGGCGCTGCGTCGTCAACCTTTATGGCGCGGGTGAAGCGCGACATTTCGCGTGACAGCCCGTGTCTTCAACTGGCGCCTGGCGGGAATCCTCGCGATCATCATCGTCGGCCTCGACCAGTGGAGCAAGCAGGCCGTCACTGCCGCCTTGCGCTACGGCGAGTCGGTGGCGATCACATCGTTTTTCAACCTGGTGCTGGTTTACAACAAGGGGGCCGCGTTCAGCTTCCTGTCCGGCGCATCCGGCTGGCAGCGTGAATTCTTCATCGCGCTCACGGCTGTGGCGCTGGCGGCGATCGCCTGGATGATCCGGCAACATCGCCATGAGATCGTTTTCTGCTGGGGCCTGGCCATGATCGCCGCAGGTGCCGTAGGCAACCTGATCGACCGCGTAGCTCACGGCCACGTGATCGATTTTCTCGATTTTCATGCCTTTGGCTGGCATTTCTGGGCTTTCAACCTGGCTGACTCGGCCATCACGCTGGGGGCCGGTTTTCTCATCATCGACAGTTTCCGGCCGCGTCCGGCCAGCACGACATGAGGTGCCGGCTTCCCGTACACTTCCAGCTCGCGCGTTCAATGATCGACACCGTCCTTGAGTGCTTCTGCGCACACTGCGGTCGGCCAGCGCCGACAGCCGCTCTGCCACACATCCGACTACGCTGATGGATAAACGCATCGTTCTGGGCATTACCGGGGGTATCGCCGCCTACAAGAGTTGCGAGCTGGTGCGCCTGTGCGTCAAGGCGGGCTTCGTGGTCGACGTGGTGATGACCGAGGCCGCGACACGCTTCGTGACGCCCGCCACCTTCCAGGCCCTCTCGGGCCGCCCGGTGTGGACTGACCTGTGGGACACGCGGGAACCCAGGAACATGGCCCACATCGAGCTCACCCGCGGCGCGACGGCAATCGTGGTCGCACCGGCCAGTGCCGATTTCATGGCGCGTGTCGCACATGGGCTGGCCGACGATCTGCTGTCGACCTTGTGCCTGGCGCGACCGGCGGATTGCCGGCTGCTGCTGGCCCCGGCCATGAACGTGGAAATGTGGCAACAACTACCTACCCAACGCAATCTGCAGCGGCTGCGCGGAGACCAGGTGACCATTCTCGGGCCGGGCAGTGGCGCCCAGGCTTGCGGCGAGACCGGCGACGGCCGCATGCTTGAAGCGCCTGAGATCATGCCGCATATCGCCGCACTGGTGATTCCGAAATTGCTGCGCGGCAGGCGCGTACTGGTCACCGCGGGACCGACCGAAGAGCCGATCGACCCGGTGCGCGTGATCACCAACACCTCGAGCGGCAAGATGGGCTATGCCGTTGCGCAAGCCGCCGCCGATGCCGGCGCGGCGGTCACCCTGATCTCGGGGCCGACCGCACTTGAAACACCGGCCGATGTGACGCGCATCCCGGTACAGACCGCACGCGACATGTTTGCCGCCGTCAAGCGGGAGATCGACGGCACCGACGTGTTCATCGCGGTGGCCGCGGTGGCTGACTACTACGTCAAGCATTACAGTGAACGCAAGCTCAAGAAGGATCAACACCATCCGGCACTGACCCTCGAACTGGAACAAAATCCGGACATTCTGAAATGGGTGGCGGAACTGCCTGCGCCGCCGTTCTGCGTGGGCTTTGCCGCCGAGAGTCACGACGTGATCGAAAACGCGGAAGCCAAGCGCAAGCGCAAAGGCATTCCCCTGCTCGTGGCCAACCGCGCACAGGACGCCTTCGGCCGCGATGACAATGAAATCACCCTGATCGACGACAACGGCCGCCACCCGCTGCCGCGCGGTTCCAAGACCGACCTGGCGCATGACATCATCATGCATCTGGCAGGACTGCTGGACGCCTGAACCAGCGCCGCGATCCTCGCATGCGCCTTTCCATTCTTGACCAATCTCCGATCGTCAGCGGCCATACGGCGGCCGACGCGATCGCGGCCACCCTGGATTTGGCGCAGGCAGCCGAAGATATCGGTTACGAGCGCTTCTGGCTGGCGGAACATCACGGACTTTTGAGCCTGGCGGACCCGTGCCCGGAAATTCTGCTGGCGCGCATTGGCAGCCTGACGCGCAGGATCCGCATCGGCACCGGCGGTATTCTGTTGCCCTACTACCCGCCGTTCAAGGTGGCCGAACAGTTCCGCATGCTTGAGGCCTTGTTCCCGGGCCGCATTGACCTGGGGCTGGGTCGCGCACCCGGCGGCGACATGTCCACAGCGCGCGCGATCACGGGTGCGACCACCGGCGGAACCTACAACGCAGCGGAATTCTTTGCGCAGCAGGTGATCGAACTGGTGGCTTTGCTGGAAGGCACGCTGCCTGCCGGGCATCCTTATGCCGAAGTGACATTGCAACCGCAGATCACCACCGCGCCGCAGGTCTGGATCCTGGGCTCCTCGGATTATGGCGGCGCGCTCGCGGCGCATCTCGGCCTGCGCTTCGCTTTTGCGCATTTCATCAACGCGCACGGCGGACCGGCTGTGGCACGCGCCTATCGACAGGATTTCAGACCCGCCCTCGGCGCACAGGACACACGCGGCGCATTGACAGCGCAGCCGCACCAGGCGCTCGCGCTTTTTTGTATTTGCGCAGCGACACAACATGCAGCCGACGAGATGGCGATGGCGGTGGACGTACGGCGCCTGCAGATGGCCTATGGCATCAACGCGCCGATCGCCACGGTGGAGGAGGCCCGCGGACGCATGGCGCACTTGAGCGAGCGTGATCGGCGGATCATCGAACAGGAGCGGCCGCGCGCCATCATTGGCACGCCCGATCTGGTAGCCGACCGCGCGGCCGAACTCGCGGAATTGTTCGCCGCCGACGAGGTGATCGTATTGACGGTCGCCCCGGATTACCCTGCCCGCCTGAAGTCGTACGCATTGCTGGCGGCGGCACTGGCAGGCACGACGGTCGCATGAAACCGCGTTGTGCGGCATCGAACCCGACGTCCGCGCCGTCATGCACTACCGTGGCGCTGCGGAGACCGCCTTGCGCGGACTAAGCGCCGCGTTCGCGCCAGGCGTCGAGAATCGCGGCGCGTGGCTGGGCGCCAATCAACAATCGGATGGAAAGCATCGCCGCCGCCGAAGTTGCACGAGCGCAGGTGTGATCGCGGATTCGCTCGCCCAAAGGCGAGCTTGCGCAAGGCCCCAAGCTCACTGCTCGGATGGTGTCGGCGATCATCGCCCAGGAACTGGCCGCAATCCGTGAGTCCATGGGCCAGACCGGCTGGAAAGGTGGAAAATTCGAGGAGGCCGCACGATTATTCGAGAAAGTGTGTCTGGATGACACCTTTGTGGAATTCCTGACCTTGCCTGCCGGCGAAGCCGCCGACTGAGAGGCTGCCGCTGCCCACTTCTCGGGTCACACTGCCGGCGTTTGTGCCGAAATGCGCATTTCCGCACACTTGCGAGCGCGTGAGGCGCCAACTGCAGCGGCGCCGGGGTAAGATAAAACTGTAAAGGAAATCCCGATGGTCATTGATGTTATCGACTTGAGCAACATCACCAATCTGCAGATCCGCCTTGCAGGGCGCCCCACGGGGCTGCCCAAACCCGCTGACTGGAATCTGACGCGGCAGGCGGTGGTATCACCCGGGCCGGGGGATGTGCTGGTCAAGGTGCTGTATCTGTCGCTTGACCCGGCCATGCGCGGCTGGATGAATGAAGGCAGGAGTTACATTCCGCCGGTCGGCATCGGTGAGGTCATGCGCGCCGGCGGCGTCGGCCGGGTGATCGTGTCGAACAACGCGGCATTTGCCGTCGGAGACCATGTTGGCGGCGGCTTCGGCGTGCAGGAGTATTGCGTGATCGAGGCTGCCGCGATTGTCCGGGGCGAACTGGCCCGTATCGATCTTGCGATGGGCACCCTGCC
>JBEIFV010000171.1:0-12379 GCA_040382235.1 Burkholderiales bacterium
GGGTTGTAGAGAGGCTGTTGCTCTTACCGATTGAACTGGGGGTGTGGGACCTCGCATGGCGCTTTTTCAATTTGTGGCGATGGCCTTCCCACGTGAGCGCTCGTGTCCCGCGCGGCGCGCGACTGCTTGGCTTGCAGCGTGAAGTTTCGACATTCCATCCGGATGCTATCTGGCTTGATGGCCTTTGGCCCGGTGCACTTGCTACACGCATTGCGGCAGCTGTCGATCGACAGTATTTTTACCGCTCCCACAATATTGAGGCTCGCTACATGGCGCGCCAAGCGGCGATTGCAAACACCTTTAGCTATCAACTTCGCCTTTTAATGACGCGAATCGGCTTAGCGCGGTTTGAGAAGAAGATCATGCTTGGTGCGGCGGAAGTTTTCGACATTTCGCTTGACGATCTTGCCTATTGGAAAACGCAGGGCCTTGTATCCGGTAAGTGGCTACCTCCGATTGTTCCAACACGCGGCGTTCCGAAGGAGGTTGGTGGTGCGGTTTTCGACATCGCCTTCCTCGGCAACCTCCACACCCCGAATAATGTGGAGGCGGTGAAATGGCTACTGACCGAAGTGTGGCCCTTGCTCCGAGTTAATCGTCCCGATGCGAGCGCGTTAGTAGCGGGCTTCGCTCCGGACGATGAGGTTCGCGCGTTGGTTGCAAACAGCCCGGGCGTCCGGTTGATAGCTGATCCTCCGGATGTATGGCCTCTGTATGCCTCTGCTCGGGTATTGGTCAATCCCGCGCGTAGCGGCAGCGGTGTCAATATCAAATCAGTGGAAATGCTGCAGTTGAATGTGCCCATTGTGAGCACGCCCGTGGGAGTAGGTGGTCTACCGGAGCAGATACGCGCGCAGTTCGTGGTTGCAGGTGAAGCGTCTACCTTTGCAAGCGGCATCAACGATGCGCTTAACGGGCTAATCGTGGTCGACCTTGAAGCCCGCAAGCGCGCGCGACTCACTTTCTCGCCACAGGCTATCGATGAGGTTATCGAAGCGATGCGGGCGCAGGTTGCCGTTTAGTGCGACTGAGGTCCGCTTGAATCCCTTGGCAGGATACATACTGGTCGCTCATCATGACGCTGACCTGTACGGCGCCGACAAGTCGCTGGTCTATCTGGTGCGCGCCTTGCAGGCGAATGGTTTCGCACCGATTGTGCTGCTCCCGTATGACGGCCCGCTGGTCGCGCTTCTTCTTGCCGAGGGGGCTGAAGTTCATCTAGGCCCGGTGGCCAAGGTCAGCCGCGCTCTCGCCAATCCACTTTCCTTGTTGGTACTGTTGCGCGATCTGTTTTCATCTGTTCGTTTCATTTCACGGGTCGTGGGACCTCGTCGCATTTCTCTGGTGTACAGCAATTCAATCGCTGTTCTTGGCGGAAGTGTGTGGGCTCTTTTGCATGGCATCCCGCGCATGCGGCATGTGCGGGAAATCATTCCTTCACCCAAGTTGGTGGCAAAGCTGTATCCCCGCTTGATCTCGGCTTTCGGCAGCTATTGCGTGTGCAATTCGAACGCTACGCGCCAATGGTTGGTGGCTGGATGCGCATCGCTCGCATCGCGCAGCGTGGTCATCTGGAACGGCTTGGACGATTTTGTCATTCCGGAGCGTGCAGCCAGCGCCGCATTTCGGCAGAAGCTCGGCATCGCCCCCGATGAAGTCCTGGTCACCCTGGTTGGGCGCATCAACCGGTGGAAAGGGCAGTCTGTTTTTATTGATGCGGCTGCAAGCCTGCGCGAGCAGGGCATCACGGGCTACCGCTTTTTGATTGTCGGCGATGTATCCGGCGACCAGCATCACTTTCGCGATGCGATGTTTCAAAGGATCAGGCAGGCGGGGCTTGAGCAAGTGGTGCTTTGGCATCCTTTCATCCCGGATATCGATGTAGCTTGGGCGGCTTCGGATATCGCGGTCGTGCCATCGATCGATCCTGAGCCTTTCGGGCGCGTCGCCATTGAAGCCATGGCGCACGGCCTGCCGGTGGTCGCTACAGCGCACGGCGGCTTGGCGGAGATTGTGGAGCCTGATAAAACCGGCCTTCTGGTCGCACCTGGCGATGCTGCCGCGCTGGCTGCGGCGATTGCTCGCCTGGTCGAATCGCCGGCACTGCGCAAGTCCATGGGCGATGCGGGGCGGCTCAGGCAGTCATCCTTTTTCACCCAGGCGGAACATGATCGGCAGTTGCTCGCCGTGGTGCGCCGCTTGTGCAGAATCGGGAGCCTGCCGAATGTGTTGTTCACTCATCAAGCGGCCGACATGTATGGCTCCGACAAGGTGCTCTTGTATCTGGCGTTTGCACTCAAGCAGCGTGGCACGTTCTGGCCTATCGTTGTGCTTCCGCAAAACGGACCATTGTTCGATGCTCTCGCGCAAGCAGGGGTCGAGGTACACGTAAGCGAGGTGGCGAAGATCAGTCGTTCGGTGTTGAGTATCAGCGGAATGGGGCGCCTGGCCGGCATGGTGTGGCGTTCCACGCGCGATATCGATCGCATCGTCGGAGAGCGCCGGATTGCGCTGGTGCATTCAAATACCCTCGCGGTGTTGGCCGGGGCGGCCTGGGCCTGGCGCCGCGCTGTGCCGCATGTGTGGCATGTGCACGAAATCATCCTTTCGCCGCGGCTGATCAGTCGTGCCTTCCCGCTGCTGGTGCGCGCCTTTTCGGATCGCGTGATGTCCAATTCCACACTCACTGAAAAGTGGCTGCTGAGCGAGCAGCCGCGCTTGGGCGAGCGCTCTGTGGTGGTGTTCAACGGCTTGCCGCCGGGGCAGCCGCCATCTGCGGATGCGATCGCCGCATTCCGCGCCCGCATCGGCGCCGCGCCCGATGACATCGTGGTGACTGTGGCGGGGCGGCTGAATAGCTGGAAAGGGCAGGGTCTGCTGATCGAGGCGGCTGCCTTGCTGTTGGCCCGCGGCAAGCTCACCCACGTGCGGTTTGCGATCGTGGGCGATGTGGTGCCCGGGCAGGAGTGGCTGCGCGAGCAGTTGGTCGCGCAAGTCGCGAGCGCGGGCCTTGCGTCATGCTTTTGTTTTGTGCCTTTTGTGGATGACATCGCGCCGGTGTGGTGCGCATCGCAGGTAGCGGTGGTGCCTTCCACCGCGCCCGAGCCTTTCGGCCTGGTGGCCATCGAGGCCATGGCGGCTTCATTGCCGGTGGTGGCCGCCGCGCATGGCGGGCTGCTGGATATCGTGCAACACGAGAAAACCGGCTTGCTGTTCGAGCCGCGCAGCGCGGGCGCGCTCGCCAATGCGCTCGAGCGCCTGATCGCCGACCCGGTGTTGCGCACAGCGCTGGGGGCGGCGGGCGCCGTGCGCCAGCGCGAGGTTTTTTCTTTCGACAGCCAGGTCGAGAAAATCGAGCAGGTCTATCGCGAGATGCTGCATGTCTGAACTTGCCCATTCCCACCGCCGCACGCTGCGCATCCTGGGCATTCGCGGCATTCCGGCCGCGCATGGCGGCTTCGAAACCTTCGCCGAGTACCTTGCGCTCTACCTGGCCGGGCGTGGCTGGGATGTCACCGTGTATTGCCAGGAAGATGGCACGGGACCGCAGTTCGAAGATACGTGGCAGGGCATTCGCCGCGTGCGCATTCCGGTTTCGCAAAGCGGGCCCAAGGGCACTATCGTGTTCGACTGGCGCGCCACCCTGCACGCCGCCCGCTCGCGCGAGCTGTGCCTCACGCTGGGCTACAACACGGCGGTCTTCTGCGCACTGCTGCGCGCGCGCGGCATTCCCAACCTGATCAACATGGATGGCATCGAGTGGGCGCGCGCCAAGTGGGGCGCGGTTGCCAAGACCTGGTTCTGGCTCAATGACTGGGCCGGTTGCTGGCTGGGCAACCATCTGGTGGCCGATCATCCGCAGATCAAGGCGCATTTGCAAACGCGGGTTGCGGCCGGCAAGATCACGGCGATTCCCTATGGGGCAGACGAGATCTCAGCCGCGCCTGAAGCGCCGGTGCGCGCACTCGGCCTGGAGCCCGGGCGGTACCTCACGCTGATCGCCCGCGCCGAGCCGGAAAACTCGATCCTCGAGGTGGTGCAGGGCTTTTCATCACAGCCGCGCGGTTTCAGGCTGGTGGTGCTGGGCAACTATCAGGAGGGCAATGCCTACCACCGCGCTGTCAGGGCGGCGGCCGGACCCGAGATCAGTTTCGTGGGCGCCATTTACGACAAGGCGGTGGTGCAGGCCCTGCGCTTTCACAGCGCGGCCTATGTGCATGGCCATCAGGTCGGCGGCACCAATCCCTCACTGGTCGAGGCATTGGGTGCCGGCAACCCGGTGATCGCACATGACAACCGCTTCAACCGCTGGGTCGCGGGCGAAGGGGCCTTGTATTTCGAGGGTGCCAATGGGTTTGCAGAATGCCTGGCACAGGTGCTGGGCCAGCCGGCTGTACGTGCCGCCATGGCGGCGCACAGTCGCAATCGATTTCACGAGGCTTTCACCTGGCCTGATGTGCTGGCGCAATATGAGCAGTTGCTGACACGCTACTTGCCGCGCGCTTGAAGGGCGTTACCTGGATCGCGCGGCGCACCGCCCACCGCGCCGCCGCCAGCTTCGTTCAGTCCGGCAGGCCCGCGGCGTGCGTAACCTCGGACTTGAAGGCATCGTAGCGGCCGCGGGCAACGCCGATCAGGCAGGCGATCAGCAGGTAGGCCAAGGTGTCGGATGCGCGGTCAATCACGAAGGCGGCGCCACTGGCGTACGGGTTGCCGACCAAATACCCGTTGAGAAACAGCAGCACGCCGGCCAGGCACGACAACACGATCCCGCTGCGCTGCCCCATGGCGAAAGTGCCCAGAGCGATCGGCACGATATACAGCACCCAAAGGCTCACCTCGCCGCCGGCGCTGTAGTCGAGCCCGAACACGCCGATGAACAAAATGGCGATCAAAACGAGGATTGGCGTGCGGGAAGTCAATTTGCCTGGGCGCGGTCAGGTTTTTGCTGGGCCTGCGCCGCTGTCTTGAGATTGCAAGATATTGATAATGCCATTTGCATATCTCCGGCGTGTGTCTTTATCCGGGTTTATGTGATCCAAATCACGGTATCGGCATAGCCCGTTCGGACTATAGGTGCGGGTGTCGACGGGGTTTTTCGGGTCCGGATGCTTGCTGCGGGCTGCGTGTCGACTGCGGTTTTCGTGGCCCAAACGCGTCTCCAGGCTCGTTTCTCATTGGAATGTCGAGCATCGCCCCGGTGTCAGAATAGTTGTCGGTGTGTCAAGCAGGAAAGCCCCAGTATTTCGCTGTACATGCTGTGTCCGTGATGAGCCCCGCCCGGCAGTATGCACAGTCGGCAACTTGACCGTTTGCAACGCGGCATCCAGCCCGACGACTTCAAACCGATGGCATCGCTTGGCAAAGGCGCGGAAGAGATTCGGGTGTGGCATGAAGCCGGCGCCTTTCGCGTGATCCATACCGCGCGTCTGGCGCATGCGGTTTAGGTTCTTCATGCCTTCCAAAAGAAGGCGCAGGCCACATGGGCTGATTTTCTGCGGGTTGGGTGCGCATGCGGTGGCAAACGCAAAATGGAGTATGCCGGATGCATATCTCCGGCGCATGTCGAATGTACTGCGCATGCCCGCTTTATGAGCACGGCAAGTTCCTGAATTCCTTTGGGATTAGGGCTTTCGGGCCATTGCGCTGGCGAAGCGCTGGCCGCATACCGCCCCCTCGGTTCACTGAGGGTTTCAATCATCGGCAAGCGATTTACGAAGTTGTTGCTGGCTGCGTCCGTCTCGGCGTTTGCGCCACTTGTTTCCGCGGTGGCCCCGGTGTTCACCACCACCAGTTTCGGCGAGTAGAGCGTCACCTACGATTCCAACACATCGTTCAACGGCATTGCGTTCAACTCGGGTGGCGGCGGTGGCAGCGTGGGCTTCGGCTGGGCCTTTCCCACCGGCTCGCTGTCGAGCACGGGTGTGCCGAAGAGTGCCACCACCAGCCTGCCCGAGTTCACCATCACGGCCAACCCGGGGTACACGCTCTCTGGCGCTGTCACGGCGCAGATCGGCAATCTCGGCTATGTCACGTTCGATCCCGCGTTTCCCGACGGTGGGGGCGGCAGCACCGCGGGGGTGACGTTCTCGGCGCTGGTTTCGATCGACGGCGGCACGCCATCGGCCTTGACGCCGGTGGCGCTTTCGTCCACACCCTCAGGGCCGTTCACCGGCACTCTGGCGGGCACGGCCACCGTCGCGGTGGGCGGGTTTGGCAGCGTGCATTTTTCCGGCGTCCAGCTGCTCACCAGCGTTTCTGGTGTGACCAACGGTCTGGCGTCGGTGGACACGCAGCCGCAATACCTGGTCACCATCGGCTTTACCGCGCTGCCGGTGCCCGAGCCGGAGGCCTACCTGCTGTTCATGGCCGGCCTGGGTCTCATTGGCGCCATTGCGCGGCGCAGGTCCGCTGCGGTTTAGGCGTACCTTTCACCACAAGAAGCCACGCCTTGTGCGTGGCTTTTTTGCGCCCGAGATGCGTGTCTGTCCTGGGCATTCCCGATACCGTGGCGGCAGGTTTGCGGACTAATCATCACGCAGCCTGAAGCAGGAATTCGACTTTGACCGCTTCATACGGGAACTCGATGGCGCCGCTGCTGGTTCTGTCCAGCACTCCGGCTTGAAGGAGAGCGGTGACATCACCGTGAACGGTTTTCACGTCCCGGCCCACCCGCCGGGCCGCCTCGCGTATCGAGACCGGGCCTACCCCGCAAAGTGATTTCAGGAGTTCCCAGCGCCTGGCCGTGAGTACCTTCCACAGCAGTTCGGGCGTCTCGAAACTGATCCGGGCGTTTTGCCGGGACTGGCCGGTTTCCCAGGCATGGATGAAGTCTTCACCGGCTTCTTCGCGGGTGGCTACGTCAAGTATGACTGTTTTCACTATTCCACCTCGCGATGTCCGCCTCGAAATCCGCGACCAGTTTCCGCGGGCTCGTGAAGGCGTATGTCCGTTCCCGACCACCGAAGTGCCGATGGTCACCCTTGCCGCGCTCGTTGTCATATCTGACTACGCACTCGCGATTGACCACATACGCCAGCCGATATTTGTACGAATGCCTTGATGGGGGAAGCGGCGCGGGAAGTAGCCATACGACATACTCCGCGAAGCCACCATGGGCGTCCGCTACCCGCCTGTTCAGGATCGGTACAGCCTGCATGATGGTGATTTTGCCAACACAGAAGCAATCTGTCAATGCAGGCGGTCAACAGCCGACACGCCGGAGGCGGCGGCGAACCTGCGTTTGCGCACCGAATTGATGGGCAAGATCGCAGCGCTGGTTGATGAAAACCGCTGGACCCAGTCGGATGCCGCGCGCCGCTCCCGCGTGACGCAAGCGCGCATGAATGACCTGCTGCGGGGAAGAATCTCGCGCTTCTCGCTCGGGGCGCTTACGAACATCGCGGCTTCCCTGTGTGTCTGGTTCGCCTATGAGTGTGGTATCCAATGGTGTTGAAATGGGTGTGTTATGGGGGTATATTGCAATCACTCGCGTTGTTCCAGCCATAAAGAGCCCACCATGAGTTCCGAACTCACCCTCAAGAAAGTCCCCTCGCAAATCAAGTCATTGATCAGCCGCGAAGCAGCGGGACATCGCCGCTCCATCAATCAGGAGGCGATTGTTTTGTTGGAGGAAGCATTGCTTGCCAGGGCCAGGCAATCTGGCGTCGGCCGTAGCGACGCAGAGGCGATTCTTGAGCGATATGCGGCGATGCCAACCCTGGATTCGCGCTTGGAGACGGACATCATCCAATATGATGAGATCGGGCTGCCTAAGTGACGGCCAGGGCCGCTGCGGAGCAGCCCAACAAGGTCGCGGCCCTCGACGCCGCGGTCGTGGACTCTTCAGCAGTGATGAGCATTTTCGAGCAGAGGGCCTCGGCAGAGGCATTCCGGCAGGCCTTGAAACGTTGTGGCAGGTTGTACATGAGCGCCGGCACGCTGGCCGAGCTTTCGATTTTGTTTCGTAGTCGCAAAGGCTCGGACGGTCCGGGGATTCTGGATAGCTACCTGGCCGACCAAGGCGTGGCAATCATCGCTTTCGACGCCACCGATCTCGCGACCCTGCGCCAGGGCTGCGACTTGTTTGGCAAAGGTAACCATCCGGCGAATCTCAACTATGGTGACCTGTTTGCTTATTCGCTGGCCAGAAGACTCGGCTTGCCAATCTTGTTCGAAGGGCTGGATTTCGCCAAGACCGATCTGGTCGATGCGATGAAATCACCCGGTTACAGCTTCACCAAGGAACACAGCCCATTCATCTCACGGGGTGCCGAGAAGTAATGTCGGCCTCGGCAAGACGCCCGCCGTTCCGCCCCATCACAGGGGCGGAAGGCGCCGCCCTGGTGGCGCAATCAATGCCTCTGGTGCGCACCGTGTGGGTGAGGCGCATTGTCAGCCTGCGCAGGGCTAATTCAAGGGAGAGCAGACGTTATGCCGACGATTAAACCACGGACTATCCTGCCGACCCGCGAGGAGGACGCCGCCATCACGAAGGCCGCGCGCTCGGACCCCGATGCGCGTCCATTCACCAACGCGCAATGGGCCGCCGTACAGCGGCAAGGCTTGGGCCGGCCGCCGCTGGCCAGCCCCAAGCGTGCCCTCACGGTGCGCTACGACGCGGACGTGGTGGAGGCTTTCAAGGCCACCGGTCGCGGCTGGCAAACCCGCATGAACGCCGCCCTCAAAGACTGGCTCAAGACCCACTCACCCACGCAGGTCGTGGCCCACCTTGGGCCCCCGCCCCCGCTGTCGGAATAGTTGTCGCCAAGATAGGCTGTGTGAGCCGAAAACTTGCGACGATTCCGTGGCACCCGGGTGGCTATTTCGGAAGCAGCCGGTTTTTCGGTTGCAGGCCCGGAAACTTGCATCGCCGAGAGCACCCGCACGCTCATTGATGCAATCAAGCCCAGGGGCTCATCCCGCCTGAGGTGATGTGAAGACCGGGTTCCTTGTGGTGCACGTCGGACGCCTCGGCGGCGGTGATGAAATTCCGCCGCGCATTTTCCGCCGTCACGTGGGCAAGGATGGACTCTTTCACGCGGTCGTGCGGCGTCACGCAGATCAACGCCTCCGGCGCCCGCACGGTTGGGATGGGGCTCAAACTGTCCCATGGCAGGCGGCCCCTCTTGCTGGCGCCCGCTGCCGGAATTGGGTATTCCGGAGCAACGTGACCGTCGATTCCGGACCATCGTGACCGCCGAATCCGGCGTATCGTGACCGGTCATTCCGGTTGAACGTGACCGATGACTTCGGCGGAACGTGACAGCTAATTTCGGCAACGTGACCAAGCGTTTTGGCGCAACGTGACCGGCACGCAAGGTGCTGTTCGCGCGGCGCGCGGCCCGTGCCTTTTCGATGCGCGCTTGCCTTGCTGTTTTTGCGCTTGCGCGCCATCTTTTGCGCGCTGCGCTTCGCTTGCAGGAGCAGCCACCACGTCCAGATTGCTGGACCGTAGCACGATCGAACCCGGCAAACGCGGCCGGCGTCCGGACGCGGATTCGCGTCACCGATCGCGTCAGGCGGGTTTACTTCCCGCGTCGGGCGGTGCGCCCGGGGATGTTCCGTACGCTGTCTTGATGCGGTCAAGAACCAGGGCGAACTTGGCCCGCATTTCTTTGGCTTGCTTCGAGTTTCCGAGCGCGAAGGCCAGGAACTCGGGGCCCTTGCTTATCGACTCCAGCATGGCCTGGTGATGATCTTGAAGGAAGGCGGCGCAACGGGCGGCATCAAACGACCCCGCTTGTGCAAACAGCATCAGGCGGATGATGTCCTTCATGTCCTTGCGCCCGTGCTCGCTGCCTTTGCGATCGCAGGCCGCCTCGAGTTTCAACACCAGCAAATGCTCCGGGCAGGCCACCCGCACGCCGTCGTATTCAACGGCATGGGACGCCACATCCGCATACGGAATCACCAGGTCCGCGTGGCGCTCGGTATATACGTCGAACGAGAAACCATCTTTGCGGAATTCGTGCTTGGAAAGCCGCGGATTCGCACTCACTTCTTCAATATCCCGCAGGTCGGAAAATCCGCTGATTGAAATGTACAGGTCGGCAACCATGGTCGCCTCGGCCAGATCAGCGAGGTTCTCGGCATTGATCGTATGCAGGTAGACGGCGATGCCGCCGATAAAGACGAGGTGGGGATCGTACAAACGACCAACTTCATGGCAAATGGATACAAGGCGGTCGAATGCGTTGGGGGATTGTTGTTCTTTCATAATTTCGTTACAATAACATAATCATGAGCCTTCCTGTTT
Source organism: Burkholderiales bacterium (assembly GCA_040382235.1). GTDB lineage: Bacteria > Pseudomonadota > Gammaproteobacteria > Burkholderiales > JAEUOS01 > JAEUOS01. Next base: position 10,259 of record JBEIFV010000171.1, read on the forward strand.
TTTTCCCTGCGCCCACCTATGTTCCCGCCATCGAAAATCGGGGCGGCGCCTTAAGTCTTGAACAGCTTTGCCTGCGGGCCGGCGTGGAGTGCCAGGGTGTGGGTAGGTGGATCCAGCGCCCGGTGGTGATTCGCGCTGGCAATGCGTTGCTGGTTCGATCCGAGCCTTCGGACTACGGTGTGGTCGAGGTCACCTTGCCGGTTTCGGTCGCCGGAGAGCGTGAACAGGCGCGCTGGGCATTGGGTGCGATGGCGTACTCGGTGTTCGATCAGGTGGCCAGGGCCAGCGTCGCGGGCCAGGCGTGGGCGCGTGCCGCGCTCCCGCCCGGCCGCCGGCCAGGAGGCGCCCGGCCCAAGACCCTGGCTGAGCGGCAACGCGCGTTCAGGGCAGCGCGGCGCGCGGCGGCGTGACGCTTGTCCGTCTGAGTAAAGAACGCATCCTGAAAAAGGTCCCCGCGCAAATCAAGTCTTTGATCAGCCGCGAAGCGGCGCGGTATCGTCGTTCCATCGTAAGCGTCGCCAAATCCCCATGTTGAATTAGCCGGCAGGATTCTCCCGTCGTCAAAATAGTTGTCGCCTCGACAGGCTGCCAGTGATGAACACGCTTATCGTCAATGGTGCCGCGCGGCTTTGCTGCGCGGGAGGCGGTAGCCGGAGGTCTCGCGAGGCCGGTCCCGCCTTGATTGACGGACCTGCGGAATTTGCGACAGTGTGGCCAGGGCGGCAGGTACGTTGCTGGTTTATATCCATATCGGTATAATTGAATCATGAAACCAGTTCGGTTCCTTGGCGGTTCACTCAAGGACTTGCGCGATTTTCCGAGCGATGCAAGGCAGGATGCGGGTCGGCAACTTGATCGCTTGCAGCGCGGCATGCGGCCCAATGACTTCAAGCCGATGCCGTCGATTGGCAAAGGCGTAGAGGAGATTCGAGTGTGGGATGACGCCGGCACCTTTCGCGTGATCTATACCGCGCGTCTGGCAGATGCGGTTTACGTTCTTCATGCCTTCCAAAAGAAGGCGCAGGCCACGTCAAAGCGCGACATCGATACCGCGAAGGCGCGCTTCGCACAACTGCTTAGAGATGAAACATGACCAAGCGGAAGATTGAAAGCTACGCCAGCGTCTGGGACGCGATTGCGGACACGCCGGAGGAGGCGGCGAACCTGCGTTTACGCTCCGAGTTGATGGACCAAGTCGCGGCGCTGATTGTGGAAAACGGCTGGACACAGGTGGAAGCCGCGCGCCGCTCGCGCGTTACGCAGCCACGCATGAATGACCTGTTGCGGGGAAGGATCTCGCGCTTCTCGCTCGACGCGTTGGTGAACATCGCAGCCGCCCTGGGCCGGCGAGTGCATGTCGAGTTGCAGCCCGCATGAAGCCTTGAGCCCCCAGCAGCCGGACTTCACGCCGCTAATCGGCGCCAAGCCAAACCGCTGGCAAGCACATGAAGCGCGGCACTACCATCGTGTTCGAATCGACGGTGACTGCGCCGAGACGCTGGAGCGCGTTGCCAATCTCTACAGCAGCGTGGTGGTAGCCGGCGTGCACAAGGCTTCGTCGATCAAGGTCGCCGAAGCGGCCAAGGTGATCGAAAACAGCCAGCGCGACATCAACATCGCTTTCATGAACGAGTTGGCGATCATCTTCGACCGGCTCGGCATCGATACCGCCGAAGTGCTGGCCGCGGCGGGCACCAAGTGGAATTTCCTGCCGTTCCGCCCAGGCCTGGCGGTGAATGTCGGAATAGTTGTCGCCCTGACAGAATCCGCAAAAAGGTCCGATTCCAGGCAAGCGGGACGGCTATTCCTCCTGCAGCCAGTTTTGCGTTTGCAGGCCCGGATACCTGGCGAAGTCTTTGAGGTTATTGGTCACCAGGGTCACGCCGAGCGCGACCGCGTGGGCGGCGATCAGTTTGTCGAGGTGGTCTTTTTTCTGGTCGCGCGTGGCAAACCGGATCGGCCCGTAGGCCTTTCCCGCGGCGTGGTCGAAGGGCGCCACCGGTATGTCTTCGTTCAGGGCCGCGAGATTGCCTCGCTCTCGGGCGGGGTCGGGGGACACGGCCACGCCGTAGTCCAGTTCGGCGAAGGTGATCGCCGACATCACCACATCTCCCACCTGAC
>JBEIFV010000172.1:0-12217 GCA_040382235.1 Burkholderiales bacterium
AGGGCCAGGCTTTTCTTGCCGCGGCTGGTGTTGGCGAAAAAAACGCTGATGCCATCGCGCATCTCGCCGATGGCACGCGTGGGTTCACCCTCGTCAGTCGACTCGATCTTGATGACCTCGGCGCCCTGGTCGGCCATCAATTGCGTCAGCATGGGCCCGGGCAGAAAGCGAGACAGGTCGATGACGCGGATGTGTTCGAGTTTCATCCTGCGTCCGCCCCGCTGCAGGAGGACTGCCGCGCGTTACGTGTGTTGCCTGCCGGCCGGCAGGCGAATGATGGCGCGCCGCTTCGCATCAATCCGCCGTGATCTTTGCCGCGCGGATGATGCGGGCCCATTTCTCGCGTTCGGTGCGTACCCGTTCCGCGAGTTCCTTGGGCGTGCTGCCGACCACCTCTAAGCCCAGCGATATCAGGTGCGCACGGGTCTCCGCTTGCGCGAGTATTTTGCGCACCTCGGTGTTGAGCAGGGCCACGATGGCAGTCGGCGTTCCCTTGGGTGCGAAGAACACGTTCCAGGCGGTCAGCTCGAAACGCGGCAGGCCCTGCTCGGCCACAGACTTCACGCCTGGCATCAGGTCGGAGGACTTGAGGGAAGTCACCGCCAGCGGCTTGAGACGCCCGGAGTTGATGTGCGGCCGTAGTGCCGTGATGCTGTCGATGATCAGCGGCACCTGGCCGCTCATGACCTCCGGCAGGGCGGTGGCCGAGCCCTTGTAGGGGATGGCAAACAGCGGTGCGCCGTGCAGGCGCAGCATTTCAAAGGCGATGCGCTGCGGTGGCGCCGGAATGGCGACATTGAGCGAATCCGGCTTCGCTTTCGCCGCGGCGATCAGTTCGCCGATCGAATTGACCGGAAAGCCGGGGAAGGCTGCGACCATCAGTGGCAGCATGCCGGTCATGGTGATCGGCTCGAAATCCTTTTCCGGCTGGTAGCCCAATACCGGATACAAGGAACGATTCATGGTGTGGGTGCCGGAGGTCCCAATCCCGAGGGTGTAACCATCCGGTGCCGAGCGCGCCACGATCTCGGTGCCCAGGGTCGCACCGGCGCCGGCGCGGTTCTCGACGATGACGTTGTGGCCCAGCGCGCGGCCGAGCTTCTCGACCAGATAGCGCGTGCCGACATCGGAGCCCTGTCCGGGCGGAAAGGGCACGATCACCTTGATCGGCTTTGCGGGATAGGCCTGCGCCAATGCGCCGCCGGCGCAGACAATCGCGCCGGCGGCGACGAGTAAGGCCAGGGCATTCCTGATCGTTCCCATCTTCGCCTCCCGTGGCGGGACAGTTGCGGGTGTGCGAGGCGGCAGCCGGTAGAGCCGGCCGCCGCAGGCTTCAAAACGGCGCGAACTCCTTGCCCAGGATGTCGCGCGCGATGATGCCCAGATGCACCTCGCGCGGACCGTCGGCCGATTCCATGCCGAGGCAATCGCGCAGGCGCTGCTCGTGCGGGAAATCCTTGGCCCAGCCATAGTGGCCATTCAGGCGCATGCAGGTGTAGAGCGCCTCGTTGGCGGTCTTCACGCCCCACCATTTGGCCATCGACGATTCGGCGTCGTGGCGCAGGCCCTTGTCCTTCAACGACAACGCGCGATAGCACAACAGGCGCGCAGCCTCCAGCTTGGTGGCCTCGGTCGCCAGTTCGTTGGCGACCCCCTGCCATTTGGAGAGCGAGCGCCCCATCACCTGGCGCTGCTTGACATAGTCAATGGTTTCCTCGAGCGATTTCATCGCCGCGCCGATGCAGGCCAGGGGCACGAAATTGCGGTTGTAGCCGATGATGGTCATGGCCCAGATGAAGCCTTCGTTCTCCTTGCCGATCATGTTGTGCGCCGGGATGCGCACGTCGTCAAAGTACATGCTGCCGCCACGGTCGAGCTTTTGCCCCATGCGCTCGAAGTTGGAGGTGGTGAGGCCCGGCGTGTCGGTCGGCACCAGGAAGAACGACAGGCCCTTCGGCCCCGGCTTGCCGGTGCGTGCCGAGACAAACACCACTTTCGACACGCCGGTGAAGGTGATGCTGGTCTTGGCGCCGTTGATCACCCAGTGGTCGCCGTCGCGCACCGCCTTGGTGGTGATGTTGCCGGCGTCGGCGCCGCCGCGCGGCTCGGTGAAGGCGAGCGACATCATTTCACCGTTGGCGATGCGCGGAATCCATTCCTCCTGCAGGTCCGGGTGCATCGACGACGCCATTTCGCCCAGGTGGATGGCGTTGGAGATGATGTAGCGGATCTGGTGGTCGCAACGGCCGATTTCCTCACACACTATGCCGCAGTCGACAAACGAGTAATCCTGGCCGCCGTATTTCTCCGGAAGGCGCAGGCGTAACAGGCCCATGTCGACCAGTTTGTCCATGAAGTCCTTGGTGAGCCACTCGCCGGTCTTGTCCCAGCGCTGGTAGTTGGGCAACAGCTCCGCCTCGGCGTACTTGCGCACCGAATCGCGGATCATGATTTGATTCTCGGTCAGGCTGAAATCCATGCTTGTGCTCCTTGGCTTACATCTTCAGGTGGTCCGGCAGCCCTTGATAGTAGGGGCCGGTAATCGGGTTCTTCCACGGGTTGGGGCCGGCATTGCCGTAGGCACTCGGGCCGAAGCGGAAGTGTTTGGCCGCATCCAGGCTTTCCACCGCCGGCATGTTGGCGTCATAGAAGTCCGCGGGCCGGGCCGGGCGCGGGCCGGCGCGGGCGACGCTGCCAAAGGCCGGGCGGCCGATGATTTTTTCCAGTTGCCAGACGCAGTCGATGAGGCGACCCAGGTCGACGCCGGTGGCGATGCCCATGCCGTCGAGCATATGCATCAGGTCCTCGGTGGCCACCATGCTTGAGGCCTGGCCATTGCCGCCGAACTGCCCGCCGCCGATGCCGCCCAGCGTGCCTTCGATCAAGGCCGTGTCGTTCGCATCGAGGCTGCGCAGCGCGGCATAGAGCGAGGGCAGGGCCATGCCGCGCGCATTGTGCATATGGAAATGAAACTGTTTCACATGCGGCCAGCGGCGCTTGATTTCCGCCAGATCGGCTTCCATTTCGTGCGGCAGGCAAAAGCTTTGCGAATCATGCAGGCCGATCTCGATGGCACTGATGCCGGCGGCTTCGAGCAACGCGATTTGGCGCTCGAGGAAGAAGAAGCGGAATTCCTGCGAGAACTTGCCCATGAAGTTGGAGCCCCAGGTCGAGCCGATGCCGATGCGCGCGCGGGTCACGCCACGCGCCACTGCACTGGCGATCGCCTCCGGCCAGGAATCCATCATCTGCTCGACCGAGCGATTGACGTTGCGCCGCTGGTGGATGTCGCAGATGTCGATGAACAGCGTGAACACATCCTCTTCCACCGTCAAAGGCGGCGCGTATTGCAGCGCCAGCGTGCGCGCCTTCGGGTTGTGGATGTAGGGCAGGTAGGTCACGCCTGCTTTCGGGCGGAATGTCCCCAGCAGGTCTTCGAAGCAGGCCATCTGCGGCACATACTTCGGGCTGACGAACGCGCCCAGCGTGATGCGCTGCAATCCGGTCTCGGAGAGCTCGTCGAGAAACTCGAGCTTGGCAGCCAGAGGAATGGCCACATCCTCGATGCCAAAGCCCTCGCGCATCACCTCCTCGTTGTAGATCACCGTCGGCCAGTTCATGCTTGTCGCTCCGCGCTGCCAGCTGGTTTTAATTGTATAACTATTATAATACGATGAGAAAAATCAGTCAACCTCCCTGTGCCAGGCGATACGCTGCCCATGCGTATGCAGCGCGCGGCCCGAACAGCGGGCCGCGACCACAGGAAACGTGACTCAGGAGACCCGCGGTGACCGACAAAGCCCTGCCCGAAGGCAAGACCTACGAAGAACTGTGCGAGCGCTTCCGCTGGGAGATTCCCGCCAGTTTCAACATCGCCGTCGACATCTGCGACCGCCATGCCGGCGACCCGACCCGCCTGGCGATGATCTACGAGGATGAAGACGGGCGCGTCAGCGAACACACATTCGCCGAGTTTCGCGCCCGCTCCAACCAGCTCGCGCATGCCTTGACGCGGCTTGGCGTGCAGCGCGGTGACCGGGTGGGCATCGTCATGTCGCAGCGGCCGGAAACCGGCGTCGCCCACTTGGGCATCTACAAGCTCGGTGCCGTGGTGTTGCCGCTGGCAACGCTGTTCGGCCCGGACGCACTGGAATACCGCTTGCGCAGCGCCGGTGTGCGGGTGGTGCTGACCGATGCCCAAGGCCTGGATCGCCTGCTTGAAGTGCAGAACAAGTATCCGGACCTTACCCACATCATCAGCGCCGACCCGGCCACCGCCACCGGCGTGCTCGACTATCGCTCGCTTCTGGCAGGTGAATCCGAGGCGTTCGAGCCGGTCGTGACCGCTGCCGAGGACCCGGCGCTGCTGATCTTCACCTCCGGCACCACCGGCCCGCCCAAGGGGGCGCTGCACGCGCATCGCATCATGCTTGGGCGGCTGCCGTCGATGGAGTTCGTGCACCAGGCCTTTCCGCAGCCCGGCGATCGCTTCTGGACCCCGGCCGACTGGGCCTGGGCCGGCGGCCTGCTCGACATGCTGTTGCCAAGCTGGCATTACGGTGTGACGGTGGTGGCCCACCGCAGCCGCAAGTTCGACGCTGTGCGCGCGTTCGAACTGATGGCGCGGCACAAGATCCGCAATGTGTTCCTGCCGGCCACCGTGCTCAAGATGATGCGCCTGATCGACAATCCGCGCGACAAATGGGACGTGCAGTTGCGCACCATCCACACCGGTGGCGAGACCGTTGGCGAGGATGTGATCCGCTGGGCGCGCGAAGCCCTGGGTGCGACGCCGCACGAAGCCTTCGGGCAGACCGAGGCGGTGATGATCATTGGCAACTGCACCGATTACATGCCGATCAAGCCGGGCTCGCTGGGCCGTCCGATTCCGGGCCACGAGATCGCGCTGCTTGATGAGCAGGGCCAGCCGGTGGCGGAGGGCGAGATCGGTGAAATCGCCTTGAAGCGCCCGATCCCGGCGATGTTCCTGCGCTACTGGAATGACGAGGCCGCGACGCGTGAAAAGTTCAGCGGCGACTGGTTGCTGACCGGTGACCTCGCAAACAAGGATGCGGACGGCTACATCTGGTACGTCGGGCGCAAGGACGATGTGATTTCCAGCGGCGCTTACCGCATCGGCCCCGGCGAGATCGAGGCTTGCCTTACCGGCCACCCGGCGGTGGCGCTGGCGGCCGCGGTCGGCAGCCCCGATCCGATTCGCGGCGAGGTGGTCAAGGCCTTCGTGCAGCTGCGCGAGGGATTCTTGCCGACATCCGAGCTGGCGCAGGAACTGCAGACCCTGGTGCGCACGCGCCTGTCGGCCCACGAGTATCCACGCGAGATCGAGTTTGTCGACGCCATTCCCACCACCACCACCGGCAAGGTCATCCGCAAGGGCTTGCGGCAGATGGAGCACGAGCGCAAGAAGCGCGCGTCGGCTTGAGCCAGAGCGGCGGGCGCGCGACCCGCCCTGGGGTGACTACTTGAAGGTGCCGAGTTTTCTCGCGAGCTGCCCCGCCTTCTCTAGCTCGCTTTTCATCTCGGCCTCGAATTGCTCGTTGGTGCGGGTGATCGGCTGCGCACCCAGGCCGGTCAGGCGTTCCTTGACTTCGTTGGAGCGCATCGCACCCTGGATCAGTTCATTGAGCGTGGTGACAGCCTCGCGCGGCGTACCGGCCGGTGCAAGAAATCCGTACCAGACCGGTGTCGGCGTGTAGCCGGGGACACGGATTTCCTCGGCCATCGGCGGCACCTCGGGCAACAGCGGCGAACGCTGCGTATCGAACACGCCCAGTGCGCGCGCCCGTCCGGAGCGCAGGTGCGGCAATGCCAGCGGCACCACCACCGGAAACAGCGCGATCTGGCCGCCGATGGTATCGGTCATCGCCTGCGCCGTGCTCTTGTAGGGCACCTCGACGATATCCAGCCCTGCCGCCTGTTTGAACAATTCCATTTCCTGCTGGCTGATGGTGCCGGCGCCCGAGGAGGCATAGCTCAGCTTGCCCGGATTGGCGCGCGCGTAGGCCAGCAGTTCGCGGATGTTGGTGAAAGGGGCTTGCGGGTTGGCGGCCAGCACCAGCGGGATCACCGCCACCTTGGCGATCGGCACGAAATCCTTGAGCGGATCGTACTGCGGCTTGGAGTTCTGGCTTGGCACGATGATGAAGGGGTTGGCGGCGATCAGCATGGTGTAGCCGTCGGGTGCCGATTTCGCCGCCGCCATGGTGCCGATCAGGCTGCCGCCGCCGTCACGGTTCTCGATCACCACCGGCTGCCCGGTCTTCTCGGTGATGTTCTGGCCGATGGTGCGCGCCAGCACGTCGCTGCCGGTGCCGGCCGAGTAGGGCACGATGATCTTGAGCGGCCGGTTCGGAAACGCGCCGGATTGCGCCAGCGCGGTGCCGGCGGCGAGCGCGAGAGCAAGCCCGGTCGCGAGGCCGGCCAGGCGGGACATCGAGCCGGGAAGAGGAATGCGCATGGTTGTCTCCTGTGGATGAAACTGCACCGAATCAGTGATTTGCCCGCCTTGTGGCGGGTCGGCTCTTGACATCCTATTTGTATAACCATTTAATCGTATCCTGCATCCAAGGTCAAGTGCTACCCTCAACTTCGCTTTCCGACTCAGGCCCTACATGAAACGCAGCAGCACCACAGCGCGACCGCATCCCGTGACAAGTGCGCCGGCCAAGCGCCCCAAAGCCGCCGAGAACGTGGCGGCCGAACTGCGCCGGCAGATCGTCACCGGTCGGCTCAAGCCCGGCGACAAGCTGCATCCCGAGAACGTGCTGCAGGCCGAGTTCGCCATCTCGCGCCCGACCATGCGCGAGGCCCTGCGCATCCTTGAATCCGAATCCTTGATCAGCATCAGCCGCGGCAAGCATGGCGGGGCGCGCGTGATCGAGATCGATCTCGCTGCCGCGGCCAACCAGGTCGGGGTGTACTTGCAGATCGCCGGCACCACGCTCACCGACGTATGGCTGGCGCGCACAATCCTCGAGCCGCCGGCAGCCGGCATGCTGGCCGCGCAGGGCGATCCGAAGGCATTTTCCGCGCTGGAGGCCAATATCGCGGCCGCGCGCGAAGCCGCGCAGCACGACCTGATCCGTTACGCCGATCTCAGCGCCGAATTCTCGATGCTGATCACGCAGCATTGCGGCAACCGGACCATCCACCTGTTGTCGTCATTGATCTACGACATCATCCGACGTCAGCACGAGGACGTGACCGCCCGCACCTCCACCAAGGCCAGTGTCGACAAGTTGCGGCAGGAGAGCATCCGCAGTCGCGAAATGGCGGTGGCGCTGATGCGCAACGGCGTGCCAGCGGTGGTCGAGAGCTTCTGGCGCGCCCACCTGGAGCGCATGCGCGACCTGGTGCTTGCCGCCTACAAGGGGCCGATGACCATCGACGTGTTGAACGAGGCGCAGGACAAACCGCGCCCGGTCGGGAAGGTCAAGCGGTTGGTGCGACCTGCTGGACCGGCTGGCAACCTGTAGTAGACAAGACATCAAGGGCCGGGGCGCCGAGTGATTGTCAGGGGTCCTTGCAGTGTTGATTTGGTGTCAACCGGGTCCTGGGCTGCTGGCGCCATGACCGGCGCCGGCTTGCGATCCCGGCGCGCGACGGTAGAATCCTTTCATGCAGATTTCCCCCGATCAGTTGGCGCCAAGGCTGCCGTTCGCGCGCTCCTGTCCCTTCGACCCGCCGCCGCAATATGCCGCCGCGCGCGCCCAGGGGCCGCTCTTGGCGGTGAGGCTGTGGAACGGCAAGCGCGCCTGGGTGGTGACGCGCCATGCCGAAATCCGCGCCATCCTGATGGATGACCGCCGCTTCAGCGGCCGCATGGGCGCTCCGGACTTTCCGACAGTGACCGAAGCACGCGTCGCGGTGGATCGCAGCGAGCGCGCCTTTGTCGGCATGGACAATCCGGAGCATGACCGCTATCGTCGGTTTTTCACGCGCGAGTTCAGTGTGCGCCGCATGCAGGCGCTGATTCCGAAAATGCAGACGCTGGCCGACGGCCTGGTCGACGAACTTCTGCTTGAGGGGCCGCCTGCCGATCTGGTGGCTACCCTGGCGGTCAAGTATCCGTCCTTGGTGATGGCCGAGCTGTTTGGTTCGCCCTATGCGGATCACGTTTTCATCATTCGCTGCGCGGTGGCACGTCATGGCCTCTTGCAATCGCCGCAAGAGGCGGAAACCAAGGCGCGCGAACTGGCTGCCTACGTGCGGCGCCTGATCGATAGCAAGGAAGCAAATCCCGGCGACGATATGTTGAGCCGCGTCATAGCCGACCATGTGAAGCCGGGCAACCTGTCGCGCGACGATCTGGCCGAGATCGGCGCCATGATCCTGCGCGCCGGCCACGACACCACCACCAACATGATCGGCATGGGCAGCCTGCTGCTGCTGCGCGACGATGCCCTGCGCGCGCGCCTGACCGCCTACCCGGCCCTGATCGAGGCGGCGGTCGAGGAGTTCCTGCGTTTCGTGTCGCCGGTGCAATTCTCGCCGCGGCGGGTGGCGCTGGAAGATGTCGAGATCGCCGGTGTCACGGTAAAGAAGGGCGATGGCCTTTTCATGTCGCTGCCGTCGGCCAACCGCGACGAGCAGTTGTTCGCCTGCCCCGACAGCATCGATATCGAACGCGACACCTCGCAACACCTCACTTTTGGCTATGGCATCCATCAATGCCTTGGCCAGATGCTGGCGCGCTACGAACTGCAGGTGATGTATGCGGCCATTCTCAAACGCCTGCCCGGGCTCAAGCTGGCGGTACCGCTGGAAGAAATCCGTTTCAAGGACGACATGCAGATTTATGGCGTGCATAACCTGCCGGTGACCTGGTGAGGATGCTTGGGCCATGAAAGTGCTGATCGACCGCGCCAGATGCGTCGGCGCCGGCCAGTGCGTGCGGGTGGCGCCCGAAGTGTTCGACCAGGACCTGCAAGACGGTCTGGTGTTGCTCAGCAATGCCACTCCGGCAACCGATCTCGCCGCATTCGTCCGGCGCGCCGCCCTGTTGTGCCCGGCGCAGGCGATTCGCATTGAAGGCGATAATGCGGGGCAATGAAAGGCCATTCGCAACGCGCCATCGATTCGCGGTGGCCGGAAAACCAAGGAGACCGAGAATGAAAATGTTTGCGCATGTTCTTGCAGCACTCGCTGCCAGCAGTTTGATACCCGCAGCACTGGCGCAGGCGGACTACCCGGCCAAGCCGATCCGCTGGCTGATCCCCTTCACCCCGGGCGGCGGCACCGACTTCGTCTCGCGCACGGTTGGCACCAAGCTGGCCGAGACCACCAAGTGGCAGGTCGTTCTGGAAAACATGCCTGGTGCCGGCGGCAACCTCGCCATCGCCGCGGCCTCCAAGGCGCAGCCGGATGGCTACACCATTGTCATCGGCCAGACTGACAATGTGATGCTGGGACCATGGCTTTACCCGAATGTCGGTTACGACACAGTCAAGAGCTTCGCGCCGATCGTCCAGGTGTCGGTGGCCCCGCTGGCGATTGTCGGCAACGCGGTGGCAGGTTCCGGGCAGACCCGGCTTGCAACGGCTGCCGACATGCTGGCGCGCGGCAAGAGCGCCGCCGGCCTGTCATGGGCGACCGCCGGCAATGGGTCGGCCGGTCACCTGTTCGGAGAGCAGATTCGCGTCACTGCGGGCATTCGCCTGTTGCAGGTGCCCTACAAGGGCGCGGCACCGGCATTGGCCGATGTGATGGGCGGGTCGGTTGACGTCGCCATCATGTCGGTGCCATCGGTGCTGGGCCTGGTCAAGGGCGGAAAACTGACGCCGCTGGCGGTCACCACCGGCAAGCGCTCGCACATGCTGCCCGACACGCCGACGCTCGAGGAAGCCGGCATCAAGGGTGTCGAGGCGGGCATCTGGCTGGGGCTGTTCGCCCCGGCGGGCACGCCGCCGGCCATCGTTGCGCGCCTCAATGCCGAAATCAACAAGGTACTGGCCATGCCGGACGTGCGTGAAAAGATCTCGGCCGGTGGCGCCACCGCGGTGGGCGGTGGCATCGAGGAATTTGCCGCGTTCGTGCGCGCCGACTACGCGAAGTGGGGCAAGATCGCCCGTGACGCCAACATCAAGATCGAGTGAGTCGCAAGCGGCATGCAGCTCGAAGGCATCCGCGTCGTCGATCTGACGCGCATCTTGTCCGGCCCGTTCTGCTCGATGTTCCTGGGCGACATGGGTGCGGAGGTGATCAAGATCGAGGACCCGGATGAAGGCGACCCGGTGCGCAAGCAGGGCGCCGCGGTCAACGGGTATTCGCTGTATTTCGCCACCTTCAACCGCAACAAGCGCTCCCTGACACTCGACCTCAGGAGCGACGAAGGCAAGGATATCCTGCGCCAGCTGATTCGCCGCGCGGACGTGGTGGTCAATAACTACCGCCCAGGGGTGATGGACAAGATGGGCTTCGGCCGCGCCGCCCTCAAGCTGCTCAAGCCCGACATCATCAGTTGCCATGTCACCGGCTTCGGGCTCGACGGACCCTATGCCGGGCGACCTTCGTTCGATTTCATTGCGCAGGCGATGAGCGGCTTCATGAGCGTCAATGGTGACGACGGCGGGCCGCCAATGCGCGCCGCGCCGCCGATCTCCGACCTGGTGGCCGGCTCGCAGGCGGCGATGGGTATCCTGGCTGCGCTGGTGCGCCGCCATCGCACCGGGCAAGGCGAGGAGGTGAGCACCGCGCTCACCGACAGCATGACCAGCATGCTGGCGTTCCTGGCGACCAATTTCTTCGCCACGGGCCAGCAACCGCTGCGCACCGGCAACGACCACGCGCTGGCCTCGCCCTACGGCCTGTTCGAGGCGACCGACGGCCAGGTGGCGATCGCACCTTCGAACGACACGTTTTACTTCAAGCTGCTGGAGGCGCTCGATCTTGCCGACCTCAAGAATCATCCGGACTTTCTCAGCAACGAAGCGCGCTTCGAACACCGTGTGGCGATCAATGCGCAGATCAACGGGCGCACCCGGACCCGCGACGTGGACCACTGGATCGAACTGCTCAACCGCGTCGGCGTGCCGTGCGGGCGGGTACTCGACCTCAACGAAGTGTTTGACGATCCGCAGACCCGCCACCAGCGGATGCGCATCACCATCGAGCATCCGCAGCACGGCAAGCTCGACGTGCTGGGATTCCCGATCAAGTTCAGCGACGCCCCCTGTCGCGTGCATCGGCCGCCGCCTTTGTTGGGTGCGGATACCGATGGCATCCTGGCCGAGTTGGGGTTCGAGCGGGATCGCGTTGCGGGTTTACGTGCGCGCGGCGTGATCTGAGCATGCGCGGCGTTGGTGCATAAGGAAGCCGCTTGCCGGAACGTGAGTGCGCGTATATTGGCTCTAATTGGGGCGCTATAATAAGAGCTGAAATTACTGTCCACACTTCAAAAATGCAAACTCTTTATACCGACCTCACCGTAAGCATGTCGGACTTCAAGAAGAATCCGGCCAAGGTTCTGCGTGACGCCGGGGCTCAACCGGTAGCCGTGCTCAGCCACAACAAGGCGGCCTTCTACATGGTCGAGCCCGCGTTGTTCGAAGCCATGCTCGAAGACCTGGCCGATGCCCGGCTGCTGCCCCTGTTGAAGCGGCGCATCGCAAGCGCCGAACGCGGGGAGGTGACCGAGGTCGATATTGACAGCGTCTGAGGTACCCGCCAAACCGAAATACCGCCTGGCGTTTGTCAACGATGCTCTCAAGGAATGGAATGCCCTGGATGGTGCTTTCAAGGAGCCGTTGCGCAAGCTTCTGCGCAAGCGACTTGAGCAGCCGCGCACGCCCGGTGCCGAACTTGGCGGCGAACTGCGCGGCTGTTACAAGATCAAGTTGCGCAGGCAGGGGTATCGTCTGGTGTACCGCGTGGTCGACGATGTTTTGCTGGTGTTGGTGCTGGCGGTCGACAAGCGCGAAGGGTCGGCGGTTTACGCATCGGCTGAGAAGCGTGTGCGGCAACCGCCGATGGTGTCAGAGCCGCTGCCGCGCAAGCCTGCCCGGGTTGCGCCGAGCGGTCGCATCAAGAAGTAAGTCAATTTCCTGAAAGGATTTTCATGCAATCGCCTGCCAACGCCGCCGCCGACCGCTTTGTCCTGGTCACCGAAGTCGGCACCCGTGACGGCTTCCAGTCGGAGAAGGAAGTCAGTCCGACCGAGGTCAAGGCCGAATTGATCAATGCCCTGATCGATGCCGGC
>JBEIFV010000173.1:0-12106 GCA_040382235.1 Burkholderiales bacterium
CCCTTTTGCAATGGATCGTCGTGCCGCTCGCCGCGTTCTGGGTGGCCCACCGCGGCAGCGGCAGGCGCGGCGCGATGTACTGAGTACGGCGCGCAGCCTGACCTAGAGCGCAAACGCCGCAAGCGCTATCATTCGGCCCGGCCGCAAACCGGCCGCCGCGCCTACGGGCTTTACGCAGTGCCGCCAGACATGCCGGGCCCCGATCGCGGCAAATTCCATCCACAGCAAAGGCATACGTGTTCAAGAACGTCATGATGTATCGCATCGGCCCGGCATGGGCCGCGTCGATCAAGCAAATCGAGCAATCGCTGGACCGCTTTCGCTTTGTCGATTGCGCCGCCAGCCAGGAAAGATCGGTGGGCTGGTGCGAGCCGCGCGGCCTGCAACACGGCGCCCTGGTCGAATCGGTCGGTGGCCAGTTGATTCTCAAGTTCATGATCGAAGCCAAGCTCCTGCCCGCCACCGTGGTGCGGCGCGCGGTCGAGCAGCGCATGGAAAAGATCGAGGCCACAAGCGGACGCAAGCCCGGCAAGAAGCAGGCGCGCGAGATCAAGGAAGAAGTGATTCGTGAATTGCTGCCGCTGGCCTTCACCAAGCGGGCTGCCGTCACCGCATGGATCGATCCCAAGGCGCGCCTGCTGGTGATCGACACCACCACCCAGGCGCGCGCAGATGAAGTCCTGGTCAGCCTGATTCGCGCGCTCGACCAGTTCACAGTCACGCTGGTGCAGACCCATCAGTCACCTGCCGCCGCGATGGCCCTGTGGCTGACCGAGCGCGGCGCCCCGGGTCATTTCGACCTCGACCGCGAATGCGAACTCAAGTCCACCGACGACATGCAGTCTTCGGTCAAGTACTCGCGCCACCTGCTCGACCTGGCAGAGATTCGCCAGCATGTGGAAGGCGGCAAGGTGCCGACGCGCCTGGCCATGCTGTGGGCCGGCCGCATCTCGTTCGTGCTGACCGATACCCTGCAGATCAAGAAGATCCGTTTTCTCGACGGGGTTTTCAAGGAAGCCGGCGCCGATGATGAAGACCGCTTCGATGCCGACACCGCGATCGCCACCGGCGAGATGGCCAAGCTGATTCCGGAAATGATCACCGCACTGGGCGGCGAGTCGGCACCTGCCTGAGAGCTGCCGCAAGGCCGCGTCGGGCGCGGCGCCAAGCGCGCTGGCGCCCGCCGGGGCAGGCGTGCCGGCGCTCAGGAATCCCAGAACACGCTCTTGGGTTGCACCTGGTCGCGCTCGTCCCAGGCGCGCAGCTTGCCGGGGTTGAGCAAGCCCGCCGGATCCATGGCGAGCTTCAATTCGACATGGCGCGGATTGATCGACTTCTTGCCGCCGTCCTCCACCACCCAGGTGTGCGGGTCGGCAATGTACGCGCCTTCCGCTTCGAGCTGCCGCATCACTTCGCGCAGGCGCGGCTCGCCGTTCCAGCGCACGATCGGCAGCCCGCTGCAGGTAACCGCGCCGCCGACGCGGATGAATTCGACATGCTGCACCACCTCGTCGCCGAACAGCTCGTGAATGCGTTGCACCAGTTCGAGGTTGCGCCCGGCGGGGTAGCCAAGCTGCAGATAAGTGATCGATTCGGCGACGCCGCTCTGTGCGCTGCGGGTTTCGGCCTCGCGAATCGCATGCAGGGTGGCGTGATTCCACATGAATTCCTGGATCGTCAGCTTGCGCGCCCCGGCTGTGCGCGGGTCGTTGCGGTACACAAGCCTGCCGCCGCGCTCGCGCAACAGGTCGCCCATGGCGCTTTCGCTATAGTCGGCCACCAGGGTCATGACCACGCTCTCGCCCGCGGCCAGCACGTCTTTCAGGGGGCGGTAGCTGCGCGGCAAAGGCCACTGGTGCGCCGACACGCCCTTCTTGGCAATCCCGTCGGACTCGCCCAAGGCTTGCGCGAAGGCCACCGCATGGTTGAAATCGGCAAAGCTGGCGATGCACTCGATCCATGGCAGGGCCGGCGCCAGCGCCAGTTCCACCTCCAGGACGATGCCGTTCACCCCGTAGGCATGATGCAGGTCGACCGCCTCGCGACCGCGCAACTCGATCATGCGTGGCAGTGCCTCCATCGACAGCGCCTTGACCCCGAGAATATTGCCGCGCTCCTTCAACATTCCGTAGTTGTTGGAGCCGATGCCAACCCCGCCGCCACAGTAAAAGCCGCCGATGCTTGAACCGCGAAAGGTGGACGGCAACATGCGCTGCTCCCAACCTGTCTTGCGCGCCTCGCTGTCGATATCGAAAAGCCGGGCACCGGCTTCGGCGCGCATCGCACCGGGCCTGACCCAAAGAACGCGCTTCAACCTGGAAAGATCGAGCACCACGCCGCCCTCAAGCGGCATGGCCTGCCCGTAATTGCCCGAGCCCAGGCCGCGTGGCGTAATCGGCACGCCGGCGCGCGCGCATGCCACCACCACCCGCACCACTTGCTCCTGATCGGCCGGCACCGCGATCAGGTCGGCGCGCTTGTCGTCGAGCAGTGCCTTGAGAATCGGCGAAAACCAGTAAAAATCGCGCGACAGGCGCATCAGGTCGGCCGTTCCATAGAGCAGGGTGATGCCTTGCAGCTGTGCAACCAGTGCGGTCAGGATCGATTTCGCGGTCATTCAATAAGCCCAGCCACTTGCCTTGATGTGGCTGGCGCCACCCGGCGCCCCGTCGATCTCGTCAAAACCGGCGATCTTGCCCGGGTTCATCAGATTGAAAGGATCGGCAGCGCGCTTGAAATCGAGTTGTGCGGCGTCGATCCTGTGCATGCCGCCGTTCTGCAGGTAGTAGGTGTGCGGGTTGGCGATTTTCACGCCGAGTTCCTCGAAAGCGTGCGACAGCCGGTCGATCTGCGCCGGCCCGGTATAGCGCAGCACCGGAATGCCTTCGACCGCCATTTGCCCATTGATGCGCTTGAGCTCCAAATGGAGCGGCGCCTCCTCGCCAAAGCGTTCATGGATCAGGCGCACCTGTTCAAGCGGGTCGGCGCCCCTGAAAATACAGACCATGTAAGTAACGCTCGGGTCGTCAGCCAGCACTTGCAGGGTGGTGTGGCCCCAGGTGTATTCGTAGATCGGCTTGTGCTGGAAGCTGCCTTCCGGATGATTGAAACTCAAGTTGCCGCCGAACTCGCGCACCAGATCAGCCAGTGCCTCGATGCTTTCCAGTGCCACCATGCCAAGTACCGCGTGGCAACCATCGGGAATCGCCTCGCGCAGGGCATGAAAATGCCGCGCCAGGCGCCAGCAAATGGGCGACACCAGCTTCTTCGCAATACCGTCAGCCACCGCCAATGCCCAGCCGAAGCGCGCTGCCTGCATGAAGTCGGCGAACGTCACGATCACATCACGCCAGGCATGCGCGTGCGCCAGCGGCATCTCGACTTCGAGAATGATGCCGTTCACGCCATAGGCATGATGCACGGTTGCAAGATCGTCGCCGCGCACCTCCAGGATGCGCGGCGTCTCCTCGATGGTCGCCAGCTTGAGGCCCAGGATGTTGCCGCGGTCGCGCAGGATGCCATAGCCCACCGAGCCGATCCCGGCGTGGCCGCCCGCCATGAAGCCGCCCAGCGTCGCCATGCGCTTGGTCGACGGATGCATGCGCAGTTCCAGCCCCTGCGCGCGCGTGGCGGCGTCGAACGCATCAACCAGGATGCCGGCTTCGGCGCGCGCCGCCGCACCACGCCCTGCGCCGCCCACCCACAACATGCGGTCGACCCCGCTCATGTCGAGCACCACGCCGCCGGCCAGCGGCACGGCCTGGCCGAAATTGCCGGTACCCATGCCGCGCGCGGTCAGCGGAATTCGGTGCCTGGCGCACGCGCTGGCGACGCGCAACACCTCTTCCTGGCTGCGGGGGGCGACCACGAGTTCGGCGGTGAGGCCGTCGAGCTCCTGCTTGAGAATCGGTGAAAACCAGTAGTAGTCGCGGCTCTTGGCTTGCAGCACTGCCGGCGCGTCGGTATGCGCAATCTCCCCCAGCTCGCGCACCAGCGCACCCAACGCACCTTGTATCGCCTGATTCATCGGAAACCCTTTTGGTCACTGCGTGGCATCCTCCCAAGAGGAGGATGAGCGCTCCCTTCGGACGGCCGGGCGGGAGCGCTCATGCACCCACTCCCTGAACTCGGGCAGCATGCGCTCGGCTTTCGGAGGCAGGAAGCGGTCGGTGTAGACCTGGTCCACCCGCAGGCTGCCCTTGACGTTGAACGCCTCCAGGGTGGAGGCGATCGAACGCTCGATCTTGCGCGACTCCACGTTCGAAATGCCGTTGGCCCTGACGTTGGGTGTCAGGTACATTTCCTTGATGGCCAGCACCATGCGCTTGTTTTCCAGGTCGACGTTGATCAGCGGGTCGCGCCCCTTGAGCGAATTCACCGTGGCCCGGGGGTCGGCTACCGTGTCGCGAAAGGCGCGGTTGATCGCGCGGGTGAAGCCGCTGATGGTGCGCGGGTTCTTCTCAACGAAATCACGCATCGCGAAGACCACATTGCCGTAACCGTCGACGTTGTGCGCGTCATACTTCATGACCACGATGTTCTCGCGCTTGACGCCCAGGCCTTCCACTCCCAGGCCGCCGGAGGTGATGAATCCCGAAATCGCATCCACCTCGCCGCGCACCAGCATCGGTTCGCGCAACGCTGCATCCATGGTGACCCAGGCGATCTTCGCCAGGTCGACGCCATTGGCCTTGGCCAGTGCCGGAAACATCTGGCGCGCACCGTCGAATACCGGCGCGCCGAGTTTCCTGCCTTCGAGCTGCTTCGGACTGGTGATGTTGGCGCGATCCTTGAGGCTGATGATGGCCAGCGGATAACCGTCCTCTGGAGAATAAAACACCAGCAACTGCTTTTCGGGGTTCTCGGCATTCCACTTGATGATCACGCCCATGTCGGCATGGCCGATGTCGTGGCTGCCGGAAATCACGCGCTGCACCGAGGCGCCCGAGCCCGACCCGCGGTCGACTGTCACGTCCAGACCCTCAGCCTTGAAATAGCCTTTTTCAGCCGCCAGGGTGTAGGGGGCCTGCGGCGCCTGGAACAGCCAGCCGAGCGTGAACTTGAGCGCAGGTTTTTCGACCTGTGCGCAAGCCGGCGCGGCAGCCCAGCCAAGTCCGATTGCGAGTGATAGTGCGACCGTCGCCAAACGCATGCTGAAGTCTCCTCGATGTGACCTCCAGGCTCATCGTCGCGACGCCGATCGCGTGACCGACCCGACTTCAACCGCATGACCTGGCAGGCGGCGATGATACTGGCAAACTTCGGCAGCGCCGTGCGCGACGGCCGGCGCCGACGCTTGATCCTGATCAAATCATTGCCCCACGCCTTGTCTACGATACATGTGTTCGCATCCGCGTCATTCAGACGTCTTTGCTGAAGTGACGGCGATGCTGCGACGGGCATCAAGGGGGCGCCCCACGGCAATGAGCCGGGCGCGTGGTTGTGGCATCAGCATTCCGAGGACGAAATGTATAGCCTGCAGGTCAGGGACATTCTGGAAAAATCCAGGCTGGTCACGGCGCCGGCGGACCTGCGCGTCAACGCGGCGGCCAAGCTGATGGCAACCGAGAAGGTGGGAGCGCTGTTGGTGCTGGAGAGTGGCCGCCTGGTGGGCATCTTCACCGAACGCGACATCGCGTTTCGGGTAGTCGCACAAGACCGCGACCCCACGCTTACGCCTGTATCCGCGGTGATGACCGCGCCTCCCGTCACCATCGATTCGCACAAGTCCTTCGGCTATGCGATGCTCTTGATGCATGACAACAACTTTCGCCATCTGCCGGTGCTGGAAGCGGGCCAGTTGGTGGGCATCGTCTCGGCGCGCAACGCACTGGATCCCGATCTTGAGGAATTCGTCGCCGAATCGCAGCGTCGGCTGCACTTGCGACGCGAAGCCGACTGAAAGCCGGGCGCGGCAGCGCCAAGCCGTGTCCCTGCATGGCGGATGATTCGAGGGACGCAACACCCACCTTCGCAAGGCCCGCAGCGACGCACGGGCTTCTACGGCCACGGCGCCGGCGCCAACCCGGGCGCCACCCAGATGCCGCTTTCCCCCCATGGAGTCGACATGTTTCGCAAGGATTTGCTTGCCTCAAAAAGAATTCTGGTTACCGGCGGCGGCAGCGGCCTGGGGGCGGCCATGGCGGCGCGTTTTGCCGAACTGGGTGCGACCCTGATTCTTTGCGGCCGCCGTACCGATGTTCTGGAAGCAAGCGCGGCTAGATTGCGCCAGGCCGGTGCCGCAAATGTCGCAACCCATGGCTGCGATCTGCGCGACGCCGGCGCGGTCGAAACCATGCTGGATGCCATCTGGCAGGTGGGTCCGCTCGACGTGCTGGTCAACAACGCGGCCGCCACCTTCATCGCGCAAAGCGAGCGCCTGTCGGCGCGTGCCGCCGATGCCATCCTGGCGCCGACCCTGCACGGAGCGCTGTATTGCACGCTCGGCGCCGGGCGCCGCTGGATCGATGCAAAGCATGCCGGCGTGGTGCTCAGCATCCTGTCGACCTCGGTGCGCACCGGGCGCGCCTTTACGGTGCCCTCGGCCATGGCCAAGGCCGGCCTCGAGGCGATGACCAAGAGCCTGGCGGTGGAATGGGGCCCGAAGAACATACGCCTGATGGCGATCGCCCCGGGCCCCTTCCCCACCGACGGCGCCTGGCGCCAGCTGATGCCGGCTTCGCGCAGCAACGCAAGCGCGCCGGCCGGGCGCGTGCCTCTGGGGCGGGTAGGCCAGGCACCGGAGCTTGCCAATCTGGCGGCCTATTTGATTGCCGACGAAGCCGGCTACATGTCGGGTGAAACCGTGGCCATCGACGGCGCGGCGCACTTGCGCACATCGGGCGCGGAAGACCTGCTTGAATGGAGCGCGGAGGAATGGCAGGCGCATCGCGCGCGCCGGCCCTGAAACACGCCGGCTGATATCGGCATTGCACCTGTGGCTTCAGGCGCCGCGCGCCAGCATCAAGTCGAGCATCGCCAGCATTAGGTCGCGCACCGCACCGAGGTCGATTGCGTCATCGAGCAGCCACTGCAGCATCACGCCACGCAGGCTGCCCAGCAGCAGCACGGCCATGCTGGCCGGCTCGATATCGGCGGCTATCTCGCCCTGCGCGATGCCGCTCTTCAGGTGCTGCTCGAAGAACGCCAGCGCCAGCCTGTTGTAGGCCGCCATATCGCTCTTGAGTTCTGCGCCTTCCATGAAGCCCTCTGTCATCATCACCAGCAAGGCTCGCGTGGTGGTCCAGTTGCGATCACTGCGCCCGAAGTAGACGCTGATATTGCCGCGAATCGCGTCCAGGCCGTCACGTCGCGGCGGCGCAGCACGCAGTTGCTCGTGAAAACGGGCGTTGATGTGGGCCGCCAGCGCGCGCAACAGGCCCGCCTTGTTGCCAAAGCGATGGGTGGCAAGTCCGCGGCTGTAGCCGGCCGCCGCACCCACTTCGGCCAGCGTCAGGCGCGCGCTGCCGGCACGTGCGACGATGCCAAGGGCCGCATCGAGCAAACGGCGCTCGGCCTCCTCGCGGCGTTGCGATTGCGTGCGCCGCGCAGGCGATGCGGGACTGGTGGATCTTGCGGTGCCGGCTCGCTTGCCGACCCTGGTCGCCGTCTCGCGAAGCGGCGCACCCGCCAGGCCGCCCTTTTGCAACGTGCCTGGCATCGGCTTTCAGCGCGCCTCGATGCCGGCCGCCTGCGCAACGCGCTTGAAGCGTTCGTACTCGGCGGCCGCGCAAGCGCGCAACTCGACCGGACCCAGGCTCATGACCTGCGCCGGCTGGCTGGCCTGGCAGGCGCGCGGCTCACGCCGATCACCGGCCGAAAATCCTTCTGCGGGTCATAAGGCAGGTTTTTCATCACCACCGGGTCGACCGTCGTCGGCGAATTGGTCGCCATCAGGATGGTGTAGCCGTCGGCCGGCGCGTTCTTCACCGCCTGCACCGCCAGAATGCCGCTGCCGCCGGGCCGGTTTTCCACCACGATCGCCTGACCGAACAGCTTGGCAAGCAGGTCGCCATAGAAGCGTGAGCTGGAGTCGGCGCCGCTGCCGGCGTTGAAAGGCACCATGATGCGAATCGGTTTGCTTGGAAACGTGCCGACCTGGCCCCAGGCCAGACCGGACGCAAGGCACAGCATCAGGCTCAAAAAGCGGTGATTCATGTTTGTCATCCTCACGATGTGCCGCATTGGTGTCGTGTGTTGCACCTTGCCGCGGCGGGCCTCATGGCATGTCGGCGGCCTGTCGAATCACCCACGCTTTGCGCAATTGCTCCAGTGTCGCATCATCAACGCCGGCTTCACGCAGCACTTCGAGGCTTTGCTGCCCCAGGCGCGGCGCCGGCAGGCGCACCGCGGCGGGCGTGGCGGCAAAGCGCGTCGGAGGTCGCACCGTGATGGTCGCGCCTTCACTCGGGTGCGCCAAGGGCTGGAACAGGCCCACCGCCCGCAGGTGAGGATGCGCCGGCAACTCGTCGATGCCGTAGATGCGGGTGGCCGGAATATCCAGGCGGTCGCACAGGGCCAGACACTCTGCGGTGCTCATCTCGCGCGTGACGCTCACCATGTCGGCATACAGTTCGGCCACCCGCGCATTGCGTTGCGCGCGGTCGTTCAAGTCGTACTTGGCCGCCAGGTCGGCGCGACCGATGCTGGCGAACAGCGCATTCCAGTGATCCGCCGTGTAGGGCAGCATTGCCACATGGCCATCGCGCGTGGGGGCCGGCTTGCGGCCACCGGCCAGGATGCGCGCATAGCCCGCCTCGGCGGTGGGCGGCTCGAAGGAGAGGCCGCCCAGGTGTTCGGCCAGGGTGAAAGCCACCATGGTTTCAAGCATCGGCACTTCCACATATTGGCCCTGGCCGCTGCGTTCGCGGTGAAACAGTGCCGCCAGAACCGCGTTGACCAACGCCATCCCGGTGGTCTTGTCGGCCATCAGGGTGGGCGCGAAATCGGGGATTGCGCGCTCATGGCCGATCAGGGATGCCATGCCGCAGGCGGCCTGGATCACATCATCGAAGGCCGGACGATCGGCGTCCGGCCCGTCCTGACCGAAACCGGTGGCGACGGCGTATACGATCTTCGGGTTGAGCGCCGCCACCGCCGCATAGCCCAGGCCCAGGCGCTCGATCGCCGCCACACGCATGTTGTGCACCAGCACGTCGACGCCCCCCAACAGTTGCCTCACCGCATCCAGCCCCGCGGGGGTCTTGAGGTCGATCGCCAGCGAACGCTTGTTGCGATTGAGCGCCAGAAAAATCGAACTCATGCCGCGATTGCGTGAAACACCGTTGGCGCGCATCAGGTCGCCCTCGAGGCTCTCGACCTTGATCACATCGGCGCCGAAATCGCCCAGGATCTGCGTGGCCAATGGACCCAGCACCACAGAAGTCAGGTCGAGCACACGCACACCGCTCAAGGGTCCGGAATGGGGAACTGCGGCGGGCGGACGATTGGAAGCGATCATGATGTGGGCGTGCGATGCAAAAGGGAAGCGGGAGAAACCTTGCGCAGCGGCCATGCGAGGCAGGAATGCAAAGGGACCATGCGAAGCAAGTGCGCGGGCAGGCTAGCATAAAGTTTGTTGCCCGACAAACAAATGTATTGCAGAATGGATAGTCGGGAATGGCGTCTGCTGTGTTGCAGCCGCCAGAGCCCCAAACAAGGAGCATCCAGATGCAAGCCGTCACCATCGATCCCTGCAACCTGCCGCCGGAATGTGAAATCCTGCGCACCGAGGTGCGGGCCTTTATCGCCGACACCCTGGCCGACTTTCCGGCCTCCAAACGGGTGCGCAACTGGTCGGGCCGTGATCCGGAATTCAGCCGCAAGCTGGGTGCGCGCGGGTGGATCGGCATGACCTGGCCCAGGCGCTACGGCGGCCACGAGCGCACCTCGCTGGAACGCTATGTGGTGCTCGAGGAGTTGCTCGCCTGCGGCGCACCGGTGGGGGCGCACTGGGTAGCGGAACGGCAGAGCGCCCTGCTTCTGATGCGCCTGTCACCGGAGGTGCTGGTGCCGCGCATCGTGCCAGGAATCGCGCGCGGCGAAACCTATTTTTGCATCGGCATGAGCGAGCCGGATTCCGGTTCGGACCTGGCTTCGATCCGCACCCGCGCGGTGCGCACCGATGCCGGCTGGCTGATCAACGGGCGCAAGGTCTGGACCTCCGGCGCACATGTGGCGCAGTACATGATCGCGCTGGTACGCACCGGCAGCCAGGGCGAGACCCGCCATGCCGGCATGTCGCAATTGCTGGTCGACATGAAAACCCCGGGCCTGACGGTACGCCCGATCGTCAATCAATTGGGCGAGCACGATTTCAACGAAGTCACCTTCGACGATGTATTGGTGCCGCACGAATGCCTGATCGGCGTCGAGGGCGACGGCTGGAACCAGGTGTCGGGCGAACTGGCGTTCGAGCGCAGCGGACCGGAGCGCTATCTGAGCTCGACCCAGTTGCTGCTCGAAATGATCGATGAAGCGGCAGCCGACAACCAGCGCCATGCGGTGGCCATCGGCCGCATCGCCGCCAGCTATGCCACCCTGCGTCAGATGTCGCTGGGCGTATCGGGCATGCTGGCGCGCGGTGAAAACCCGGCGCTGGCGGCCTCGCTGGTGAAGGACCAGGGTGCCTTGGTCGAGCAGGCCATGCCCGACATCGCGCACGATTTGTATGGCGGCGTGGCAGCGCCGGGTTCCGCGCTGGCGCAGGCCATGTCTTACACCGCGCTTGCCGTGCCCTCTTTTTCCTTGCGCGGCGGCACCCGTGAAATACTGCGCGGCATCATTGCCAAGGGATTGGGCCTGCGATGAACGACTCGATGATTGAACAAACCGCCACGCGCCTGTTCGGTGATCACGTCAACCGCGGCCTGCTCGAACGCTTCGAAGAAGGCGAGACGCCGCGACGACTGTGGCAACTGGTGGTCGAAAACGGCCTCGACCTGGCCCTGGCACCGGAGGCGGCCGGCGGCATCGGCGCCAGCTGGAGTGAGGCCTACCCGATACTGCGCGCGCTCGGCTATCACCAGGTGCCGCTGCCGCTGGCAGAGACCATGATTGCCACGCTCGTGTTGGGAAAAGCCGGCATCGCGAGGCCCGCCGGCTCGATCGCCCTGATCGACGAAGGTCAGGACAATGCGATCAAGCATTCAGGCGCGGCCGGCGCCACCATCCTCAATGGCAATGCCCGCCGCGTTGCCTGGGCCAGCGAATGCCGCTTCGCTGTGGTGGCATTGGACGATGGTGATGTGTGCCTGGTCGATATCAGCGAGGGGGCGACAGTGCAAATCATGCGGCGGCGCAATCAGGCGCGCGAACCGCAGGATGACCTGAGGTTCGAGGGCGCGCGCGTCGCGGCCCGCGCACCGAATCCCTTTCCCGCTTTGGACGCACCGCTGCGCAGCTTCGGCGCATTGGCGAAAAGCGCCATGATGGTGGGATCGATGGAATGGCTGCTGGAACAATCGACCCAGTATGCGATGGACCGTGTGCAATTCGGCCGCGCCATCGGCAAGAACCAGGCGATCCAGCAATCGCTGGCGCTCCTTGCCGGCGAAGTCGCCTGCGCCCGTGCGGCGGCCCTGGTCGCCGCCGCCGACGCGCCGTCAGCATTGGCGCCCGACTCCGCCGCGGCCCTGTTCAGCATCGCGGTCGCCAAGATCAGGGTGGGCGAAGCCGCGACCCGCGCCACCTCGATCGCACATCAGGTGCATGGCGCGATCGGTTTCACCTATGAACACGCCCTCAACTACGCCACGCGCAGGCTTTGGGCCTGGCGCGAAGCCTGCGGTGCCGATGCTTTTTGGGCGGAGCAACTCGGGCGCGCTGCGATCGCCGCGCGCTCGGGCGGATTCTGGCCCGCCATCACCCAACGTCATTTCGAGCAACAGGCATTGCGCGCACCGCGCTGAAGACAGGTCGCGGTGAGCGGATACGTTGAAGCCGCGACAGGGCATGCGCGGCTCTAGCAGGCTGTCGGACTTAGGGCGTCGAGAGCGAAAATTGGCCCCAGCGAGGACAGTTTTTGCGGGATTCGAAGGCCCATAGCCCAGCTATGGGCCAAGAAGACGGTGAAAAATGGACCGCTGCGGCCGATTTGCAGCCGACG